>JADFYL010000005.1 GCA_015233045.1 Nitrospirota bacterium | reverse complement strand
CATCACCCTCCAGGAAGGCGATTACTATAACCCTATGCTTAATTTCTCCACCCACGCCGAATACTCTATGGCTAATCTCATCTGGGGCGCCCAGACCAGAGATACCCTGCTTGAGCATAAGTGCTCATTTCATAAACTTCTCGTAATCGGAAATACACATATTGACGACGCCATAAAAAAATTCACGCTTCCATCTACAATGAAAAGTATAAAAAAGGAACTGTCTATTCCAGTTGATAAAAAAGTAATCGCCTTTATGCCCAACACCCACTGGGGCGCTGTCACTGAACGCTCTGTATGGGTCGAGATGCTTAAAGACCTTAAACGCCCCGACTTAGTGTGCGTCTTTAAGTGGCACCCCCAAGTGACCTATCCCGCGTTTCTGGATATCAAAAAGATAATTGAAGAGCTGCTGCCCGGCGCAGTCGTGGTGTTTTCCTATGACCCGTATAAGATCCTTGCCATCTCAGACTACTGCGTCGTCATGGGCAAGACAACCCTCGGCGTTGAGGCCCTCGCATTCAGAAAACCGCTCTTTGATCTGTACAACATCATAAACGGCGAGGAATACTATAAAGACATCGGCGTGGCGCAGTCCGTCTCCCCCGCCGGAAACTGGGAGGCCCTGTTTCAGACAATCGAAAAGGGCATCCCCGACGCAATTAAAGAAACCGCAGATAAATTCGTTGACAGGGTCTTCTATCGTCTCGACGGCAAGTCAATCGAACGCGCATTAGACGTCATATCGTTTATCTTTGAAACGAAAGACGCCGGTATCAGAGGTCGTGACGCCTCAGTCAAAATAGAATTAAAAAATGCCGCAATACCAAACAGAATCAGTATCGTAATCCCATCAGGTAAAGACTCCCTGGCGATGATGACTACGTTAAATTCAATTTCATTGAACTGCCACCACGAGGACATCGAAATAATCATCGTTGCAAACGACGACAGCGTAAAAGAGATTATCCTCGCCGCCACAAGCGGTGTGGAAATCGTTGACTGTAAGAGCAACGACATCGCCGTCCTGTACAATCGCGGCGCAGAGGTCTCAACCGGTGAACATGTGCTGTTTATGCTCCCCGGTATCTACTACTGCAAGGACGACGGCCTGATGGAGGCGTTAAGCGGCGGCATTGCCGGCGTTGAGCTGAGAAACCCGGATTTGACCCCCTACAACATGGGCGTTGGAATAGATTTTAATACTACGCCATATAATATAACTTCGCAGGATAAATCGCCTAAGTATGTGAGCAGCGCGTTTTGTGCAATGACACGCCCCGTCATAGAGGCAATAGGCGGGTTTGACGAAAACGTGGAATACTTCATCGTGGACGCCTGCCTTGCCGCCGGGGACAAGGGCAATAAGGTTTCATTCGCACGCGACGCTATGATGATGGTCTTTAAATATCCAAACTTTATGCCCATCCCAGACTTAATGTACCACACAGGACAATGGAAAAAGTCCGCGCGCTTCTTCGCAAGATGGTATAACAAGCTGGAAAAAGACGACGACTACCTGACATACGCCAAAGAAATGCTGAATACGCAGTAGCCCGGCAGTGAATAGCTAACTGCCCCCCTCAAGGTCTGCCAACCCTACATATATATGGCATGTAATACATAACGCAAATATGAGCTATAAAACTGTGTTATTCTGCAATAAATATTATAAGTAGTATTATCAACGACTTACGGACTCCTGCGTTCATTTCACCCCTACAATTTCGTATCATTCATACAATATCGTAGCGTTTTTTGCCATAAGTCGTGCTTAAAGAAACCCATGCGAATAGGAAAGTGGCGTCAGCGCTGGCTCTACGGGGCTTTTATGCGAATTTTGGACATATATATAAGGGCATGAGATTAAAGACTACTCAAAGGAGGGTTATGGAAAAGGATTCTACGGTGCTTGATAGTGACGATGATATGAACACAGCGGCTCCATATTGCAGGACTGTTGACGCGCGGCGCGTCCTTGAGGGGATGGCCGTTGACCCGTTGCTTGGAATGGCCGAGCTTGCGCGCGACCCCGATGTGAAGGCAGATACCCGTGCGAAGATTTACATGGAGCTTGCCCAGTATCTTTATGAAAAGAGAAAATCGGCCAACTCAGAAGAGCCCATCCAGATGGAAACCTACGAGGAGCGCCTGCGTCGAATCAGAGGCGGCGATAACTTCGTGGAACACTCAGACACCTCGGCAAACGACGATGACCCCGATGAATAAGATGAGGAAGCTGAGGAAGTCACCACAGGAGGCAGTGGCATGTTAATACCAACAGAGGAGTTCTTAATGGCCGTCGTCACGCTTGCTCGTCATCCGGAGTGGGACGCCATAAGGCGGTGGCTGAAGAGACAGCACGCACTTCAATCATTCAGAAACGACAGTCAGCAGAAGGACGCGCTCCTGAGAATGGGACAGGGCAAGGCCCAGTGCATGGGCCAGCTCACAAAGCTCATAGATCCAGAGACCGCGGCGAAGGCATTGGAGACCCTGAGGGTGGAAAACCATTCGCAGGGCGCCGATGACGACGCATTGAAATGCACGGCATTTTGCTAACAACACTATCAGGAGGGAAAAACTATGAAAGAACAGACTACAAGCGCCGCAGGGCAGACACCCACGGCGTCACAGAATGGAGCCTCGAAATACTTTAAACCGGAGGAGTTCACCTGCCGCTGTGGCTGCGGCCTTAACAACATCTCGCCAGAGCTTGTCGCAACCCTTGACAAGGTTCGGGAGACAGCCGGTATCGCGCTTAGGATAACCTCCGGCAGCCGCTGCGCCAAACACAACGAGGCGGTGGGCGGCAAGTCAGATTCGGCACACTTAACGGGGCTTGCCGCGGACATCGCCATAGGCGGCAGCCATGAAAGGTATCTGGTGTCTAAGGCCGCCATCGCCGTCGGCGTTGACAGGATGGGCATTGGCATGAATTTAGTCCATCTGGATATTGACAAGGATAAATCGCAGCAGGTGACCTGGCTTTACGCATAACGCGGCAGCCAAAGGGAGGTTATATGACTGATACACACGTATCTATGGAGGCATGTCGGGAGTGCCAGAAACGCCAGGACGAAAGACACGTGCATTTTGACAACTCCCTCGACGAACTCAACGGCGACCTGAAGGATTTCTGGAAGGAACTAAAGGACTTCCAAAGAGAGATAAAGCAATTCAAGGAATCCATAAACGGCATGTTTTCTAAACTCTACATGCTGATTGGTTCGGTGTTGATTACCCTGTTAGCTAATCTGTTTTTAGAATACCTGAAAAAGTGGGGACACTAAAACGGGGCTGCGCGCCCCGCACATATAACTGATATCCAACAAGGAGGATGAAACTTTGAAAAAGATAATAGTAACACTTTTAACAGCCGTTTCGATGATGATGATATTTTTACCGCTTGCTAACGCGGCGATGTTCGTCTTATACAATGACAACAAGACGGGCGATGGTGCGCCGGTTGACCTGTCTAAGTTAACAATTAACGAGTTCAAGACATGGTCATGCGATATAGATGTGTCCGATAACTCAACAACCGCCGTAAGTGTGGCCATCAGTGGGAATCAATGTGACCCTTCACATTGCAGCCAGTCGCGGCTGAATAAGTATAGCCCAATGGCGATGGCGTTATACAGTATGAATATCTCCGAGCTTGCCGCGGGATTCGCGTCATTTTCAATTGTTGATATGCCGGTTCAGAGGATACGCGCCAGCGTGGTTGCACTTAGTGGCGGGACGAATCCCTATGTGACGGTTAGATGCACGGGGGTGAGATAATGAAGAGGATAACTTCTATAGCGGTTTCACTGATTACAGCCTTGCTGTTAACGCAGAGCGTACCGGTTTATAGCGTCGGCCTTCAGCGCTGGAATGTCGTTAAAAGTGACAACGGTACGAATAATACCGGCAGCATCAACGGTCTCACAACCGACAACGTAACCGAAGGTGTTTTTAATAAGTATTATACGGATATCAGGGCAAGGGCGGCGATGTTGGCCTCCGGGCCTCTTTCATACAACTCCTCAACCGGCGCGTTCTCTCTTGGCATAGTACCTATAACATCCGGCGGCACTGGTTTGGCGGCAACCCCGACTAAGGGACAGATGTTAATCGGCAACGACAACGGCACGTTTAAATTAAATACCCTCAGCGCCGGCTCTAACGTAACTATTACCAATGACAACGGCTCTGTTACTATCGCCGCAATCACAGGCGGCGCGCCAACATGGGGAAACATAACCGGCACGTTATCGTCCCAGACAGATTTACAAAACGCGTTAAACGCCAAAGAGCCGTCCATTGCCACAGGCACAAGCGGCCAGTGGTACAATGGGACTAAGAACTGGCTTACCTTATATTCGGACAACATCACCGAGGGAAATAAAATGTTTTGGTCGCAATCCCGCTTTAATGCGGCATTTGCGGGCATGACCTCCGACAACCTGACCGAAGGGGCTATTGCCCAATATTTCACCGCCGCCAGAGCGCGCTCAGCTATCGGTTCGGGCGCAAGCTGGCAATGGTACAATGGGACACAAAATTACTTTACCCTCTACACAGATAACATCACGCAGGGGACGGCAAACAGGTTTGTACCGGCTGCCACTTCGACAAACAAATGGCTCGACGGCACGGGTAATTTCTTTACAATGTACCACGACAACCTGACCGGCACAGTAAAAAGCGGTACATGGAACGGCACACAGATAGGCGCGACATACGGCGGCACGGGCAGCACAACCGCCCCTACATATGGGCAGGTTCTTATCGGCAACTCAGATAACGCGACATATAGTCCGGCATTACTGACTGCTGGTTCTAATATTACGATAACGCCGGGCGCGGGGTCTTTAACGATAGCTTCAACAGGGGGTAGTTCTTTAACTACGAGCGAGCCGTTAAAAATTTCAGGGTCGGTGCTTTCAATTGATAACTCTACTGGTACAGGCAAGATAGTTTTATCTAATGCTCCTACCGTAGACAATGCAACACTGACGGGGTTGGTAATCAAGAATCAATCTCCAGCCTATGATAATTCAACAGGCGGCACAGAAAGCACTCCTACTATCAGCTTGCAGGATTCGTCAGGGACAGTTAGGGTTCAAATTCGTGCAGATAAGGCTGGATATAACACAGCTATGGGGAATCATGCCTTGTCTCATATTACATCAGGAAGTTACAATTCGGCGTTTGGTGATTCGGCTTTATATAATAACACAACAGGTGTTGCTAACATAGGCATCGGCTATGTTCCGCTCTACAGTAATACAACAGGTACTAAAAACGTAGCCATCGGTTATCAAGCAGGCTATTCCAATACATCAGGCGTTGGTAATTTAGCTATTGGTGATTCAGCACTCTACCACAACACAACAGGTGACAACAATACAGCCATTGGTCGTTGGTCAGGATATAATACAGGGCTTAGTTTGCAAACAGGCTCATTTAATACTTACTTAGGGTTCAATGCAAACGCAAACGCAGACGGTTACACCAACTCAACCGCCATCGGCAATGGGGCACAGGCAACAGCCTCCAACCAAGTTTCAATAGGTAATGGTAATGTTAATACAATACTTCATGCTGGCGGCTCATGGTGGACAGTCTCGGACGCAAATCTAAAAACAGATATCCGATCCATTCCATATAGTATTACGCCTGTGTCTATGGATAATTATACGCTATCTACCGTGGGTGAAGCGATGGATGCAATTGATGTCGTGTCTTATCTATGGAAAAGTGAGACAGACAATTCAACTGTTCATACAGGGTTTACAGCACAGAATTTACTGTCGTTATTCCCTAATTTGGTTAGGGAAGATAATTACATCAATCCTGATAATACAACGACAACAAAGTTAGCCATAGAGCCTGTTTCAATATTAGGATTGCATACTATGGAAATTCAACAACTGCGGTCAAGAACAGCTAATCTTGAGGGACAGGTTGGAGTAAATAACGGGCAGACGACTAAACCAGAGTGTGATATGACAGTAAGAGGGCAGCACTGGTTCACCGCTTCGACTGATAACAGTGCGGATTACGAGGAAGTATGCGCGTATGTGTCAGGCGTTATCGGGTGGAGGAAAATCACGTGGCAATAATGTGGGACAGCGCCCCCTCGCGTACTCGCAACAGCGACATAGTGCCGGGCACGCAGTCAAAGACGTAGTGAGGCGGCTCTTAAGAAGCTCGCCAAAGTCGCCGTACTTCAAAGCGACGGCGAATAAAAACAACAGGAGGATAACTATGGAAACAATCGTAAAACTGGAAGCACCTGAGACAGACTTGCCTACCGCTGATTCAATTCTGCCAGAGCAAGGTGTTACTGAAAACCATGAGGGTGATGCCTTGACAGAGCAGCAGGATGAAGGTATATCCGATACCGATACGGCCTCGGAGTATCTTAGCAATATTTACAAGACCATGGATGAGGATGAGGAGCTCTCCGCTTTTCGCGTGGAAAACCCCGGCATCTACAACGCGGTAAGAAAGATGTTGGCTATCGCCGTAACCGAACTAACAAACGAAGACGACGATACAGACGATATAGACGCCAATACACCCGAGGTCATTGTCGGTGAGGCTATTGAGGCTCAGACATCCCCTGAAGCGCCGACGGATATGAACCCGGTAGTCGAAACTCAGGGCAATACAATGATTCCCGTTGTTAAAGTGAGACCTGACGAGAAAGTGGCGGCGGTCACCGCGGCACCTGAGGCGCAAAAAATAGACCGTTACGCCGTCCCTCCACGCGCGGTCAGCAATTCTGCCAAACCCGTCAGCAGCGACGACGCGTTTACCGCATCTGAAATTCACAACTTTTACAAGGATGTCGTCAGAGGCCGCTACAAAGGCAGGGAAAAGGAGGCGGACGCGCTTGAATCCCGCATATTCCGCGCGGTCAAAGAAGGAAGAGTAACCGCTTAATCAATATCAGGACGTGTAAACGGCGTTTTTGACGCCGAAATCAACAAGTGGGGGTATAAAATCCCCCCTGCAGGAGGATAAACTATGGCATTTCCAAGAACATCCGGATACCCCGATTACAGCAGCACAGGGGCAATGAAGTTTGACCGCGCACTGTGGTCAGGCAAGCTCATCAAGAAGTTCTACCGGACATCAGTCATACCCTTCATAGCAAACATTGACTATGAGGGCGAGATAATGGAACAGGGCGACCTTATCTATATCCGCGCAGTACCGGATATAACCATAAGGGATTACGTAAAGGGGCAAAAGCTCGAATACGAGAGGCCGGAAACCGGCCCGGCCCTCGACCTGGTTATCGACAAGGGAAAGTACTTTGCCTTTTCCTGTGACGATGTTGACAAGTGGCAGTCGGACTTAGACCTGCTTGATTTATGGAGTAACGACGCTTCGATTCAGTTAAAACTGGTCGTAGATTCGGACATACTTTCGTCCATACCGGCAAGCGTTGACCCGTTAAACGCGGGAACTACGGCAGGGGCAATCTCCATGAACATCAATCTGGGCAGGAGCGGCTCCCCCGTGCAAATAACAAAGAGCAATGTCCTTGATTACATTATTGACTGCGCCACGATTCTCGACGAACGCAACGTGCCTGAGACCGACAGGTGGCTTGTCATTCCCGCGTGGCTTTCGGCAATGATAAAGAAGTCCGACCTCAGCAACGTTGCCAGAACCGGAGACGATGAGTCATCAATAAGAAACGGCATGATCGGCATGATAGACCGTTTTACCGTTTATAGCAGCAACTATGTCTCATCGGCTGCTGAGAGCGGCGGCCTGGGCTACAACGTGATGTTTGGACATATCTCAGCCCTGACGTTTGCCTCTCAGATATTAAAGACCGAGACCCTGCGCGCCGAGAGCACGTTTGGAGATCTGGTAAGAGGGCTGATGGTCTATGGCTATAAGGTGATAAAACCAGACGCAATGGGCGTACTTTACGCCTCAAGATAATCCATATCCCGACTAATATGGGGGCCTTCGGCCCCCATAAACCCCTGTAAAATAAGGAGGTCTTACTTATGGCAACAGTAGATTTAACCGGCGGGCAGTCCGCCATTCCATTTGATGGCCTGAACAAGCTGTATCGCATCAAAAACAGGCTCGATTTCACCACGCTCAACGTCTTAGCGTCCGACGTGGTTCACGTCGTAAAGGTAAAGGCAAACACACACGTCAAACAGGTATATGTAAAGCTGATAGCCCCAGAGGGTTCAACCGCGACATGCACCGTAGGCGACGCCACTCATGCCAATGGCCTGATTGCCACGGCTAATCTAAACGGCACGCCAGGCACTATAACCCAAAGCACCATAGGCGACACCTACGCCAACGGCTGCATCTACACGTCTGACTCTGACATACTATTCGTCCCGGCAAACAACCTCTCACATACCGTAGCGGATATCTTGGTGGTCTGTCAGGACCTTCACTAAAAACCAGAGGGCTGGGCGGCCGCCGTTATGCCGGACGCCCAGCCACATCAGGCCCATCACAATGGAGAGACGCCGATGACATTAACTGAAATACTTGCAACAACAAGATCAATGCTCGATGACACTGCCACGCCATACCTGTGGCCGGACGCGGAGCTGATTGTCTGCTTAAATGACAGGCTCTCTGTCCTGTGTGCTGAGACGCTCTGCATAACCGACTCGACCACGCCACAGATATGCCATGTGGCCCTGGCCAAAGGGACGGCAAGCTATGCCCTTGACAGCCGCATTGTCGCTATCAAACGCGCCGTGCTTGTCGGCACTGGAACGCCGCTTTTTAAGACCACACAGGACTCGCTCCTGCGGTGGTATGGCCTGTGGCAACAGTTTGAAGGCACGCCGGCCTATTATATGCTTGATGTCCAAAGCGGCTTTATCACGCTCCATCCCATCCCTGAAAGAAATGACACCGTTGCCCTTAGCGTCTATCGCCTCCCGCTTACTGAAATGTCTGCCGCGTTTCCAAACGCCGAACCGGAGATCCCACGCCGCTTCAACCGCGCCCTGATAAACGGCATTCTGGCCCTGGCCTATGAGAAGTCCGGCTCAGACACACTAAACTCTGAGGCCGCTAAGACTTACAGAGAGCTTTGGCAAAAGGGACTGGATGAGATCAGACGCGAATCTCTGGCCAACGGCCACGCCTCCTACTCTCTCAATGACATTATGGGGGTGATATAGTGGGAAACGTTTATAGGGAATTCAAGGGGCTTGCCAATGTGCTGCCGCCAGAGCGCATAGGGTTTTCGTATCTTCAGTCAGCGCTCAACGTTGACATAGACGACTCAGGGATGATTAGGCGCAGACCAGGGTATAAGAAGGTCTATGAGGGCGCGGTGCATTCGCTATGGAGCGACGGGCGCGTGTGCCTTTTTTGCGAGGGTGGGCGGCTCATGGAGCTGTTAGCCCCTGAAACCACAGGCGGCCCATATGCTATTCGTTGTCTGAGGCAGGACCTTACAAGCGGCAGGAGCATGGCATACCTTTCACTCAACGACACGGTATATTACTCAGACGGCGTCATAACGGGAGCCATTGATACCCGTGGACAAAACCACACGACAAGGACATGGGGGATGACGCCCCCACCGGCACCACAATTATCTCCCGCGGATGGCAATCTTCGCCATGGAAGATACGCCATAGCGCTTACATATGTGCGCCGCGGCGGGGCATACTCCCCAAGCGGAGGGCAGGAAAGCGGCACCTCTGTCCTTTCATCCACCGGAGAAACAGACGCAGGTGGAATAATCGTTACTGTCACCGCCTCAGACGACCCCGATGTTGTGGGCATAAACCTGTACATGACGACAGTAAATGGCGAGGTGCTATATCTGGCCATGAGGCTTCCAAACCAAAGCGCCGCCGTTGCCCTGAAAGACGAACCAGCGCCTATGCTTACCGCTGTGACAGAAGGGCTAAAACCTCCCCCTGCCGGACATCTCATGACCTACTACAGGGGGCGCATCTACACAGCCGCCTACGATGTCCTCTACTACTCGGAGCCTTTTGCCTTTGAACTGTATAATATGGCGGCGAACTGGATACCATTCAGCGGTATGATAACCCTGCTTGCCGCCGCGGAAGACTGCATATTCGTGGGTACACAGGAAAAGCTCTTTATGTTACGGGGGGCAACGCCGGATAAATTCACACTCCATCTCATATCTGACTGCGGAGCGGTCATCGCCACACAGGCAACAGGAGAAGCGCGCCACAGCAGCAACGGTGCCAATTCACTAAAACGTACGCTGCTTTGGGAATCACGGCGCGGCAAGTGCAGTGTTTCCTTAGAGGGCGGCTCAGAGATAAACTACGCCGCCGAGGGCATATATTCATACGAGAGCGGTCTCACAGGGGCGGGCATTGTCCAGCGGCGTGGCGGGATGAACCTCTATATAAGCGTGATGAAGGGGGTTATAGACGATGGAGGCCCAAGGGTTAACAGCTATATGGAAACCGTTTACGCGAGCGGGGTGCCAACTCTACCGCCCATCTCAATAAGCGCCTCATAAGCGCCTCGTAAGCGCCTCATTAAAAAAAACAGCCATACACGGCTTTTCTCAAAGACAGGGTCTATGGCCCGTCATAAAAACACACAGGGTTAACCACCCCAAAGGAGGATACAACATGGCACTAACACTTTCGACAGGATTAAGAAACAAGTTGCTGGGAATCAATACGAATCTCGTAACAAACGGGGACTTCGGCACAGATTTCAGTGGTTGGACGCAGCTTACCGGCACGACACAGCGGGTAGCCGCAACTGGGGCTACTTCGGCGGCGGGCTATGCAGAGTGTCTGAACGCGGGAGCGGCATCGGCAAAGTTCTCCAATGCCACGGCCATCCCCGTGCGATCGAATCGGCTCTACAAGCTCTCATACTACTATCAGAAGCCCACATCAAGCGGTGTGGCCGGCATGGTTTCAGCAGGGGCAACGTCAGGCGGCAGCGAAGTCATCTCCGTAATTCACAATGACACGGCCGGGTCGTGGGTAAAGAAGGAGTACACATTCAGGACAGGCGCGTCTCAAACTGCGCTCTATCTGTCTTTTCAGACGAATACGACAAACGCCTCAGACCAGTGCTGGTTTGACGAGATAAGACTTGTGGATGCGGCTTGCAGTTTGCAGGAGATATTTTATAAGGGGTTTATACAGATATACTCCGGTGCGCAGCCTGCGCTTCCTGATAGCGTTCCTTCGGGCACACTACTTTGCACGATATACTCAGACGGTACATCGGCGGGCCTGAGCTTTGACGACGCGGTAGGCGGTGTGCTGTCAAAGGCAACGGCTGAGACGTGGAGCGGCACGGCGGTTGCCACAGCAACGGCGGGATGGTTCAGGCTGATGGCCACAGGCGACGACGGCGCGGCCTCCACCACTGAGGAAAGAATAGACGGGGCAGTGGCCACAAGCGGCTCACAGCTTAACATGTCCTCAACATCAATAACCAGCGGTGCCGTGCAGACAATCTCCACGTTCACAATAACAATGCCGTCACAGTAATAAGCCGCAGATTAGGGGATAATCCCCCGTCTTGTCGTACAGGGGGGGTGTAAGCCCCCCTTATTACTTAGCAAAGGAGAGAGAAAATGTCAGACCAATTCGGCGCAACGACACAGCAGGACTTATATACCGGGGGGGATGGGGCGAAGTCCTACGGCTGGAATTTGCTAAACTCCGCCCATGCCACCGGCGCGGACGTTAATATTACCAATCCGGGATATTTGAGCATATACCCTACGGGCGTATCATATCCGACTGGCGCGACATTTACCGTTCCCTTTGCGTATCAGAATCTATCAGGCGACTTCGACGTAAATATTGGCACTAACGCCACAAATTATCCCTTTGGCCTTATAGCCAGAGACCCTGACGCCAGCGCGGGAGAGGATTGGCTTGGATTGAGTAATATCCCCGGCGATATGGCGTACTCAAAAAATACGACAAACAGCGGCACTACCGAGTACGGCGCAAACGCCCTTTTCAAGTATTTCAGGATAACCAGAAGCGGCGCCGTTTTCACTACGTATTTAAGCACGGACGGCAGCTCATGGTCGCAACACGAGCAATTCACACGTAATGATTTTGCCAGTTCAGTGCAAGTTGGGATATACGCCTATGGGGCAACGGCGGTGGATTACTTTGATCAGGCCACTCCGTCAATTACTGCCTCTGTGGCAATAAGCCTGCCGGTTATAACTATAAGTGCCTCAATTGTCTCTGTCGGCACTGTCGGCGCGACAATCACGCTGCCGCATCTTATGGGTGCAGGGACATGTTCACAGACAGGGAACTTCTGTAATAATCAGCTTCCGGTATTTACATTAGATGGGGAATTTGCGGCACAGGCCGACACCGCGTTCGATGTGCCAGTAATTACGATAGATGGCAGTGCCAGCGGCAGCATTACCTCGTTTGGGCGTCTTTCCGTGTTATCGCCGCGCATAAATGGCGGCATGGCATCTGGCACCGGGGGCTATGGAAAGGCGAGGCTTCCAATATTTACTATTAAGTCGCAGATGGCGGCAACGAGTGCGCTTAAACTCCCATGTTTTGAAACTGATACTGAATATTTGACCGGCAGAATAGCCGGCACGCGGGTGCTGAGGATGCCGCGTTTCAAGATAGACACGCTTGTCTATAATCCTCCGATAATCAACGTCAGCGCGAATTCTCCGGTTTTTAAACTCTCTGCCGTGGTGCTGACAGGGGGCGGATGTCAGTGCGATGTGCGGGTGTCAGCCCTGAAGATGCCGTCTCTGCCGTTTGTCAATGCTTATGCCGGGGGAGTTTCGGCGATGGCGGCGGCAACTCCGGCTGTTATCGTGTCGATGTCGGGTCATGGTGAGTATAAGGGGAATGCGGCAGTTGCGATTCCTCTGTTTGCCCTTGAGTCCATTGGCGTTGGGACTATGATGAGCGTCGTGCAGGGTAACGACAGCCGCGTCATAGTATTAAACATAAACACGGGGGCGCTTACTGAGTACACGGCGTATGATTTCAACGGTTTTTGCCAATGGGGTGAGGAATACTTCGCCGGTGGAGATGGCGGGATATATATACTTGGGGGGGACACAGACGACGGCGTGCCGATAAGCTGCTCAATAAGGACGTCGAAGACAGAGCTGAAAAATGCAAGGGGCAGGGACGAATCCTCAGTTAAACGAGTACCGGAGGTCTACACGGTAGTGAGAACCCCGTCGTCGTTTGTATTTAAGGCGATAACGGACGACGGCGCTGAAAACATCTACCTATCAGAGGTTACAGAGGCGTCAATGTCAGACCGCACGGCCCCCCGTCGAATAAAGCTGGGCAAGGGGATGAGGGGCAGATACTGGCAATTCGCCATAGAAAACACCGGAGGTGCCGCGCTGGAGATAGAGTCGTTCGAGCCGGAGGTAGCGGCGATAGGCCGCAGGGTGTAGATTATATAATAAACGAAAGGAGGATAACTAAATGGGTACTTTAAAGCAGTTATGTTCGCTTATGGCGTCAGAGAGAACTTGCAACGAGCTTTTTGGAGAAGAGCCTGATTCAGACTGGGATCAGGTTTACTGTAATGTCAACTGTGTGAATGCTGGTATGGCAGATATCTGTTGGAAGGACACAGACGGGCACTTAGAGCTTCTTGATGACTTATTTATAGATGTCCCTCAACAGCCATTTGTTTCTATAAATAGATATAGTTGTTCCAATTTCAAAAGTAGGTTTAAGAACAGGAAATCACTTCTTGATAATAATTTATTTCAAGATGATGATTTATAAATAAGTGTTAAATATGTTATAATAATAGTGCGGCTGCATATTGATTTATACGGAGGGGATACAAATATGAGTAAACAAAAGATGAGTATTTTCATAAAAGATATTATCTTTTGGATTATATTTATATGTTTTATCATATTAGTGCCGTTTTTTATATCACTATGCGCACCTCATTGATGGTAAATGAATACAATAAAGATATATTTACGATTACTGATGTTTATAATGTTATCGGCTTATATGGGAGCAGATATAGGGGTTTTCGCTGCTCATAAGTTCCCTGTTGTTGATGATTTTTTTTACAGCAGGCAATTTCCCATAAGAGGCAGCAATGTTGACAACATTATAATAGTAGGCCTCGACAACAATACGATGGAGAGATTTGAGAGACTGCGCTATAAACGCTCCGTGTATGCCCAAGTGTTTGCAAGAATTCTTGAAGGAGGCCCAAAAGTAATAACTGTGGATATATTTTTTGACGGTGTAAGAGATATTAAAGACGACCTGCGGCTTATAAAGACGCTAAACAATGCTGACCGTAATATAGTTTTGGCCATTTATGGAAATGAAGCCGAAAAATTTCTATTAAATAATGACAATATAACTTCAAAAGGCTATTTTAATGGAAATGAATTAATTTCACTTGGCAGTGTATATGGAGTTGTAAAGAAATCGTCTTATGGGGGCATTACTAAACTTTTATTAACCCCGCAATTCGATAAATACGGGAGGGAATATTATCCTCTTCCAATAGTCGCCCTGACTAAATATTATAACGCCGATTTTGACCTATATTCCTTCGGATATGAAGACAATGCAACTATCGGCGGCATATCAATTCCAACCTTTACAGATAAATATTTAGACAGGTATATGTATATAAATTACACCGGCGGCCTTGAGACGTTTAATATAGTGCCGTTTGAAAAAGTGCCGCATATTAATTCAGAGATTTTTAGAGATAAAATTGTTCTCATAGGGGAGGTTGGGGATTCGATGAGTGATAATCATCAAACCCCGATATTCAAAACCACCCCGGGCATAATAATTCACGCAAATATCATTCATACGATAATAAGTAAGCGGTTCATCTCGCCGATGGAACACAATTACCAGTGGTTATGCGTGTTTATTGTAATGATAGCCGTGTTTATATTATTTTATTACACAAAGAAGAAAATCTCTATACCAGCGGCCTTAGTAACCTTGGTAATTGTGAAATTAATGATAGATGTGCTCTTCACACGTTACGGGATATATGTGCAATTTTTTCCATTTATAGTAAGTACTTTATTTGTAAGTATATGTGCGATTATTTTCAGGGATTTAAAGTAAAAGGATTAAAGACGAAGGGGGGTAACCCCCCTTCACCCGTATTTTCGCACATGTTTTATCTATTGAGTTTGAGCTGCCGCCCGTTGGCGGCTTCGGTGCTCCGGCTACGAGTAAGAAAAGACTAACAAATCCTCGGCAACTGCTCGTACAATGGCATATCCATGATGCGCTTTCCTCCAATCGTTGTCTCAATCGTAACCAATCCCGGTCGGCCTGAGACAATCTCTCCTATTATTGCTGAATTTGTCCCGTAGGGGTGGCGCTTCATTGTGGTGATTAACGCCTCCGCGTCGGCCTTATCCACGGCCGCCGCTAATATTCCCTCGTTGGCTATATACATCGGGTCTAAACCTAATAGTTCACACGCGCCTCTAACCTGAGGGGCTGCGGGAATTGAAGACTCCTTGATTCTTATGCTCTTTCCTGCCGCCGTTGCCGCCTCTTTCAGCGTTGCCGCAATGCCGCCCCGTGTGCAGTCCCGCATGAAGTGTACGGCAGAGCTTTTTATCATCAACTGCGTCAAGCCGTTTAATGGTCGGCAGTCGCTTACCAGTGGCTCATTAAATGTCAGCCCGTTACGCGAGGCCATTATACATGTGCCGTGGGCACCTATCTCACCATTTACCAATACGGCGTCTCCCTCCCTTATCAATAGCGGCGAGATGTTTACACCATCTTCTAAGACGCCCACCCCCGCCGTGTTTATAAACAACCCGTCGCCCTTTCCCCTGTTCACCACCTTGGTATCTCCGGTTACGACCCTTACGCCCGCCTCCTCTGCCGCCCGCGCCATTGATTCCACTATCAGCAGCAGCTCTGAAACAGGAAATCCCTCCTCTATTATAAACCCCACCGTCAGATATAGCGGCACCGCCCCGCTTACAGCAATATCGTTTACCGTGCCGTTTATCGCGAGTGTCCCGATGTTGCCGCCTGGAAAAAACAAGGGCGACACGACAAATGAATCCGTCGTCAGGGCAAGCCTCTTACGGGGGAAATCTAAGATAGCCGAGTCATTAAGCTCTCCCATGCTGAATATCTTTGTAATCTGGTCAATAAGCTCGCGCATCAGCCTTCCACCACCGCCGTGTGCCATTAAAATTCTATCCATTGTCTATCGCTCCATATTTAAAGTACGCGCTGCAACTGCCCTCCGAACTTACCATACATGCCCCCACAGGATTTTCGGGTGTGCACGCCTTCTTAAATAAGGCACATTCGGGCGGCGTCTTTATCCCCCTTAGTACGTCGGCACACTGGCAGGCGGTTATCTCCGAATAATCCTCAACCACTGCGGGTAGCCTCTTTCTCGCGTCATAACACGAAAATTCATCCCTCGGTGCGAGGCCACTCATGGGGATTACTCCAAGGCCGCGCCACTCTGTGTCGACAGTCGAGAATATCTCCTCAATCATAGCGACCGCCTTAGTATTGCCCTCCGGCCTTACGGCCTTCTTATACTCTATCTCTATCTCCGCCCGGTCTTGTGCTATCTGTAACAGGAGCATATAAATACCCATCAGTATTTCCATCCCTTCAAAGCCGGTTATTACGCCCGGCCTTCTGAACTCAGCGGCGATAAACTCATACGGCCTCTTGCCTATTATCGTACTGACGTGACCGGGCAGGATAAAGCCATCAATCGCCGCAGCCGGTAAATTCAGGAGCGCCCTCAAAGCCGGAGGGACTAATTTATGTGCGCTGTATATGCTAAAATTCCTTATCCCGCGGTTATGAGCCTCTTTCAGAGTTGCGGCAATCAGCGGTGAGGTTGTCTCAAAACCGGTTGCAAAAAACGCTACATCCAACGCCCTGTTATTTGCCGCGAACTCAAGGACGTCAAGTGGACTATATACGGTATCTACCGCCGCACCCCTGCCCCTTGCCTTATAAAGCGAATCCCGATTCCCCCCCGGCACGTGCATCATGTCGCCAAAGGTCATGAGTACTGTTTTGTCCAGCATAGAAAGTCGTATTGCCGCGTCTATGTCCCTAAGCGGCGTTACACAAACCGGGCAGCCCGGCCCGCTTATCAGGCTAACCTCCCCTGGAAGCATTCCCTTTATCCCATGCCGGAATATACTCACGGTATGCGTACCACAGACCTCCATCAACTTGACCGGCCTGCCTATGTCCGCACACAGCCGCGCAATCTCAGCGATTATATCCCCTGCGTTCACCTTTATCTTTCCTTTGCCATAAACCGTGCCGCGTAGGCCTGTCCCAAAGATATTCCACCATCGTTACACGGCACTTTTTCGTTCGTATAGACGTTTAATCCCAACATCTTTAGTCTGCGTATGGTGTTGTCAAGCAGATATGCGTTTTGAAAGACCCCGCCGCTTAATATGACGTCTCTTAATCCCGCTGTATTACTTACTCTCATGGCCAAATCAATGACGGCGTTAATTACCGTATTATGAAAACAGGCTGCTATCTTTCCTCTGCCTATGCCTTCAACAACATCTGACACGACGGCCTCAATGGCCCCGGAGAAATCCACAATCCCGCCTTCTGATATGCGGAAAGGATATGAACCGACGGCTTCTGGTGATATAACGGCCTCAAGTTCCATAGCGGCCTGTCCCTCGTACGTGTTTATATCGACGATGGCAAGGATGGAAGATACGGCGTCAAATAACCTGCCAGCACTGCTGCTCAGTGGGGAGAACTCCCTGACAGGGATTATCTTTAAAATCGCGTCTATGAATTCCCCTCCATGCCGCGCTGTATACCCGATTGCCTCAAGCGCCCCCCCTGCCCCATTTCCAAAGGCGTCCACAACATAGGCCACGGCCATGCGCCGTGGTTCCTTTGCGGCTTTATCGCCGCCCGGCAAGGGCATATACTTAAAATGCCCCGCGCGCTTAAAGCCATAAGGGTTGGCAATCAGAAACTCCCCGCCCCATATGTTGCCGTCAGCCCCATAACCTGTGCCGTCAAGCACTACCGCAACCGCGTCTGCTGTTAATTGATGTTCGGCCATGACTGACAGGGCGTGGGCGTGGTGGTGTTGGATTAGTATAGGCCGTCCAGCGCCACTCTCTTTGGCCATCGCATGGGTTATATATCCTGGGTGTGCGTCACAGGCGGCTATGGCTGGATTGATACCAAAAATCTCCGACATATTTTTCAGGTTTCTGCTGAAAAACTCCATAGTACCCTGATTTTCCATATCGCCGTGATAGGGGCTTAGCAGCGCATGATTTCCCTTTAATAGGGTAAAGGTATTTTTCAAATCACCACCATATGCCGCCACATCAGGGCCGTCTCCATCAATAAGCAACGCCTCGGCAACATACCCGCGCGACCTCCTTATGAACATCGGAATGCCGTCTTGTCTCACCCTGACGACTGAATCGTCGCTGCCCATATAAATATCCCTGTTGTGAAGTAAAAATGCGTCGGCCACGCCCGAAAGTTTACCGACGGCCTCGTCGTTGTCTGTAATGACGGGGTCACCGGGGTGGTTGGCGCTTGTGACGACAAGAGATTTAAAATGAGGTGGATTACTGCTGCCTGACGGGTGGTAAAAGAGGAGATAGTGCAGGGGTGTGTACGGCAGCATCAGGCCGTGGTACCCCACGCCGCCGCTTACAAGCGGTGAGATTAAACTGTCCCTCTGTTTTAATAACACTATGGGGTGTCTTGGCGAGGCAAGCATGACCTCTTCCTTGTCTGATATGTGAGCGAATTCCCGACACGAATCAACAGTGGCCGCCATCATAGCAAAGGGTTTCTTTTGTCGTTTCTTTCTTTTGCGCAGAGTCTTAACGGCATCGCCATTAAGGGCGTCGCATATGAGATGAAACCCTCCGATTCCCTTAACGCCGACGATTGCACCCTGTTTGAGCAGCCGTATAACCGACTCTATCGGGGTTGCGGCAGCCACTGTGTAATGCCTGTTTGGTAGGTCAAGCACAAGCGCCGGGCCGCATTTTTCACACGCGATAGGCTCCGCGTGAAAGCGACGGTCTTCGGGATTGACGTATTCGCCGCGGCAGTCCTCGCACATGGGAAACCCGGACATAGTCGTGTTTTTTCTATCGTATGGAACGGCCTTTATTATGGAGTATCTTGGGCCGCAGTTCGTACAGTTTATAAACGGGTAGAGGTATCGCCTGTTGTTGGGGTCTAACAGTTCATTAAGGCAATCGCAGCAGATTGATATATCGGGGGCGATTTGAGTAGAAGGCGCGGTGTTGACAGGACTTTTTCTTATAGTGAAGTCCTCGTAGCCTTTTAATGGCAGAAATTCAACGGACGCCTCTTCAATAGAGCTAAGGGCAGGGGGACGCTTTAGTAACTGGTCAACAAACCCCCCTGCATCCTCGCCCTCTACCTCTATGTCCACTCCGGTGGGCGTATTGGCCACATATCCCTTTAAGGCGCACCCCACGGCCATCTTAAACACATAGGGCCTGAAACCCACGCCCTGAACCGTACCCCTGATGGTTATCTTAGCCCGCTTAACCAATCGCAAAACTCCCCAACGCCATCTTGTGTCTTGCAGGAGACTTCGAATATTTTAATTTTGGGATTTAATGACAGCGCGTCGGCCTTAAATTTCCCCATATCTGTGTTCATATAGGGCAGCAGGTCTGTCTTATTTAAAATTAGGGCGCTTGATTTCTGGAACATCAAGGGGTATTTACACGGCTTATCGTGGCCTTCTGTAATGCTTGAGACCATGATTTTCATATCCTCGCCAAGTGAGAACTCGGCGGGGCAGACAAGATTTCCCACGTTTTCTATTATAAGAACATCTATTTCGGCAAGGGGAAGTGAGTCCAGGACAGAGCCTATCATGTTCGCATCCAGATGGCACGCCCCTCCGGTGTTTATCTGCACGACGGGCACGCCATGCAGGGCAATCCTCCTTGCGTCGTCCGTACCGGCGATGTCCCCCTCAATAACCCCAATCCTAAGCCCAGATTTCAATCTGCCTATGACGCACTCCAAAAGCGAAGTCTTCCCGGCGCCCGGCGCACCCATAAGGTTAATGGTGTATATACCGGCGGCCTTTAGTTTGCGGCGGTTAGTGTCGGCAATGCGGTCATTTGCGTCAAGAATCTTAGTCACCACTTTTATGTTCATAACACCTCACATTCATTTTACCTCAATTTCAATCATGTCCAACTCAAATCCACCTGTCACGGTTATAGCGGCGCTGTCACAGTGTGGGCAATTAATAATAAATGGGCCATCGCAACTTGCAAACTCCCCTTTGCAATCTGAACATACCCCTGACACCGGCACAGCGTTTATGCACAAGACAGCCCCCGCGGCAATCGTATCTTGTTTTATGACATCAAAGGCAAACGACAGGGCATCGGGCATCACCCCTGAGGCAGCGCCAATAGAGAGGATGATTTTTTCGATGGCCGTATGGCCGTTGTCAAGACAATTTTTTACCGCCAAATCAATAACGCTCCGGGCAATAGACAACTCATGCATCGGAGTCGTTTTGAAGCGGCAGGGCACATTGTTCGATTTCCCGAAAAAGATTGATGATTTCATTGCCGGTGCCGCTGTCCATTTTCTGAATGGCAAATCCGGCGTGAACAAGCACAAAATCGCCAACCGCGGCGGCCTCCGGCAAAAGCAAAAGACTGACCGCCCGCCGCACACCTCCAGTATCAATAATTGCACGGGTGCCATCTACTTCCACAACCTCAACCGGCACTGCTAAACACATTTACATTCATTATACCACAGCCGCGCTCATTTGACAAACCAGCCATATTTTCGCATAATACATCATGCGAAAAGGCAAATCCAAAACGCCAAAGGCTCCCAAAACTATTAAGAAGCCTGACCTCACCATAGAGGTAAAAAACTTCGGCCCAATCAGCAAGGGCACCGTTTCGCTCAAAAACCTGACCGTACTGATAGGCCCGAATAATTCAGGGAAATCGTATATTGCAATGCTTGTTCATGCGTTTGTGGAATCGTATAATCAATGGTTTATACCTATGAAGTCTCCGATGGATGATTACATAAGAAAAGCAACTGAATTTCAAAATATCGCAAATACTTTACATGAACTCGAGAAATTTCTCAGACCATTAATAAAGAGCAGCATCGTGAATTTGAAATTCCCTAATGAAATATCAATTAGTATACTTGATGAATTATATAAATATTTTTACAGACATTACCTTAAGGCTACAATGGAAAAATTGTATGCGTGTCAACACAAAGAATTAACGCTAATTAACCAAAACTCTTACAAAATAAAAATTACACATAATGGTAATGTCAGTGTACTT
This sequence comes from Nitrospirota bacterium, assembly GCA_015233045.1. Classification (GTDB taxonomy): domain Bacteria; phylum Nitrospirota; class Thermodesulfovibrionia; order Thermodesulfovibrionales; family Magnetobacteriaceae; genus Magnetominusculus. Next base: position 22,038 of record JADFYL010000005.1, on the reverse strand, counting down.
TGTTTAGCTCATCATGGCGAATCTATGAAGATTAATAACACAATTAATCTTGATCTCATTAATAATCAACTAAATTATTATGAAGATAGAAAAAATAATAAAATAATTGATATTGGAGCAGTAAAGCGACTTGTTGTTCATGGTTATAATGGGATAATAGCGGAACAATTCAAAATGCCGTTCAGTTATTGCCTCCCAGCAGGCAGGACTGGAATTTTACAGTGCTACAGGACATTGTATGGAACTATTGTAAATAATCTTGCATTTTCGAGTACACGCAAGACTGAACCAGCTAGTATGCAGGGGACGGTTGTAGAGCTTCTATATAATATTCACGCAATGCCAGAAAAAAAAGGACCTCTATACGATATAGCAGTTGAGTTTGAACAGGATACCATTAATGGTGAGATATTTATTGAGAGAACCCTGCCAGGATCTTCTCCTAGGATACAATATAGATTTAATGAAACAGTAATTCCTATCCACAGGACATCTTCTACTGTTTCTGAACTCGCGCCTATCATTCTCTATCTTAAATATCTTATCGAACCCGGCAACATTTTAATAATCGAAGAGCCGGAGGCACATCTTAATCCTCAAAATCAGAGGCTTATGGCAAAGCTCCTCGTGAGGTTGATACGAGCGGGCGTTTATGTAATTATCACTACGCATAGCGAATATTTATTTGAACAGCTAAACAATTGTCGTTTGTCTTCAAAAGTCCCCAAGGAAAAGCGAAAAGATTCTGACATAGAAGATTTCATATTACCTGACGAAATTGGGGCTTTTGTATTTCATCAAGACAAAAATAAGAGTGGTTATCATATAAGTAAAATAGATTACGATGAAGATGATGGCATATCGGATGAAGAATTCTTCAAGGTAACGGAATCTCTTTATGACGAGACAATGAAAATAAAAGATTTGATACCGGACTAAAGTATAAGCATATGGGCAAGGAACCTGTTTCAGTTATTGATAGTATTAAGAAAAAATACTCAACCGCAATTATTAGTGGAACAAAATGCTACGATGATGGAAAATGTATCTTGTATCTTGATAATTGTAAGAACAATATAATATTAAAAGGTGAGGATGTTCGTGACATCGAAGATGATTCAAGAAACCATTCAGAACAAGATAAGGTGTGCGATTGTTTGATCATTATTACAAAGGTGGTTAAAAAAGAGGCTAAGATTGAGGGTAAGATTACAGAGGAGCATATAATTACTCATCTTGTGCTTGTTGAGATTGACGATGGGGAAAATAAGAAATCATCACATGCAAGGGAACAACTAATAGGAGGTGCCAAATTAGCTAAAAAAATCATTCATACAAGATGTAATTACATAGATGTAAATTACAATGTTGAGTATATTTTTTTACATAAACATATGAGGAATCCTGAGTTCAAAGTATTTAAAAAGCGAAATGGCAAAATAAATAAAAAGGATATACAGATAGGAAAATGCGGCTATAAATATAAGTGTACCGACCCATTACCGCATTGACTGCGGTAAATAGCTGATTATGTTTCGGCGGGAAGACTAATCCGCCGGAGTTGCCATGAATTCGTGATCTTGCACGTCTGCAAAGTCACAAGTTCGGTGTTGCGTCCCTGTTATTGCCTCACTCGCCGCTACAGGAATTTGCGAACTGCCGCTTGTTTTGCATATTTACCATTCACTGTGTTAAGATTCCCCCAAACGCTGCCGACTAAAAAATAGATGAAACCACTGACTGCCGTTATAATTTGCAACTGGAACAAGAAGGACTATCTGTTGCCGTGTATTGGCTCGGTATTAGACCAGACATACAGGGACTTCGATGTCTATGTCGTGGATAACGCCTCTGATGACGGCTCTGCCCACGCGGTGGCAACGCAATTCGGCGGCGGGATTAATCTTATCGAAAATGAGACGAACAAGGGCGGCTCCGGCGGTTTTAATACGGGGATTGCCGCTGCCCTCCACTCCGGCAAGGGTTATGAATTTTTGTATCTCCTTGATAACGATACAAGGGCTGAGGCAGACGCCCTTGCCGCCCTCGTGGAGTTTATGCTTACGCGGCCTGAGGCCGGTATCGTCGGCTCCAAGCTCTACTATATGGACGGCCAGCCCGGTACTGTCCAGGAATTCGGCGCGTGGCTTGACTGGGAGCGGGCCTTTATTAAGCCCAATAAAAAAAACTATTCGGAGACATCCCACGGCGAAATAACCGAGGACATAGAAGTTGACTATGTCCCAGCGTGTTCGCTTATCGCGCGCACAGACGCGGTCAAAGAGGTCGGCCTCCTTGACGAAAGCTATTTTCTCTACTGGGACGACATGGACTGGGCGTGGCGAATGAAATTAAGAGGTTATAAAATCTTTGGGGCGGCCAAATCAAAGTTGTTTCACGCGATGGGCATATCAAGCAAAAAGGACCTCCTCACTACATACTATTTCTGGAAAAACAGGGTGAGGTTTTTTAAAAAATACGGGACCGCGGCGACGATGGATACACTCCTTGGCGATGTCTTTACGGCGATTTATACGTGTGAGGCGTTTGAAAAGACGAATACCAAAGAGATAATCTACCGCGCGGCCATAGATGGCCTGAAGGGTATTGGCGGGCGTGCCGAATTTAAAAATGATGAGCCATCTCTCTCACTGGATATAACTAAAAAATTCGTCGGTATGAACAAGGCCAGAGTAATCAACGTAGGCCATGTGATTTTAGACGCCGCAGACGCCGACGCCGTAATCTACGCCGACCCCTATGGAAACACTATGGCGGCTGCGCAGGCGTGGAAACTAAAACTGGCCTACCCCACCGCAAAAGCTAAATTCATTGAAAATCTGAGGAGACAAGACCTTGTTCGATAATAAAACACCCCTTGTCAGCGCGGTAATAGTCTCATATAACCGAAAGGAGGATATCAGGGAAACGCTCTCAATGCTCTGCCAGCAGCGTTATAAAAACATTGAGATAATCGTCGTTGATAACGCCTCCACCGACGGCACCGCGGCAATGATTAACGCCTTAGGCCTACCGAATCTGCGGCTCATTCAGATGGAGGAAAATGCGGGCGTAAAGGCGTATAACAGGGGGTTTGAGGCGGCCCGCGGGGAATATATCCTGATCCTCGACGACGATTCATTCCCTGCCCCAGATGCAATCGAAAAAATGATACAGAAGTTTGACCGATACCCCGCCATCGGCATAGTCTCCTTTACCGTGAAAGACTACTCGACCTATTCAACCTACATCAACAGCGCAACGCGAACAAGTGCCGAAGACCCTGTCTTTAACGACGACTATATAATGTCGTTTCACGGGGCTGGAGCAGGCGTACGGCGTGAGGTCATAGAGAAGGCAGGCGGGTATCCGGAGGAATTCTTCCTGTATTTTAATGAGACCGATATGGCCCTTCGCGTCTGCAACGCCGGTTTCAGGATAGAGGCCTTTGCCGACGTAATTTGTTTCCATAAGAGCGCACCGGCCAACAGGACTTCACAGCGAGGGCCGTTTTACTATACAAGAAATATTTTCTGGACGATATGGAAAAACTACCCCGGCGTACTGATGTGGAAGGTTACTCTGCTGATGCTCTTTTACGTGTTTTATTATTCCTTTGAGCAGCGCACGTTTTTATATATCAGGGCGCTCCTTGACGCGGTCATTAATGTCGGCAGGATTACGCGCGCCCCCATAACAATGGAAATTGCTAAGAGGTTCAGGATGCACTATAAAACCCCTTTTACGATGTACAGATGATGATGAGAAATATTCTTGTCATCAGGTGTACCAACCTCCAGCACCTCGACAAGGTTTTTAAGAGGCTGAGGGCCGAATTCCCAGACGCAAAGACCACCTTGCTGACACACCGCCACGGGGCGGCTCAGGCGGCTTCTTACACAGAGGCAGTCGTCGTCTATCCTTATACAAAAAACTATGGGTTTTTCAGGGGCATGAAATCGCTCAGCGAAATGAATTTCGACGCCGTGGTCATACCGGTTGGAAACATAAGCGGCTCCGGATTTTTAAACGTCTTTCTGTTTACGCTGACTATCAAAGCGGCATTACGTTTTACGTGTAACTCGGCGCTTGAACTAAAACCCCTGCCTAAGAGGAAAATCATAGCCCTGCTGTTTAGGAACATCCTATACACCACGACATCGGCCATGCTGACGACTGTGGTAAGCGCCGTTTTGCTGGTCGGCTGGCCTGTGTTTGCCCTTTTGACTAAGGGCGATAAGAGACGCTAAGTCAACTTGAAAAGAACAATTTACGCATACATTTATAGGAATATTTTATTTATTTCGGCCATTACGGTAGCCGCCGCCCTTCGGTTTTATCAAATAACCTATCAGGTAATCGCGGACGATGAATGGCACTCAATACATAAAATCTTCAATCTGACAATACTAGGCATCATCTCAAACCCAGGGGAAACGACCGACAGCGTTCCATTGACAGTGTTCTATAAGCTCATGCTTGACCACGTGATACTATCAGAGTGGGTCATGCAGGGGCCGTCGCTGCTTTTCGGTATGCTTGCGGTCATTGTGCTGCCGATTGCGGCACGAACAGTTGTAGGACGCGGCGCAAGTCTCGTCTTTGCGTGGCTTATAGCGATTTCACCCCTGATGATTTTCTATGCAAGGCTTGCAAGACCATATGCGTTTATCCCTGTACTTGCCCTGGGAGGGGTTATGGCCTTTCTCAAATGGAGAGGCGGGGACGGTAAGAAATGGGCAGTGATTTACGTCATTTGCGCCGTGGCAGCCCCATACCTGCATCTTACCGCCCTTCCCTTTCTCATCGCCCCACTTGTCGTACTGCCGCTTGAGACAGGATGGGAACTACATAAGAAAACACAATCGGCAAAGGCACCAAAACTTGAAACGGTAATCGTCTATACACTAGTGTCCGCCCTGTTGTCTCTATTAGTATATTTCGTTCTCAGCGACAGAAGCGGCTCATTCTCTGCCAAAATCGCAAAAGACCGGCCCACCATTGAGACCTTCCTTGAGTCGCTTAAACTTTTTTATGGCACCAGATGCTCATGGATTGAGGCAGTGCTGGTTGCGGCAGGTGTAATTGGGGTGTGGCAAATACTCAAGACACGGCCACGTTTTGCGTTATATGTCTTTACAGCATGTCTGTTTCAGACGGTTTTTATTGTACTGTCTGCCCCTTACGCAAGCGTCATTCCCGCTGTTTTTGCACGCTATACATTGTCCAAACTTCCTGTAATGCTCCTGCTGTCTGGCGTCGGCCTTGTAAGGATTGATGGCTGCCTGAGAAATATTCTGCCGCGTTTGCCTCATGTCATAAGCGTAATTGTTGTCTTGTCCCTGATTTTATTCAGTCCTTTGAGAAATATTTATTATCGGCCTAATAGTTTTACTAATCACGTCCTGTTTCAACATGACTATAATCCCTACAACAAATACGCCAAAAAACTACGCCCAAAATCAATGCCACAATTTTATTATGATTTACAAAAGATAGACAAGGACAGCATCACTATAGTCGAAGCCCCGTGGTATTATTCATATCAAAGTAACGTCATTTACGTCTATTACCAGCAACTTCACAGGCAGCGCGTAGTAATAGGATTCGTTGGCGCTGATTTATTACACTTCGGGGAATTCCCATTTAATAAGCGAGCACGATTTAGAAATTTTGTCAATCTCTCTGATTATCAGGATTTAAAAAGACGAAAGGTGAAGTATGTCGTGTTCCATAAGAATCTTATAAATGAGGTAACCAGTATATATTCAAACGCGGAGGCGGTGGATATGGCACACTGGATAAAATATTATAGGTTGATATTTGGAAACCCCGTCCATACAGACGACAACATCGTTGTTTTTGATGTTTCATTACAGCATAAGGATTAACGACGAATGGGAGGTAACCTCCCCTTCACCCCATAGTTTTGCACATGTTTTGTCTATTGAGTTTGGGCTGCCGCCCGTTGGCGGCCTCAGTACTCTTGACATACAAACATGTCTGTGAATATAATCACCTATGCTGCAGGGCATTTTTTCACATCCTGAAAACAGTAACTCCATAGCGCCAAAGGTTGTACTGTTCTGGCTGCCACACGCCGCCGTCATAGCCGCCGTGCTGTCCCATTCGCTGATGTATTTTTTTCAGATAAACAATAGCATCGTAGGCTCAGGCAAGTGGGCAGTGACCGCAAGGGTATTGCTGCTGACCTCGGCAGTTGTCATGGCCTCTTATGTTATATTTGGGATTATATCAAAAAAGTATAGGTTTATAATTTTTGCAAATTCTGTATTCATACTGTTATTTTATGCCTCGTGCCTGTTTGTCGCAGAGTATGCAATTCCGTTTAAAACTCAACCCCCGTTTGAATATGCGCGTGAGGTGTACACTAAAGATGAGATAACCCTTCAGCGCCTCATGGGGCGGCGCCTGACCATAAAAGATACGCATTTTCGCGGGGCAGTTCATCGTGAGACGTTTAATTCACTGGGTTGGCCAGACAAAGAGCGCCAGCCCGCACAAACCGGCAAGCGGCAGATTGTCTTTATTGGAGATTCTTTCCTGCAGGTGCGCTCAACCCACAACGCCGCATGGCTTGTAGAGGAAAGGCTGAAGCCCGTAAATAAGGACATCGAAATCATAAATCTCTCACAGGACGATACAGACCCGGTGGACTATCGTTTCAGATTCTTCGAGTTTGCCTTTGACTATAAGCCAGCTCACGTAGTAATTTTTATCTGTCTCGCTAACGACCTTGATATTAACTATGAATACACTCCATACAAACACGCGCCATTTTATGTCTCAGACCATGCGATACTATACATGACAGGCAGGACGGATAGGAAAATATTGCGCGAGTTGATTCATCTTAAAAACAATAATGTCCTCTTTACCAATAAAGACGGCCTCCTAAATGCCCTAAAACCGTTTAACCTGCCGCTAAATGAGCTGAATTTCATATATCTTGCCATCGCCGCACACAGCAATAAATCACACGGTAGGTCGTTCCCGCTTGAGAGCCGCTTCCCAAAGCTGTTAGCCGCCTTGTGCCAACTCTGGCAGGGGAAATTTATCGGCGCGGCACCATCTCTTAAGGCCAGAGGCGCGGTGAAGGAAGATTACCGGAGATACACGGCAGGCTATTCACTGCCCAAAGAAAAGCGTCTTCAATATATCGCAGGGATAATTGCTGGAAATAATAAAAAAGATATTCCAGAAGAGATTGTCAATAAACTCTGCCACTTAGGCGGAGGATTCCTTGATGAATTCCTTCAAGAGCCTGACATGGTGTATCTGTCTTTTCCAGCCATAGAGAAATATGTTTACAATATACCGGCCAGCTTTGAGAAGCCCTCAGCGCAGGGTGTCACACAGGCAATAGACAACTATATATTATTATTTAAGGAGCTTCAGGCCGAGGCCGATAGCAGAAATGTTGGCCTTACGTGTGTACTCATCCCTGAGGCCTCAGCCCTTGACGAAGAGTATTATCACTTCTGGCTGCCGATGATAGATTTTCGCGAAAAACTCAGCACCATCCACGCGCTGGGACAGGAGCTGTCGGCGCGCCTTCCCGCGGTTGCACACACTATTGACCTCAACAATTATAAGGATGAGTTTAACATGGGCTATTGGCACCTCGACGGGCATTGGAACGACAAAGGCAACAACGCAGCCGCAGCCATAGTCTCCTCATACCTGAAAACCACTATGCGATAACGGCAGCGCGCGACTGCGGCGGCGTGCCAAGGTTGCAGACAAATGAGTAATTTTCCCAAAACTGGACAGAAGAATCCTTTTTGTCTATTATAGCAGAGACCCCGGATAAGCTACCTCAAAACTCTGGAAGAATTGGTACCCTGTATAGTGAGTAGAAATTAATATTTACAAAGAAATGATTTTTAGATTTTCCACTCTCTTAAAATGTCTTATATTATTAGTCAATATAACCAAATCATAACAAATCGCAGTAGCGGCGATTAGCAGGTCGAAGTCATCAATCAACAGTCCACTTTTTCGCAGTACCTTCCGTTGTCTGGCAAAAACTTTACAAATATCAGCATCTATTCCTAAAACAACCAAATTCGGTGTTAAAAACGCGTCTAATGACTGTTGTTGTTTGTCCTGTGTTTTGGAGTCATAAATCCCCACATAAATTCCAGCAAGGGAAATGATACTTATAGAAAGTCCGTCATGACTAAACTCTTGTAATTTCTGGCGAACAAGCTCCACGCCCTTGAGAAGGTCTATCAACCAATCGGTATCTATCAGGTATTTCGGGCTATTTTCTGACAGACTTCTCAGCGCATTATTTAATCTCCCCGAAAAGCACATGAATTGGCGAACATAAAATACTCCGTTTGGGGTTTACTCAAAATAAGTGCCCCCCATGCGCGCGCTCTTCTCTTAACTTAGGGTAGTATACCTAAATATCGCTTATATTTTCAATCCCATATTAAAACGACTGCATCTCAAACATTAGACAAAACGATGACATAGCGCAAATGCTTTAAAGATTTCAGTCTTCGAACACATCTTTGATATTAACCTGAAGCCCCTCTATGACCTTAGACGTAACCACTCCCTCAAACGCCGCAACTGTGAGCAGTTTATACTTAACAACATCAAGGGTGAATATCTCAATCGTCTTTAGTTCAGGCATGACTATCCAGTACTCCGGCACACCGTATTTCTCATAAATAGACTTCTTCACTTCGGTATCATATTCGTAACTACTTGAAGATACTATCTCACAGACCATATCCGGTACGCCTCGTATCCAATCCTGAAGTATGGCCACATTCTCTTTTCTGATAAAAAGTATATCGGGTTGAAGGCGATTAATCCCTTCTTCTAATATTACGTCAAGAGGAGAGAAATATAACTCTCCTAAACCGTTGAGCTCGACATGGCGGTCTATTATTCTGTTGAGCCTCTTTACTATCTCCTGGTGTTTCCTAAAAGGGCTTGGCGACACAACTTCCTCCCCGTTGATTATCTCCGTTAAGTCTAAGTCCCGCTCAAGCGCAGCCGCTTCCATGGTTATATTGTGCCCTCAATCCTACGGGTTTGTATATGCGTCCATATTCCTACCAGCCCTGCCCTATTCCTCGATTATCTGCCCCTTCATACCGTCAGGGGCGTATACGCATATGGCGTCCATCTCGCCTGTGTCCGGGTAGTACATACACCTGTACGAGGCCGTCTTCCCGTAGTTGACCATGATTTGTTCCCAGCCCTTTACGTAAAAGCTGCACTCGTCGTTAAAACATATGTACATATATGGCGTACACCAGCCAAGTCCATCGCTGAGATTAAATGTCGGCGGCTCGGTCTTACTCATCTTCTGCCCACAGTACGGGCAGTTCGGCGCTTCTGTCAACTTCATATGTTCTCCTTATATTTTACACGTTTACTTTAAGTTACTGACCGCATGGCCCCGGCAATCTCCTCGTGATACTCCTGGATTGATTTTATCCCAAGCCTCCCTGATTGTAACTTTTCTATCGCCCTTATGACTGCCCTCGCACCGGCTATCGTCGTAGAATACGGAACTTTATAGAGCAGCGCGTTTGTGCGAATTGACTGTGAGTCCTTCTTTGCCTCCGCGCCTGAGACCGTGTTTATTATAAAACTTATCTCCTTGTTCTTTATTAGATCAAGGATGTTGGGACGGCCTTCTCTTACCTTGAGGACTACCTCGGAGTCGAGGCCGTAGGTGTCAAGGAATTGTGCCGTACCCCCGGTTGCCACAAGCGTAAAATCCTTATCTATGAGCTGCCTGGCTATCTCAGCAACAGCAGACTTATCCTCATCCCGTACGCTGATAAATATCTTGCCGGACAAGGGCAGCTTATTGAAGCTCGACGTCTGAGCCTTCGCATACGCCGTGCCGAAGTCGCCGTCTATACCCATGACCTCTCCCGTGGACTTCATCTCAGGGCCAAGTATCGTATCCACACCGGGAAACCTCTCAAACGGCAGCACCGATTCCTTTACCGAGATGTGGGCGTGGCTTATCTCCCGTGTTACGCCAAGTTCTTTCAGCGTCATACCGGCCATCACCTTTGCAGCAACCTTCGCCAGCGCCAGCCCCGTGGTCTTACTCACATAGGGAATCGTCCTGGACGCCCTGGGGTTTACCTCAAGTATATAGACCTCACCACCTTTGACGGCGAACTGGACATTCATCAGCCCTATGACGTTGAGTTCAAGGGCAAGCGCCCTCGTCTGAGTTTTTATCTCTTTTATCAGTTCATCGCTCAAAGAATACGGCGGCAGCGAGCAGGCCGAATCCCCCGAATGTATGCCGGCCTCCTCTATATGTTCCATCACCCCGCCAACGATGACATCCACACCGTCGCAGACCGCGTCAACATCTATCTCTATAGCGTCCTGAAGGTATTTATCCACCAGCACCGGGTGCTCCGGCGACGCCTTTACCGCCCTTACCATATAGTCGGCAAGTGACACATCGTCATAGACTATCTCCATTGCCCGCCCGCCAAGGACATACGACGGCCTTACCATGACCGGGTAGCCGATGCGTTCAGCACTCATGATGGCCTCAGAGGCTGACGTGGCAGTCTCATTTTCGGGCTGTTTGAGCCTAAGCCTATGAATAAGTTCTTTAAATCTCTTTCTGTCCTCCGCCCTGTCTATGGCGTCCGCCGATGTGCCGAGAACCCGGATTCCCTCTCTTTCCAGCGGTACGGCAAGCTTTAGCGGCGTCTGCCCCCCAAACTGGACAATAACACCCTCCGGTTGCTCAATTTCAATTATCGCAAGAACATCCTCAATAGTAAGAGGCTCGAAATAGAGCCGGTCTGAGGTGTCGTAGTCAGTGCTTACGGTCTCAGGGTTACAGTTTATCATGATCGTCTCATACCCAAGTTCCTTCAAGGCATAGGCGGCCTGCACACAGCAGTAGTCAAATTCAATCCCCTGCCCTATCCTGTTTGGCCCTGAGCCAAGGATGATTATCTTTTTCTTTGTCGTCGGGTTGGCCTCGCATGCGGAGACAACCTCCATCCCGCCGTCAGGAAGTAGTCTATAAAAGGGCCGTTCGTATGTGGAATAAAGATATGGGGTTCGCGCCTTAAACTCCGCAGCACAGGTATCAACTATCTTATAGGTCGGCTTAATGCCATGCCCCTGTCTTAGCGCCCTTACCGCCTTTTCGTCCTTACCCATCAGGGAGGCAAGCATCTTGTCCGAGTAGCCAAACTCCTTTGCCTTCCTCAAGACATCCGGCTCGGTGCCCCTTTCTTTTATGGCCGACTCCATGTTGACTATTTCTTTGATATTATTCAAAAACCAGGTATCTATCTTTGTCAAATCGAATATCCACTGGACGTCATACCCATCGCGCAGTGCCTGTGCAACGTACCATATCCTCTCGGCATTAGGGGTCTGAAGTTTTCCCTTTAACACCCCGCGCGTCAGACCAGTGATGGGTTCAAAGCCACAGGTATCCGCCTCAAGGCTTCTGATGGCCTTCTGAAGGGATTCCTTAAATGTCCTTCCTATGGCCATTACCTCTCCAACAGACTTCATTGACACCGTAAGCACCGCCTCCGCCTCGGGGAATTTCTCAAAGGCAAAGCGGGGGATTTTTGTGACCACATAGTCTATGGTCGGCTCAAAGGAGGCAGGGGTCTCGCCGGTTATGTCGTTTGTTATTTCGTCAAGCCTCATGCCGATGGCCAGCTTTGCCGCGATTTTGGCGATGGGGAAACCAGTTGCCTTGCTTGCAAGGGCGGAGCTTCTTGACACACGCGGATTCATCTCTATGACCATCATGCCGCCATTTTCGGGGTTTACCGCGAACTGGATGTTACTTCCCCCTGTGTCAACGCCTATTTCACGAATTATCTCAATTGACGCGTCTCTCATCTTCTGATACTCTTTGTCGGTGAGGGTCTGGGCCGGGGCGACGGTGATTGAATCCCCCGTGTGAATACCCATCGGGTCAAGGTTCTCTATTGAGCAGATTATTACTACGTTGTCAGCGGTGTCTCTCATCACCTCAAGCTCATACTCCTTCCAGCCGATGACGGATTCCTCTATCAGCACCTGCCTGGCAGGGCTTAGGTCGAGGGCCTTTTTGAGCAGCGGGCCAAACTCTTCAATATTGTAGGCAACCCCCCCGCCCGTGCCTCCAAGTGTGAAGGCAGGCCGCAGGATGACGGGCAGCTTCACATAATCCAGCGATTTCAGCCCCTCGTCCATGCTTGATACGGCAACGCCTCTGGGTACGCGCAGGCCTATGCGCTCCATTGAACGCTTGAACAGCTCCCTGTTTTCCGCCTTGTGAATGGCGTCGAGGTTTGCCCCTATGAGTGTCACGCCGTACTTGTCGAAAATGCCCATCGCGGCGGCCTCAACGGTTAGATTCAGGGCGGTCTGGCCCCCCATTGTGGGAAGCAGGGCGTCGGGGCGTTCTTTTTCGATAATCATTTCGAGGAACTCAGTTGTCAGTGGCTCGATATACGTAACGTCGGCGGTCTCGGGGTCGGTCATAATCGTGGCGGGGTTGGAGTTAATCAGTATTACCTCATACCCCTCCTCCCTCAGCGCCTTACACGCCTGAGTGCCAGAGTAGTCAAACTCGCAGGCCTGCCCTATGACTATCGGCCCGGAGCCAATTATAAGTATTTTCTTTATGTCGTGTCTCTTTGGCATGTCAACCTCACGTGCGCTATTGTAACATCTTTTGACTGGTTTAGTGTCTTTTTTTGTGAACGCAGTTTTTATGGCTCAATTTGGGAGGCCATTATGAGGGCGCGGTCAAATCATTTTTTCGGGCCGTTTTTTCAGGATGTATTCATTAAAGGCCTTGAACTCGTCTCCGTTAACGCTTCCTATCCACGCCCCAACAGGCGAATTAAATCCACTTTTCTTCTTATTAAGGATAAACTCAGGCAGCGTGCCCCTCAGCGCCTGCTTTAGTATATATTTTTTCCTAAGCCCCCTCATTTTATATCCTGCCGGAATTTGGGCGGCATAACTTGCAAGATTAACATCAAGATACGGACATCGCGCCTCAAGCCCGCTGCTCATTGACGCCCTGTCCACTTTAACCAGTATATCGTCGGGCAGCCAGGTCATCGCGTCTACGTAGAGGCTGCGGTCAAGCCAGTGCAGTCCCTGCACGTTATCGTAGTGCCTTTTGAACCTATGGAAGGGGTCGGTATCGTGTATCAATTGTCTGTGGTGCACCCCCATGATTTCCTCCCGCTCTTGTGCCGTATGTATCAATCGCCATGAGTAATGCGCCTGTTCAGGACTGCCCATTATGCCGTTTAGAAATTGCTTTCTCTTGTAGTGCCAGCTCAGCTTTGTCTTTGCCGCGTCTTTTGTGATAAGGCGTTCAATCGGGCGATTTAGTTTATACATAATTTCCTTTACAACGTGAGGTACGGGGCTTAGCAGCCGGTACATTTTATCTGCCGTGTATGTGATATATCCAGCGAACAGCTCATCGGCACCGTCACCACTTAGGACTACCTTCACCTGTGTTGAGGCCAGCTTTGACAGCTCCACCATAGGCACCAGCGATGTGTCTGAAAATGGTTCGCCGTAAACTTCAACAGCGCTGTCTAAGATATCGTCCGATTCGATGGCACATACTTTTTTGTGATGTGTTGTATTGAGCCAATTTGCAACCTTCTCCGCGTCTATTGATTCGTCATAGCTGGGAATATTGAAACCAATGCTAAACGTATGGAGTATGTTATCGTGATACTTTTTCATTATAGACACTATTGAGCTTGAGTCTATCCCACCACTTAGGAATGCCCCCACTGGTACATCGCTTACCATTCGCATCCTTACTGAATCCTCTAAAAGCGCCAGGACGTTGCGGGCTATATCCTGTTCTTTTTCAACAGTCTTATTCCTGAACTCCGCGGCATAGTCCCAGTAGCGCACCTTCTTAACCCCAGATTCGGAGACCAGCATATAAGAGGCCGACTCAAGCTTGGATATATTTTCAAAAATTGTCAGCGGGGAAAGTATATATCCCAGTGCAAGGTAACAGTTAAGCCCTTCAGGTGAGATTACCGTGGGCACTGCCATGTCTTTTTGCAGGGCGGTAAGCTCCGAGGCAAATATGAATGCCTTCCCCGTGTCGCTGTAATAATATAACGGTTTTTTACCGAAACGGTCGCGTGCAAGGAATAGTTCCCTTCGTTTCATATCCCATATTGCAAGGGCGAACATGCCGTTAAAGCGGGACAGACAATCAGCACCCCAACGCGCATAGGCATGAAGCACCACCTCCGTGTCAGACGAGGTTCTGAATATCTCACCGGTGCCTTCCAATTCCTTGCGAATGGCCTTGAAATTATAGACCTCACCGTTATAGACGATGTGATAGCGGTTGTCAGGGGTGCGCATTGGCTGCCTTGCGTTTTGCGAAAGGTCAATTATTGACAGCCGCCGGTGTCCAAGTACGATGTTATTCAGACTAACAACACCCTCGTCGTCAGGCCCCCTATGTGCCATAGCGGCGCACATCCGCCTCACGCTCTCATCTGATACCCGCGGGTTGTCCCACTTTAACTTTCCTGCAATGGCGCACACGGTTTATCTGACCAAGCCGTCAAACTACCTCTTTCGTTTAGCTTTCACAATATCACGGGCAATAATCCCATTATTTGTGCTTTCTTTATAATAAATCAATAGTCTCTTGTAGTCGAACATATTACCCAAGGAAATGTCAAACAATTTGTGTAGCCCAATCTCCTTTGGCGATAGATAAAACATGGCGAGATTTACAGGGTTACCCCCCTTCGTCGTTAATCCTTTCCTTTTGTACTTATTACTTCTATACCCAGATAATTCAGCACCTTTATGGCGTCGTTCCATGTGAATACTTTTTTGCCTGGATTTCTTAGAAAATACGAGGGATGGTACGTCGGCATCACCTTAATGCCATTGTAATCATAGAAATCGCCCCTCATCTGGCCTATCGTTTTGTCCGTTGATAACAATGTCTTCGTTGATACGTTGCCGAGGGTCATCATGGCATCCGGGGCTATTGATTCGATTTGTCTCTCTATAAAACCCCTGCACGCGGCGATTTCGTCCTCTTGCGGTTCTCTGTTGCCGGGGGGGCGGCACTTCACTATGTTTGCTATATATACGTCCTCACGCCTGAATCCCATTTTGTTTATAAGACTCTCTAAAACCTTGCCGGCCCTTCCGACAAACGGCCTTCCTGTGGCGTCCTCGTCCGCGCCCGGGCCCTCTCCAACAAACATCAGCCTTGTGTTGGGGTCACCTTCGCCAAAGACTATATTTGTCCGGCTGGTGTGAAGTTTACACCTTGTGCAGTTTCCTATGTCATCTCTTATGGCCTTTAAGAGTTCCTCTTTATCAGATTTTGGAATTGCAATCAACGCCTCCGGCAAGGCATCAAAACCCAGCTTGTCGAATATACGCAATAAATCTGCCAGATTGCGTGACCTGTCTGTCATCTCTGCCCCCATTTGAGTTTCTCCCTTAATATCTGAAAATAGTCCCTTTCGTATGGTATAACCAGACTGGTCTTGTATGCCGATTTCCTTATTTCTATAACGTCGTCTTGCTTGAGATGAAACCCCATTTGCCCATCCAGAGTTAAACATATGTCCTCGCTGCCGGTCTTCACCGTGGCCTCTATCACAGCGGCGTCGGGGACTACAATTGGACGGTTGGTGAGCATATGTGGACATATTGGGGTTATTACCAAGCAGTGCATAGTCGGGTAGAGTATCGGGCCGCCGGCGGAGAGGCTGTATGCCGTTGAGCCGGTAGGGGTTGCGAATATCAGCCCATCGGCCTTATATGTCGTCACATATCTGCCGTCTATGGATACCTCTATGTCGAATATCCTTGCAAGGGCACCCTTGTTTATCACTATGTCGTTTAAAACTGTGAAATAACACACCACTTTCCCTGCCCTTATAACAGAGGCGTCGAGCATTATCCTCTGTTGTATATCACACTCCCCCGATACCACTTTGTCTATGACGCCATATATCTCCGATTTGTTTACCTCTGTGATAAATCCCAACCCGCCAAGATTAATTCCAAACAGAGGAATTCCCTTCCGAGCCGCGCACCTCGCGGCGGCAAGCATCGTCCCATCCCCACCAAGCGCGAGAATCAGTCCCACATGCTGCGGTATCTCCTCACGCGGGCATTCCTTGAAATGCGTCTTTTCAATTTCTAAATGCCAAGCTGTATCTGTGTCAACATACACCTCGCAGTCGTGTGCGTTGAGCCAGGGAATGAGCTCCTTTAATACATCAATGGCCTCGCCCTTACCCGGCCTGGCTATAACCCCAATCTTTTTCATCTATCCCTTCTATTTTTATAATCCTCCTATCACTTTCGCCGTATGCTATGTCAACCCTGATGTCGCCATCCGCATACCCGGCGAGTTTCTCCGCCCATTCAACAGCTGCGGCCCTCCCCTTGCCTATGCACTCAAACACACCGGCCTCTTCTATGGATTTAATGTCATCAAGGCGGTAGAGGTCTATGTGATAAAATGGGATTTGACCCTCGTACCCGGCGATAAGGGTATAAGTGGCGCTTGTGATGTCACGCTCCGGTATGCCGAATGCGGAGGCGGCTCCTTTTATCAGCGTTGTCTTACCCGCCCCCAGCTCGCCGCATATAAATACGTTTAACCCTTTGATGAGACGCCTACCAATGTGTCTGCCTATTTCTACTGTCTCCTCCGGTGAATTGCTTATGATGGTCATTAATTTATTTCCAGATAAATGCCCCCTGGCTCCCCCTTACGGTACCTTCTTTGCGGAATGAATAAAACCGTTCGGAACTACAAAATGTGCAGTCACCGGATGCCCAGATGTTCTCCGGCCTTATGTTCATGGACAATGCCTGTGCGGTGTTCGCGCGTACAAGGTCTACATACACATGGCCGTTTTTGGCGATTGCGTAATCCCCTGCACCGCAGGCTTTTGTAACGGCCTCCACTACCTCCTCCCCGACGACGTAGCAGCATCCGCGTATGGATGGCCCTAAGGCAATTAATATATCCTCCGCCCTTGAGTTAAACTCTTCTATATAGACATCTACCACTGCCTTTAAAATGCCCATGGCTGTGCCGCGCCACCCCGCGTGAACCGCCCCTGCCACGCCCGTAACCGCGTCGTATAGCAGAATCGGAACACAGTCGGCGGCACGCACACCGGCGATGACATCGTCTCTGTCAGTGACGACGGCATCCCCTTCACACCCGCCAATGATATTAGCGGCGAGGTCAGCGCCTTTTCGTAGTACTATCACCGTGTTGGTGTGTTTTTGGACGGGCATAAAGAGAACCGGCAGCGGCTCCTTAGACAGCGCGAACTTCGTCGCATCTATCCCCACCGTCTTGTCCGTAAAGAAGGCGGCAATACCCAAATCCTTAAATCTGTCAGGATATATCAGTCCATTGTTCATGGGCGGGGGGCCTAGTGTTTAACCAGCAGATAGCCCTTCATAAATCCCAAAAGGTCGCCTTTTACGGTTTTTTCCACCTTTACCGGATAGCCTTCGATTATGTCGTCCAGCACCCTTGTCACGCTTGCGAAACTGTAGCTTAGGACCGCGTCTATGGGCTTGGCAAGTATATTGGGGATGTCGCTTTTCCTAAACAGATGGTCAAAGATGAGTATCTGTCCACCCGGTTTTACTACCCTGACGATCTCGGCAAAGGCCTTCTTAGCGTCGAACACTACGGTAAGAAAGAGGCTCAATATGGCCTTGTCGAATGTATTATCGTCAAAAGACATCTTCTCCGCGTCCATCTTATTAAGCGTCACGCTCTTTTCCATGCCGAACAGTTTGAGTTTAATCTTTCCCAGCCCAAGCATGACGTCGCTTATATCAACGCCGTCCACGCGGACATCTTTAGGGATGGCGGAAAGGTCGTGGCCAGTTCCAACGCCGGGAACGATAACGCGGTCTCCGGTATGAAAATCCATCATTTTTATCGCCTTCGTGCGCCACGGTTTTATTGGCAGCATCAGCGCAGGGTAGAAAAAGGGTATAAATGTATTATACGACAGCAGCTTAACGACATTTTTCATATCACATTACCTCCTGAATTGGTATTATATTAGCATCTGTTTGCGATCCGCGGCATGGGACTTACAGCACCACATATTCCTTGCCCTCATAAACGAAATTATCCAACTGGTATTCCTTCATTTCCTGCTTCGCGTAACGAACAGCTATTCCAGAGGTTATTAAGAAATCGACCAATTCCTTATCAACATGTTTATCTTTTGCCATAAACCCAAGTATTTTAACACACTCGGAGAGCTTTTTACCCGGCCTGTATGGCCTGTCCGCCGCTGAGAGGGCCTCAAATATATCGGCTATTGCCATTATTCTTGACTGCAGGGAGAGTTTCTCTGCAGGGGTGCGGTTGGGATACCCTGTGCCGTCGAGTTTTTCGTGGTGCTGACCGGCATACGTGGGAATGTTTTTCATCTTTTTAGGCCACGGCAGCTGGCTTAGTATCTTATACGTCATTGCGGCATGATTCTCTATTATTTTACGCTCTTTGTCAGTAAGCGTTCCTCTGCGTATGCACAGATTTATGACCTCTTCGCCGGTTAATATAGGCTGCTCTGTGCCGTTGGCAATAATCTTGTATGAGGCTATCTTGTTGATTCTTTCGATCTTGTCGTCCGAGATAAACTCACCACCGATGTTGGCCGTCTTCAAAAACTCAATATCATCGTCCAGTTCCCGGATATGCCCTGTGAATTCCTCGTCAAGGCTTTGCAGGGTGCTCTGGGCACCTCCGCCATGAGCGGCCTCAAACCCGGCTCTCTCCCTTAAATGTTTGATTTCGATGTCCCTTTTTAATACCTCAATCCTCATGATTACCGTATGTACCCGGTCGTAAATAGTCTCCAACTTTGCGGACTTATCCACTACATGCTCGGGTGTTGTTATTTTACCTACGTCGTGCATCCATGCAGCTGTTTTCAGCTCTTCACTCTCATATGGAGTAAGAGCAAAGTCCTCCCACTTCGTATCTTCAGAGTTGCAAAGTTCCCTTGCAATATCCAGTGTCAGCTCTGCCACACGTCTGATATGGCCGCCGGTGTATGGGGATTTTTCGTCAATTGTAGTTGCTATCACCTTGACAAAGGAATCCAACAGCTCCTTCAATTCTGCGATTAGGGTCGTGTTTGTAACAGCAATAGCCGCTTGAGAGGCGAGAGATTCTATTAAATATTGATAGTCGGGGGAAAACTGTACGACGTTGCCACTGCCGTCGCCGGCATTAATAAGCTGCAAGACGCCGATTATCTCGCGCTCATGGTTTCTAAGGGGGGTGACAAGCATTGAACGGGAGCGGTAACCATTATTTTTATCATAGTTTTTTGTCCCCTGAAAGTCAAAACCTTCTATCGCGTAGACATCGGGAAAGTTTCTGGTTTCACCGGTTAAGGCTACGTATGCGGAGACGTTTTGCATGTTTCTGGTGCCATCTGCCTTGTAAAGGGGTACGGGTGGAAAAGCGAGAGGCTCACCTCCCCTGCCGCCTTTGTTCACCCTAAGCGAACGATTCCGGATTATTTTAAATGACAGGCTTTGCTCATCTTGCGACATGACGTAAAGAGTACCGCCGTCTGCGTTAGTGAAGTCCATCGCCTCTGACACAATCATCTCAAGCAGGTTGTCAATGCTTTTCTCTGCCGACAGTGAAATGCCGATTTGCAGGAGTTTTCTTTTGAGCCTTGCCTGCGCGTCAACATAATTCACCACCTCTGAGATTATGGTCTCCTGGTTGGCGTCCAACGTCGTCTTGCCGCCTTGTTCCTTGAGATAGCTTATAATTCCCTTGAGTATGGTATTAAAATCCTCAAACTCAGTCGCACTAGAATAATCCATAATCAGACTCCCTCTTTTTTAAACGCGTAATGATATAAATCATAACAATTTTTCGCTGCCTCCGCCCAGTGACACAGGATACTAACATAACAACGCCACCGGCTGCAACCTCTTTGGCATTTATGCAGCGATTCACGGTGAAGGCAAAAACAGCACTGGTAGTGTGTATGGTATAATCACAAATATAGTAAATTTGTAGTTAAGGGATGTGGGATTGGGTATATTGCCTGTTGAAAATATTTTTTAAGAGCATAAGGGCCAATTTTATTTTACGAACAGCCAAACGACAAAAGCCCCATTGTATATTGCAATAGGGCTCCGTCAGAATAAACCCACCGTGGGCATCAGCACTGCGGTGCTGTCTTTGATGAGATAAATCGAATCCGCCGTCTCCCGCAGCAGGCTCAAATTGTGCGACACCATGATGATTGTCCGGTTGTACTGCTTTAATTCTCTTATCTTATTGATGCACTTATTCTGAAAGTCAACGTCGCTTACTGACAGGATTTCGTCAAACAGTAAAATCTCAGCCGAGCTGTTTACCGCCACGGCAAAACCAAGCCGCAGGTACATACCTGATGAGTATTTCTTTACGGGCATGTCTATGAAACCCTCCAGCTCTGAAAATGCTATTATGCCAGGCATCCTTGCCCGTATGTCCTTTATCTCCATGCCGATGATTGTGCCGTTTACGTAGATGTTTTCCCTGCCAGTCAAATCGGGGTGAAACCCCGCTCCGACCTCAATAAGCGGTGCCACTGTGCCGTTTACGGCTACGCTGCCCATAGTAGGATATGTAATTGAGGAGATTATTTTAAGAATCGTGGTCTTACCCGCGCCGTTTGCGCCGTATAATCCAACGACATCCCCTCTCTTGAGCGCTAGATTAACGTCTTTAAGCGCCCAGAATTCGTCCTTGCCCAGGGCGTCGCCCGTTTTCTGTTTAAACAGGCCGACTATCTCCTCACGCACCGACCTGTGAAAAAACTCCGATGTGGAGTATTTCTTCCACACGCCGCAAAGCTCCAGTGCATACTCAGATGACATCGGCAAACGCCCTTTCTATTTTTATAAAAAACCTGCTCAACACCACGTAAAAAATAGTGATTACCACACACACAAACGCCATCTGCCAAGGCACTATCCCCCTACCCTCCAGCAAAACCCTTCGCGTGTTTTCGATAATAAAGGTAAGGGGATTGAGAAACAGGAGCAGCTTCATCTTCGTACTTAGTGAATCCACCGAGTACATGACGGGAGACATAAAAAACCACAGTTGAATGAGAAAATTAGACGCCAGCCTGACATCCCTATAGTAGACATTAAGGCCAGCCAAAAACAGCGACACAGATGTGGTAAATACGACAAGTAAGACAATCAGGGGAAAGAGCCATAGGGCATTCCACGTCAGCGGAATCCTGTAAATCAGTATAAACACAAAGAGAATCACAGCGCATATAAAGAAATCCAGCAGGGCGGCGGTAATGCCCGCAAGAGGAAGCAGTTCACGTGGGAAATATATCTTCGTTATAAGCTGGTAGTGGTTTGTCAGAGACGGGATGGAGGTGTTGAGGGAATGCGCGAAAAATGTCCACGGTATCAGTCCGGCAAAATAGAAAATAAAGGCCGGGTAACTGGATACGTGTAACTTCATAATATAGGTGAAAATAAACGTAAACAGGAGCATCATAGACAACGGCTGCAACCCCGCCCACATTACGCCGATTATCGTATAGCGGTACCTGACGGCAAACTCCCTCCACACCAGTACGATAAACAACTGCCTGTATCTTATTACCCTTCTTATGATGTCCATTATTTGTGCGGCACAACCATTCGCCCCATAGTACACTATATGAACGGCAATTTTGTCAAGACATACTCCCGCGGTGAAAATTCCAATTCTTCGGGACGGGGCTTTGCAGCGATTGATTTTACCATTTATTTTATGCTACAATGCGTGATTGTGCTTTGTGAAATGTTTGAGCTGGCTGATAGTGCGCCGATAAAGGGCCGATAGTAGATAGTGTGCTGACAGAGGGTTATATGACCCGGGAGATTTGTTGATGAAAGAGAAGGACATTTTTGAAGAGATAATCAGTATAGGGAAAAAACGTGGTT
>JADFYL010000103.1 GCA_015233045.1 Nitrospirota bacterium | reverse complement strand
GCCTTTGACTATCTCATCAAGCCTCTTGACAAAGACGTCATCACGCTTGTCGTTGGCAAGGCCGCAGAGAGGATGTCTCTGCTCAAGGAAAATATCCGGCTTCACAGGGAACTTTTCGACAAATTCAACATGGAGGGCATAATCGGACGCTCGAAAAAGATGACCGAGGTGATAGATATCGTAAAAAAGATAACCGCCACACCTGTTACCGTATTAATCTACGGCGAAAGCGGCACGGGAAAGGAGCTAATCGCCCGCGCCATTCACTATAACAGTCCGCGCAAAAACGCCCCTTTTACCCCGATCAACTGTGCGGCTATCCCTGACAATCTCATCGAGAGCGAGCTCTTCGGACACGAACCCGGTGCGTTTACCGGTGCAACTCACAGAAAGCCCGGCTTAATAGAGTCCGCCGACGGCGGCACACTTTTTCTTGATGAGATAGGCGACCTGTCCCTGTTGACCCAGACTAAACTCCTGCGCGTCCTCCAGGACAAAGAAGTCCGCAGACTAGGCGGTAAAGATACAATAAAGGTCAATGTCAGGTTCATCGCGGCGACCAACAAAGACCTTGAGAAGGAGATAGAAACAGGGAAATTCAGAGAAGACCTCTACTACAGACTAAAGGTGGTAACTGTAACGCTGCCCCCCCTGACAGAAAGAAGGGAAGATATACCGTTGCTGGTTAATTTCTTCATCTCCAGGTACAACGCGGAATTCGGAAAGCAGATAAGCGGCATAGACAACGGGGCGCTCAAATTGTTAACAGACTATCACTGGCCTGGAAATATTCGCCAGCTTGGTTCAGTAATAGAGCGGGCGGTACTGATGGCCGACGCCGCGGCCATAAGCTGTGCGGATGTCAAAAGCGAGTTGAAGCAACCGATTGCATGCGACATTATGGACATAGAAATCCCTGAGGAGGGAATCATTTTTGAAGAGCTGGAGAAAAAACTGTTAAAACAGGCGATGCGAAAGGCCAATAATGTGGCGACAAAGGCCGCCCGGCTTCTTGGTATGAGCTATAAAACCTTCTGGTACAGGCTGGAGAAATTCGGCATCAACATCCCCAACGGGACACGCCCCCCAAAAGACACAACGTAGCCACAGATAGAGATGGGTGGCAGGTTATGCCGTCGGCCTGGTGTCCGCAACAGCAATTAATCATATATCAGTGTCCCCACATAGCATTATTTTAGCAATTTTCTATGACTAACGAAAGTCTCTGATTTATTAAAGCAGGATTACAGGTACATCTTATTGTCAAATCTCCATTGGCGGTCTCCGGTGTCATCCCTTATGAGAAGTTCCGATGTTATTACCGAGGATATGCAGATATTCGGCAGCCCGCTTCCCGGATGCGTTCCTCCTCCGGTTATGTAGCAGTTTGACAGCTCCTCAGAGCGGTTGTGCGGCCTGAAGTAAAACATCTGGTTCAAATCGTGGTTAAGATTAAACACTGCCCCTTTATAAACGTTAAAATCTCTTTCCCAGTCTTGCGGCGTTATGATTTTCTCTTCTTCGATATATCTTCCAATGTCTTTGAGTTCGGTATTAGCGGCTATAAAATCAAGGACCTGTCTTCTGAACTCAGGTTTCAGCTTATCCCAATCTATGGATGCCTTGTTGTTGGGAACCGGCACGAGTATATATATTGGGGACTTCCCTTTTGGGGCCAGCGTAGTATCTGTAATGGCCGGGTTATGGATATACACCAGAGATTCCGGTGATGGCCGCCTTTTCATCGTTATCTCATCCATGTATTTTTTGAAATCCTCTCCGAAAATCAGGTTGTGGTGGGGTATGTCGTATTGCCTCTTAACACCAAGGTATAACATAAACGTCGAACAGGAGTATTCACGTTTTTCCAGCTCAGCGTCTGTGTACTTTTTCCTGTCTTTCAGAAAACTTGACATGGCGTAGGCAAAGTTAGCGTTTATAATTACATAGTCCGAGCCTATCTTCCTGCCGCTTTCAAGGACAATGCCTGTTGCCTTATTTCCCGTTGTCAGAATACTCTTAACCGCTGTTGATGTGTAAATCCTGCCGCCCCGCTCTTCGATAACCCTCGCCATTGCCAGAGTGAGCTGATTAAGGCCTCCTGTTACGTGATGAATGCCCCATTGATACTCTATAAAAGAAATCAGCGAATAGGCAGACGGTGCCCTCCACGGAGACATCCCTATGTATTTTGTCTGGAATGTCATTGCAAGCCTCATCTTCTCATTCGTAAAATATTTTTCCAGCCTGTCTCTAAGACTGCCCGTGATGTCCATCTGCGGCAGCGCCTCTAAAAACGTCGGCCTTAAAAAGTCATACACACTGTCATAGGGGCGCTTAAAACATCGCTCTATTCGATTGAATCTGTAGTGCTCATCATGCCTGAATCTCATGTAGTTTTCGACCTGCCCGGGAAACACCCGTTGTATTTCAGATAGTATCTTTTGTATGTCCGTTGAGGGATAGAACTCCGTCCCGTCCGCGAATCTTAATCTGTATAACGGGTCAAGCGGCGTGATTTCAACATAATCATGGATATTTCTGCCGGCGAGCCTGAATATCTCCTCCATATACTGTGGAAGCATCAAAAAAGTCGGCCCTATGTCAAATATATAATCGCCAAGTAAAAATCTTCCCGTCCTGCCGCCAACAGCTGTTTCCTTTTCAAATATGGCCACTTCGTAGCCCTTGTTCAACAACAGCATCGCGGCCGCAAGTCCGCCAGGGCCTGCCCCTATTATTGCAATCTTCTTTTTCATATCGCTGACGCCTCCCGTATGATTTCATATATGGAAGGGTTATCAGAAATATTCACAGCGTAACGGACATATCGCACAACCATATTTTTGTCGATTATAAATATGCCTGATAGTTGAAATATATCCCCCGATGGCAAGCCAGGCAGGTGTCCCCGCCCTAATGCTCCGAGTCCGCGAATGATAGTCTTTGGCGACACTATCCCCGTTATCCCTGCCTGAAGAAGTCCATATGCCTTATAGAGGATTTTCCTGGGGTCGCATATAATAGTAAAAGAAGGCGCGTGATTTTTACGAAACGCCTCCGCCTGTTTTGGAGTACCCATACCCACCAGGGTTACCGTTACTCCAATGCTATCAAACCTGTCCTTTTCTCTATGCAACTGCACAGCCAAATCTTTACAAAACGGTCACCCGAAGTGGCGTAAAAATACGAGCAACGTATTATGCTGACGTAACAGCCCGTTAAGGGCGGCCCCATTTCCGTCTGAAAGACGCACCATCGCGTCCACTGCTATATCTCCTGATCTCAGCATCATGTGATTATAAACCAAAATTATTAATAAATGGAATCAACACCAAGGGCAAACCAGAGCAAACGCATTAGAAATTGCCTCCCTTATTTTTGTCATTCCGGCTTGTCCGGAATCTGTCCTTATGCCTCAGAATATGCACAATCATCATGAAACTCCCACTAAAGGGAAGATTCCGGACAAGCCGGAATGACGGCAAGGGGCAAAGCCGGAATTATTGCATAGGCAATTTCTGCTTTTTTCCCTAATGCGTTTGTCCTGCGTATTTTCCTTCTTTATTTTATAGTTTTATGCATATCATCAGTTTCAGGAGTGTTTC
Source organism: Nitrospirota bacterium (assembly GCA_015233045.1). Taxonomy (GTDB): domain Bacteria; phylum Nitrospirota; class Thermodesulfovibrionia; order Thermodesulfovibrionales; family Magnetobacteriaceae; genus Magnetominusculus. The sequence continues at coordinate 5,965 of JADFYL010000103.1, read as the reverse complement.
ATTTTGAAACATTAACCCCCGTTATTATTCTTTAACTATCTTTATAAATCAATAAGTTATCGTTTGGCACGATTTATGAGATTATACGTCTATGATGACAACGTATGGAACGATAAATCGAAGGCTGGTAATTATAACAAACGAGCAGGGGGCGGCGGACGAATCCCTCGCCTACATGATGGGGTTTGCTATCAGTATATCGAACGCGCTTGATATTATGATAATTTGTGACGACTGTTCGTTACGCCCATATCTGCAAGGCAAATCAAACGCGGCTCACGCCCTTGACACAATTATAAGCACGGGCAGGAACTATAACTTTGAGGTCACCGTCGAGTTATACACCAGATCGCACATCCTCACGCTCAAAGACAATATAAACAACAAAAGGGGGCTGAGCATGGTTTTACTTAGCCCTGCGTTGAATATCAATAAGGTCTTTGACCTTAGAAAAATTCTGAAAGAAGTTTCGGTTCCCGTATGGCAGTATCGAACCCGCGAGGTTGCGCCAGTGCGGGGTAAAAGCCGAAAAGGAGGCACAACATGGGTAAGATAAAGAAGCTGCTATGTGAGATTAACAAACACCTTGAGGCCGCGGCTATTGCCGAGATGAGAGTGGATATCGCAAGAGAGACGCTCCTTAACGGTGGCTCAGAGAAGGGGAGGTGGCGCGTCTCCAAAAACTCCGGTGCCGATAGCAAGGTTACGTTTGATGAGATGCCCCTGATGACAGATGACAGGGCTTACTCAAACAGCTAATCCTGTATTCACGACCGAGGTATATTCACCACTAAAGTATATTCACTAACTAAAGGAGGCAATAAGGATGAACATATATTTACCGGTAGCACACACCTCGATAAATCTAATTATAATGCTCTCTATAGGGACAGGTATCGGGTTGCTCTCGGGGCTGTTTGGGGTAGGCGGCGGGTTTCTTATTACCCCCGTGCTTATGATGTTCGGGATACCACCGACGGTGGCGGCGGCAAGTGGCGCAAATCAGATGGTAGCGGCTTCAACCTCGGCAACGCTGACCCATTGGAAGCTTGGAAACGTTGATATGAAAATGGGGTTATACCTGCTGGCGGGCAGCTTTCTGGGTGGCGGGCTTGGGGTTCAGGTGGTCAAGATTTTAAACGCGATGGGGAATATTGATTTCGTCATTAAGCTTACCTATGTCCTCCTGCCATTCACAGTTGGCGGAATTATGCTTGGTGAGAGTTTAAAGAAAAAAAGCCCCGATAAAGGCCATGAGGGCCGTGTGCGACAGTCCGCCTGTTCCAGGCTGATGGGGAGTCTTCCCTTTCAAATGGAGTTTGCGAAGTCCGGCGTGCGGCATTCGGCAATTTTACCTGTGCTTATCGGGATAATGGTGGGAGTACTGGCTGCCATAATGGGCGTGGGCGGTGGGTTTATCATGGTTCCCATTATGCTTTACATCCTGAAGATGCCAATGAGGGTGATAATCGGAACGAGCGTGTTTCAGATACTCTTTACCGTAATTGAGGTAACCTTTCTTCAGTCATACACAAACCATTCGGTTGACTTCGTGTTAGCCCTGGTCATGCTGACAGGGTCAAGCATAGGGGCTTACATAGGCACTATGTTCAGTGAAAAACTGAACACCGAGCAGCTTAAGGTACTCCTTGCGCTGTTAATACTATCAGTAGGCGTTAAAATACTGTTTGAACTTATGTCGAAGCCGTCTTTGCTTCTGGCATATTCATTTGGAGGGAAATAATAATGGGTAAACTACTAAAAACACTGTTAACTGTCCTTGTTGTACTGCTAAGTGTAAATCACGCCAACGCGGCTCTTACCCTTAGTTTGGATAAAAAAATGATTCCCATAAATGCCTTCTACAAGGGCAATGCCTTAAAGATAACCGGCACTGTTGCAAGCGGCGAGGACGTGGTAGTGAAAATCACCTCTCCCCTTGAGAATGAATCGTTTATGGTCAAAGAGAAGCTCTTCCACCTGTTTTGGATGAATAAGGACAAAGTGGATGTCTCGAAAGTCAACAGTGTTTATATGCTGTATAGCTCTGCTGACATAGACGGCATTTTACCCGTGGCCGAAAGAAATAAGTACTCGCTTGGATACGAAGCACTCCACAACAGTGTTGGAATCAGTGGCGCCAGCGATAAGGATGCGCTCTTCAGGGAATTCATAAAGGTGAAAGAGGCCGGTAAACTATATTCGGCCCCTGACAATAAAGTTGGCAATAAGGTTATTCTTATGCCGTTGAAAGATGGTAATAACTCCTTTTGGTTGACAGTGAAAATGCCTTACCAGGTGCCGATTGGCCGCTATGAGGTGGCTGTTTACGCGGTTAAAAACCGTTCCATAGTGCAAATGGTGTCTGACAATGTTCTAATCGAACCTGTCGGGGTGGTGCGTGAAATATCGGATATAGCTATGAACCACGGCGGGGTTTATGGGGTGCTTGCCATAATAATTGCCCTCATAACCGGATACATGGTGACCCCCGTAATAGGGATTGCCAAAAGAATGCTGCTTGCGGCCATTATGGCGCCCAGAAGCATCATTAACGCGGTCAACGGCCAGGTTTATCCGATGTCCGCGCTTGAAGAAACAGACCAGGCCAAGGAATGATAACCTTTAACCCACAGAGGAGAGCAATATGCTGGACAACATAGACATCAAAGAAAGATACAAGGCGAAGATGATGGGAGAGGCCAGGTCAATCCTGCTGGCAACAGACGGGTCGGCTTTCAGCAAGGGCGCGGTGAGAGAGGCAATATCGTTTTCCCGCGAGTGTAACACCACGTTGAGGCTCATTAGGGTACTTGAAATAAATCCCGCCTATGAGAGTATGGGGTTTGATTACTCGGCTGATATGGTTAAATTGGTCGAGGAGGAGCTTGAGGAGGTAAGAGAAGACGCCGCCATGAATAACGTGGAATGCACGACAATGATAAAGCGTGCCGAGCGGGTGCATGAGGCGATAATAGATGAGGCCGAAAGGCACAAAATAGATATAATCATCATGGGACGGCGAGGCATGACGGGCTTAAAGAAATTCATCATGGGCAGCGTGACGGCAAAAGTAATAGCCAGCACCGCGTCAAAGGTGCTTGTAGTCCCCAGGGATACGCAGCTCAGGGGGGAGACATTGCTGGTAGCCTCAGACGGTTCCCAACACAGCGAAGGCGCGGTGGACGAGGCCATAGATATGGCAAGCCGCTGTCCGACGGTCAAGACACTAATAGCCGTATCCGTTGTCTCCGATAAGGGCAAGTTAAGCCAGGCAACAGACATCCTAAGCAAGATAGAAGCTAAGGCCAAAGTCAAAGGGGTAAAAATAGAGACATTTCCGCTTGTAGGGCAGCCATATAAGACATTGGTCAATGCCTCCTTAGAGATGGGGGCAGATATGATTATCATGGGCAACTATGGCAGCACCGGGCTGGCCAGTGTCTTCATGGGCAGCGTTGCGGAAAGGGTAATCGCCCTCAGCATGTGTGCGGTGTTGGTCGTTAAAAAAAGCATGAACTGACAGCGACGCAGCCCGCAAAACGTGGCGAGATTTACGGGGTGAAGGGGGGGTTACCCCCCCTTCGTCGTTAATCCTTTTATTCTATTGACCCCGTCAGCTTATAATGTTTAATGCAGAGATTGGTATATTTTGTAGTCGTATTTCTTAGCCTGTCAACCAGAGCCCTAAGGATTATTCGAAAATCCTCGGAGGTCTTGTTTATCTCAGAGTCAAGATAGTCCTTGTCGAAAAGCCCCACTTTCACCTGCCCCACAGCCACAGCGGAGGCCGAACGCGGCTGCCTGTCAATTAAACTCATGTGCCCGAAGATGTCCCCTTTTTCCAACTCTGTTATCGTTATGACCACGTTGTCAATTTTTACCTTTATAGCCACCTGCCCGGACATTATCACATAGGTGCCTTCGCCGTGCGTACCTTCTTTTATTATCGCCTGCCCGTCTTCATATGTCTCGGTTACCGCTATCTTTTTCATTGCCGCCTCCCATTAGTAAAAAAAACCTGATAGTGGATTATAATCCAACGCTGTCCTTTCTTTCCACTAATTCTGTCTTATGAGGTAGTGTTTTTTATAAAAATCGAAAAGTCCCCTGTAAAAGTTTATCTTCTTCCTGAATCCAAGGCGGTTTACTGAGACACCTTCGTGGTGAATTGCCCTTGCGCCATGGCAGAGGGCAATCGTAAAATTTGTATCCTTGTACAGCCGGTAACACCAGTCAACATCGTTAAAAAAGATAGGAAAGTCCTCATCCAACGCACCGACCTCATCCCAGCACTCCCGTTTTATAAGGAGCGCCGAGGCCATGGGCTGGAGCACTTCACCTAAGCAGTGGTGTTCCTCTTGCGTCAGCTTCCATTTCCTGAACCGCCCAAGCCGCAACACGCCAAATTGCTCCAAAACCAATGCCGCAGGCGAAGGAAAACGCCGGCATGATATCTGAAATCTGCCGTCTGGATAGTACAAAAGCGGGGCAGCCGCCCCAGCACGCGGGTTGTCTTTCAGGCAGCCATACAGCCCCCGCAGGCAGTCTGGAAAGAGTCTTATGTCGTTGTTCAACAAGAAAAGCATCTGTCCGCCCGACAGCGACACCCCCAGATTGGTCGCCTTTGCGTAGCCAACATTGCGCTGGTTGCGATGTAAAATCACGTCGGGGTGTGCGTCTTTGACAAATGCCGCGCTGCCGTCTCCTGACGCATTATCTATAACTATTATCTCCTTGTCAAAATCCCCTGTTAATGCCTTTATAGATGTGATACACTCATCGAGGAGTTGTTTGTGGTTCCAGTTCGGGATAATGAAGGAAACTCGCACGGGTGGTCTCACTTGCCGATTCTTAAGGTCTTCTTTATATGATTTTTTAGTTCCGGGTTATTCTTAAACAAGAGTTTTCCAGCCGAGTGCCTGAATTTTCTCCATACGCCGACCATATCCTTTTGCGAAAGCATATAGAAATATGTCGCCTTAACCGTGGCGAGTTCGTCTGTAAGGCCGTCTTTTTCGGCAGTCAGCGTGTGTTTTTCCTCGGTAAGGGCGTTTCTCTCGCTCATCAAATTGCATATGGAATCGTCCCTTTGGAGGATTGCGGCATTTTTATCGCTTATTACATTGTCTTTTTCTTTTATGATGCTCAGTTTCTCGCCGTGAAGATTTTTTATCTCCCCCGCCCTTTCCACGTCAAGATGGTGGAGGGCCAGTATCTCCTTAAACACGCCATAGGGGTCGTCCATCTTGTTTATGTCATACTTTGATTCGATACCCATGTGGGTGAGTTCCACGATTCCTTCCGAGGAGATTCGCAGTCCTGTAAACGGCGGCAGGAAGTAAATCTTTCTCTTCTTAGGGTCTTCCAATGAATCAAAAAATTCGTCATATTCAGATTTTTTGCCGTAATCCACATACATCCACTTATGAGGAAATTCGTAAAGTGTCTCCCATAGGGTGTTGCGCCTGTCTTCTGTTATTTCATTGTCTTTTATCCAGTCCTTGTTGATGTGCGGCATTGGGACAAATGTCCTTAGTTCATTCATTGTGGAAAGATAATTAGTCGCGCAGTCCTCTATCAACTTTGGTATTTCATCAACATTGTGCCTGTTCAGAATGGTTATGTATCTAAGTGGGGGGGCGTTGGGATTTGCGGAAAAGGCGTCTGTCAGGCATTTAAGATTGTCATAGAACACATCAAACCGCGCCCCCTTGCGCAGGCCCTCAAATACCTGGGGATTTAGAGAATCCAATGATACATTTATATAGTTAAAGCCGCTGTTGGTCAATCCTTCTATTACGTCGTCTGAGAGTTTTCTTGATAAATTTGTCGTAAACAAGACCTTCTTCCTGTGCTCATCGGGTATCATTTTAATTATTGACCCGAAATCAGGATGAATTGTCGGTTCAAAATAACAGGACAGGTAAAAACTATTTAAAAGCGGCAGGAGCGTCAATATCTT
>JADFYL010000102.1 GCA_015233045.1 Nitrospirota bacterium | reverse complement strand
TGGGCGCGGCCTGCTAATTTTGCCTGGTCGGCCATCATTTGCTTGATCTTTATGTTGGCGCCGCGCAGGCGTCTGCTGAAGATATGGGTCAGTTTCTTAAAGAGTTTAAGGGTAACAATGTCGTCGTAGCCCTCCATGATTCTCTTGTCGAACTCAAGCAACACGGTATCGTCGTAGGCCTTTGCCCTTGCTGTTCGTGGAGAGCCGTCGAGGATGGACATCTCGCCGAAACAACTGCCACGCTTTAACCGCGCCAGCACCTGTTCACGTTTTTTATTAACCATCTGTGATATGACAATAATGCCATCCACTATGACATAGAATCTATCTCCGGGCTGGCCGTCCTCAAAGATGATATCGTTTTCTTTGTAGTTTCGGCACTTGCTGATTTTCAGGAGTGTTATCAGCTCTTCGTCTGTCAAAAAAGAAAAGAAGTCCAGTTCCCTGATCTTTCTGATTGTCTTACTAACGGCCATTGGAACGCTCCTGATGGAGTCTTCTATGGCCTTTTCCATTTCATTGAGCTGGAATGGGTATTTAATTATTGCGGTAATGCCGTCTCTGTACATTTTTTTAAGGTCCTGCACCGCAATTTCGCTGTCTATCAGGAGTATTACCTTGACGGGAACCTGTCCGGGGTTTTCCCTTAACGCGTCAAGAAACTCTCCTTCGTACATGTTAATGGTATTGAAGTCAGCAAAAAGCAGATCGAACTTCTCGGATTTAAGCACGTTAAATACACGTGCCGGCACGGAAACCCCCGTAATACTCCCATACCCCAGGTACTGCAAAATACCCTTCGTGGCATCAATACTCTTCTGGTCGAAGTGCAAAATAAGCATTCGTAAACTCTTCTCAGCCATGTCTTAATACTAAATCAGACGCGCAGGTATTGTCAAGAAGGTGTTTGCGTCAGTGCCATAGTTGATATAACATATTTTTATCGAACCTCTTTTCTTTTTTGGATAGAAAAATATACACTTTCAGCGGTAAGGTTTACAATGAATCCACTGCAATACATCTACTATTCGGCCTTCACGTGGGAAAAACAGCGCGCTCTGAAAAGGCGTGGGCGGCTGCCGCATACGGTCATAAGCCTGGGCAACCTCACTTTGGGAGGCACGGGAAAGACTCCGGCGGCTATCGCGCTTGCGAAGGAGGCCCAAAGGCGCGGTCTGCGCCCTGTAATCCTCACGCGCGGCTACAAGGGAAGCATCAAAGGCCCGTGCTTTATATCCCGCGGCATGGGCCCGATAGTGACCGCACGGCAAGGCGGCGACGAACCCGTGCTGATGGCACGTAGACTGCCGGGCGTTGAAATCATCAAAGGCGCCAACAGATACGAGGCAGGGCTTCTGTCTGAACATGGGGACTTCTTTATCCTCGACGACGGGTTTCAACACTGGGGCCTGCACCGTGCAGTTGACATCGTCCTCATAGATTCAATGAACCCTTTCGGAGGCGGCGGCCTCCTTCCAACGGGACGCATGAGAGAACCCATAGAGGCACTCAAAAGGGCTGACCTCATTGTCAAAACCAAAATGGCGCGTCCATCAAAGGAACTTTATACGTCTGGTTATTCGATTAACGGCATAACAATCCCGCAACCGGCCTCATCGAAGTTTGTTTATGGGGCAGCTCACACGCCGTCATATCTGGTCGGCCATGACGGTGTAACATACCCGCCTTCGCATATTGTCGGCAGAAAGGTCATGGCGTTTTGCGCTATCGGCAACCCCGACGGCTTTCATCAAACACTCTGTTCATTGGGCGCGAATATAGTTCATATGATGCAATTCACAGACCACCACTACTACACAGGGGCCGACGCGGGAAAGATACTTCGCGCCGCAGGGGCACACCGCGCAGAAGTCATACTTACAACAGAAAAAGACATGGCAAAGCTGCCCGATACGATGTCTGATGTCCTGGCGCTTTGCATAGATTTCGTTGCCGACGCGGCCTTTTACGACGAGGTATTTAATCTGGCGATTTCTAAATGAATCAATGCTTAAATGGGGGGATGTTCAGTGAACGAGGGCGCGGAAAAAACAAAAGAGCAGCTCATAGGGGAAGAAAGTCAGCCACCACAAGGAACTCTAAACCATAAAATCCTGAAGGAAAGGTACAGGGCTATTGTCGAATTTGCAAACGACGCAATTATGACCGCAAACGTAGAAACGGGCATTATCGTAGATGTAAACCAAAAGGCGCTGGAACTGTTTGGTTATAGCAGGGAAGAAATTATAGGTATGCACCAGAGGCAGCTCCATCCCGTTGATGTGCTGGAAGAAAACAGGGAGTTTTCCAAAATTTTTGTACAACATGTTAAAAAAGGTAAATCATATGAAGGCAAATCATACGTAGAGGAAGATAAAATGATTTGCAAAGATGGGACGATATTGGACGTGAGCATCAGCGCGGGGGTAATTGATAACGGCGATGAGAAATTGATAATCGGAATTTTTAGAGATATTACAACTCAGAAAAGGCTGGAACAAATCAATAGAAAGAAACTCGACATAACAGAGAGATATGCAAAAGAACAGGGAATTTTAAACTCTATCCTTAAAATATCATTATCACCTGATTCTCTTGCCACGCAATTACAGATGATATTAGAGATTATTCTGACAAACACTATGATTTCATTGCACTCAAAAGGAAGTATTTATCTCTGCGATGAAAGAAATAGAATGCTGCAAATCATAGCATGTCATAACTTCAGCGAGGAACAGAAGGTTGTCTGCTCAAAGATTCCTTATGGGACATGTATATGTGGATCAGCGGCCTCTACAAAAAGGATAGTATTTTCATCGGATTGCAGCGAAGGAGGGCACACTATTACATATCGTGATATGACCCGGCATGGACATTACTGTATCCCAATTGCCGCCCCTGACAAATTGTTGGGAGTAATCAATATCTATGTGGATGAAGGATATGAACGGAATGATAGGGATAAATTATTTCTGATAAATGTTGCCCAGATACTTGCCGGCGTCATTGAAAGAAAGCATGTCGAGGGTGAACTGGATGATTATAGAAAAAATCTTGAGACGCTTATATCCCTAAGAACGAGGGAACTGAAAGAAAGTGAAAAGAAATACCGGCAGCTCACAGAGCTTTCACAAGACGGAGTGGTTGTGATTGATGAGACAAATATAATTACGCTTGTCAATAAGGCAATGGCTGACATGCTTGGATACACGGTTGAGGAGATGATAGGTGTGCCAGTGTTTAAATTAATAGATGAGCTGGCTAAACAGACGACAGAAGACGCAATAATTAAGCTCCGCAAAGCTGGCGTTAAAGTGCGTACAGAGGATGTATTCATACGTAAAGATGGGGGGAAAATCACGGTTTCGGTTGCCGCGGTGCCCATACTCGATGATAATCAAAACAGCTCAGGCTCATTTGCGGTTGTAAGGGATATAACCGCGCTCAAAAAAGCGGAGCTGGATTTAAAGAGGTCTCTCATAGAAAAGGACGTGTTGCTTGAGGAATTGCAGCATCGGGTAAAGAACAATCTGCAAGTGATCTCAGGACTTCTACGGCTTAACATTGACAACATCAAGGATAAATCAGACAGAAACATATTTGTGGATACCATCACAAGGATAAGAACCATCGCGCTGGTATACGACAGACTGCATCACACGGAATATCTTTCGGATATTGACTTTAAAAGGTACGTAACGCATCTTTCAGATGATATATTTATTGCCTTCGACATTGATAGAAATAAGATTGATATAAAATTAGACGTAAGAAATTTTGTATTAGATGTAGATTCTGTTGTTCCCTGTGGCTTAATAATAAATGAGATTCTAACAAATATACTAAAACACGCCTTCAAGGACAATAGGGCTGGCGAGATTTTGCTGGCGGCGCATATATTAGACAATAATGAGGTTGAAATATTCATAAAAGACAATGGCGTTGGATTGCCTGAAGGCTTTGACTTCAAAAACGCCAGGACATTAGGGTTGACTCTGATCGGTGTACTTATAAATCAACTCGAAGGAACCATAGAGTTTAACGGGTCAAACGGCACAGAAGTCCGCATAAGATTCAAACCTGAAAAGGGCCACTAAAAGCCACAAACACCATGCGGCAGCCTTATAATAGAGGAAGCAGACGTTCCCCCTGTAAAGCCGCAAGCAAGGCAATAATGGAAGCCCTGAATAAATCTCTAAATAAATCAGATTGTGAAATTGTTATTGACTTTCATATTGTTTTATAATATCATTCACGTTATCACTTATCATATTGCCGCACTGAGGTTAAGGGGATTATGGCACCTGTTGAGTTTAACTGGCTGCACTTGTCGGATTTGCACTGGAATGACGAAAGACTAAAGGATTTCTGGCCGAAGGTTAGAGATGAGTTTTATAAAGATTTAGAGGAAGTTCATAAGATGGCCGGCCACTTTGATGTTGTTATCTTTTCGGGTGATCTAACTCAGAACGGCACGAAAGATGAGTTTAATGGAGTTATCAATAAGTTAAGCGATCTATTTGCGAAGCTGGTAAGTCTTGACCCTAGAAATAAAAATGTTAAATTCCTATGCGTACCCGGTAACCACGATTTAGTGAGGCTTGATGGTGAAGAGGCCGATACCTTAGCAAGCTGGCACTCAAATGATAATACGAGAGAAAGATTTTTTAATGATCCACCCAGCAGAGCCAGACTATTTATAAACGGGAGATTTTCAAATTATTCTTATTTTCTGAAAACATCGGCCCTTGCCCTGCCCTTTCCTGATAATACTCAATATGGGGTCATCCCCGGCGATTTCTCCGCGATCATGGGCAAAGACGGGTGTCAGTTTGGATTTATAGGGCTGAATTCTGCTTTTTTGCATCTATCGAAGGCTGCCAACAAATATAATATCGCGGTAGATGTTAAGCAGATTCATGGTGTTTGTGATGGTGATGCTCCACAGTGGTGTGGTAAAAATCACATCAATATTTTAGTAACGCATCATCCAACTGAGTGGCTGAACGGCGCTGATAAACCCACAGAAGTACACAAATATTTCACATCGGACATAGCGCCAGACGGTAGATTTCACGCCCATCTGTACGGCCATATACATGAAGGAAGAAATAGCATTTATTCTGATGGAGGGTCTGACTTTAGGCGGGAATTTCAGGGTGTTTCCTTGTTTGGAATAAGAAAGTTGGAAATTGGAAGGGATAGAATCCACGGCTACTGCGCTGGCAAAATCATAATTGAAAATGGAAAAGGCCAGATTAAGTGGTGGCCCCGAATAAGAAATAAGAAGACAGGTGGCAGCTATCGAATAGAACGAGATCAATCGTTCACTTTAGAAGAAGACGGCGGTTACTTAAAATCAGATATATTTGAGATAGAGAACTGTGCAGACATACCGACAAGCGAACCTCCGGAACCGGAAGTGACGCATTCTGCGCCCACGCCTAAAGTTTTAGGACGTGATAGCGTTATTGATGAGGTTACGGTGTTACTGCGCGAACCGAACAGGCGGCTGATTACCCTTTTAGGCCCTCCGGGGATTGGAAAAACGACTATCGCTGAGGAGTTGCAAAAGAAGCTGACTGCGGATTTCAAAGACGGCGCGTATTTCTGTTCGTTTCAGGAAATTGTGGCGTTAGATAGTCTTATTGCAAAGATTAACGCCTACAATCCTGAATCACAGGACGCTAAAGAGGAAACTTTATTTAGATGGTTACATGATAAAAATTGTCTATTGATTTTAGATAATTTTGAAGACCCACTTACAGACAGGGCTAATGTGCAGGGGTTTATCAGAAGGTTATTAGAGCGAGCGGGCGGCGTTAAACTACTTATCACATCCAGAGATATGCTTGGTCTATCCGGCATAGAGAAAGTCATACCTGTAAATACGTTAGACAGAACAGACTCAGAGAAACTTCTTAGAAAGTTGGCCGATGATCTTGATTTGGCAGATTTTTTAAACAGAGGGGATTTAAACAACCTCCTTGATGAGTTAGGCGATGTGCCGTTAGCGATAGTCCTTGCCGCGCCTAACCTTGTGTGGGAGGTTGATAATTTAACGAAGGAATTGAAAAACCAAAATCTTGATGTTTTAAAAGAATATGAAATAACGATAGAAGAAGCCAGTAAAGACCAAAGCGTTGCAAAGAGTTTTTTCCTTTCTTATTCTAAAATAAAGGATATGAACGAAAGGCTTCTGTTTCTTGTCTGTTCCTTATTTCCAGCCGGACTTAAAAAAGCTGACGCTCAAAGAATCCTTCCCGCGCTCACACCTCAAAATTTTCAATCACTTAGATACAAATCTCTGATATTGCAGCCTGATGGAGACACGTACCCCATGCTTGCCCCAATACGAACCTATGCCTATGGAATGTTTAAGAGAATGATTCATGAAAATGAAATAGACGCGGCTATCGAGAAGCGCTGGTTAGATTTATGTGTCGAGAAATCAGAGGAATATTATAATACGACTTTCGGAACTGGCAAGAGGGATATTAAAGAGTTAATTAAAGAGCTTCCTGATATTTTTAGGGTTATAGAGTACCTGATTTCAAAATCAGAAAAAGATGTACTTTTCAAAATACTTATAAATTTTACCGATTTTTCACCATTTATAGGAATAACAAAAGAATTTACATCTTTTTTAGAAAAAGCAAGTCAAATTGCAGGGGAAGTCGGTAACATTTTAGCAAAGGCTATATGTATCATAAATATTGGTAACATTCATTTCAGCGAATCAAGAAACAAAAACGCAATGAAATGTTACAATGACGCTCTGCATCTATTCAAGCAGGTTGGAGCAACCTCAGGCCAGGCTATCTGCATTATGAGGATTGGCGATATTCATTTAATAGAATCAAGAAACAAAGACGCAATGGAATGTTACAATGACGCTCTGTCGATATTCAAGCAGGCTGGGGATATATTAAGCATGGCTAACTGCATTCAAAGTATAGGCGACATTTATTTACATGAATCAAAATACAAAGAGGCCATGGAATATTATAATGACGCGCTGCTTTTATTTGAAAAGAAGGAGTTTCCCGTAGGTAAGGCTGCCTGCATCTGTAGAATTGGTGAAATTCATTTCAACGAATCAAGAATCGAAGAGGCCATGAAATATTATAATGATGCGCTGTCTTTATACAAGCAGGTTGGCTCCATTTTAGGTGAGGCTAACTGTATTAGTAGTATAGGATTCTGTTTTATCAGAGATAACAATATAGACAAAGGGATAGAAGAAGTATTCAAGGCTATTAAACTTTATGAAAAAATAAGTGATAAACTTTCACTTGGATATGCTTATATTAGACTTGGCAGGGAGCTTAAAGTAATAGCAGGATATCAGGCAGAAGCCCTGGACTATAAAAATAATGGACAGGATATTTTAGATAGTATTGAACGGGCTATGTAGGCGTTGGGCCTCTGGCAAAGGGATTAAAGCGAGACTGATACGGAGGGGACATTTGACAAAAAATGTTATATATTCTAAAACACTGCTATTTGCTTTGGTTTTATATTTGCTTTTGCCGGTAATGTCGGCGACTTGTGAAGAGGGTGTCGTTTCTGCCGGAAAGCTTAGTGGAACTGTTGCCCTTGGGCGTGAGATTTCCCTGAAGACCTCCAGACATGCGCTGTCCAAACAATACGACGGTAATGCCCTGAACTGCTCAAGCTGCCATCTGAACAATGGTATGGATTTGAAAACCCTGACTTACATCGGTGTTGCCGCCGCCTATCCCGCATACTCCCCACGGGAAAAAGCCGTCATCACGCTTGCTGATAGAATCGCCGATTGCTTTATGCGAAGTATGAACGGCATTCGGCCCCCCGCTGACAGCGCGATGGTTGTTGCCATTGCCTCATATATTACGTGGCTTTCTGAGGGGACTGTCATTAAGATGAACCCCGTCGCACCTTTAGGGCCTAACACCATGAAGCTCCTTAGCGTCAACCCCAGGAGCGCGAATATGGAAAATGGCAGGAAGGTCTATGAATCGCAGTGCGGCTCATGCCACGGCGAAGACGGCCAGGGCATTAAAGCAATACAATTGCCGGGAGCCTCACCGGGTGGCTGCCCCCCGCTTTGGGGCGCTCGCTCATACAACAAAGGCGCCGGTATGTATAATTTACAAACAGCGGCCTCGTTCATTAAATCTTCCATGCCTTATGCGGCCGCAAATCTCAGTGAACAAGACGCCATTGATGTTGCCGCTTATATCAATTCAAAGGAACGCCCTGATTTTGAGGCCAAAACACAATCAAAGAAGTAAAAGGATTAACGACGAAGGGGAGGTAACCTCCCCTTCACCCCGTAAATCTCACCACGTTTTATCTGTTGCGTTTGGGCTGCCGCCCGTTGGCGGCTTACGTACTCCGGCTAAAAACTGCTGACAATGTTGCCCTTATATTTTTTCCATGAAAGTTGGCCGTGGTTTTCCGTTTATAAAGGCGCAAAGGTCTAAGGCCTGGTCGGGGCTAAGATCGGGGTAATCAAGCGGCATATTGGATAAAAGAAATGGGGCGCACCTGTCCAGCCTGCTCATACCCGCGCCGTCATTATAGGAACCCTGCCCCCACACTGGAGGCGCTCCCTTAGTTCCCAAACCGTCCATGTGATGGCAGGCGGCACATTTCTGTCCAAACAGCAGCCGCCCGGCCAGTGGATCAGGTTTGTGGCCTGTGTCGGGAAATTTTGCGCTAAGCCACGGCACATCGGCATATATGGGAATATCTTTGGATATCCATGTCAGATAGGTTACTATTGACGCCATTTCTTTACTTTCAACAGGAAGGGCCTTGCCGTTTAAACTGCGTTTAAAACAATCGTTTATACGTGTAACCAGGTCTGTGGAAAAATCATGCCTTTTAGTATACTTAGGATAAACAGCCGCAACGCCGACAAGAGATATACCCCCTTCTTTTCTGTTGCTTTCCATACCCGAGTTAAAATGACAACTCGTACAGGAGAGTGCATTACCGGTAAAAGCCGGGGCATAGCGGCTGGTCTCGGCCATAATATTAAATCCTGCCAACACGTATTCTCTGATACCGGTCGGAGCATTCTCTGGTTTTGGAGGCAGAAAAGATAAGGACGGCATAGCTGCAACGGGTGACTGTAAATGCTCTGTTGGCTTATGCTCCGGTTCTGCAAAATAAAAATAAAAGTAACATGGAACAATAAAGATCAATAAGAGCAAAAACGGTATAAAAGCCCCTGTTACCTGCTTACCCTTGTAATTGGATTTTGCAATTCGATGCGCCAAAAACCCTGACATTGTGGTGCCTGCAAGCAAAACAAGAATCTGAAACACTTTTATTATCTCCATTGATACAAGGGCTGTGGCAGACTGCGGCCTGTGTAACCCGATCATTTCCATAATGTTGTATACACTCAGTTTACCGTTTACCAATAACTCATGAAATGTGGCAACAGCCAACTGATTGGCAAACGCAAGGGGAATCAGAAAGTATCCAAATCTGGCAAACACAATACTTACAGGCTCCTCCGTGCGGTAAGAAACAAACCTGCTTACCGCGTAAAGCAACAGTACCGGCGCCGCCAAAACGCTCACATA
>JADFYL010000101.1 GCA_015233045.1 Nitrospirota bacterium | reverse complement strand
GCGAGCTGTTTGCCATAGGCATGGGGAGTCTTTTGCATGACATAGGGATGAGTACGATACCCCCTGAGGTGTTGCACAAGCCGCTGCAGCGCCTTACGGATTTTGAGGTAGGCTTACTGAGGGGGCATGTCTATGAAGGGCTTGACATAGTCAAACTATACAAGGGAATCACTCCTGAGACGCTGCTTCCTCTGCTGGAACACCATGAAAATCTCATGGGGACGGGCTATCCCGTGGGCCTGAAGGGGGATAAGCTTCATCTGTCGGGCAAGATTATCTCCGTAACGAATACCTATGATCAGTTAACGACGTCCCGGCCGGGATTTAACGCAATATCCCCATTTGAGGCGCTTACATATTTGCGCGACCACAAAGATTTATACGACGCCGACATACTAAAGGAATTTATAACCGTGCTTGGCAAGTCGGGCCAGTAGGGAGGACAGCGTGTCTCCCAAAATCTGATGAAAAGACAATCGGCAATCTCATTAAGGCATGACCTGCTTATCATAGCCACCTCGGGGGCGGCCCTTATTGGCATAGGTTTGTTACTGCCGTTGCTGGCACATGATGGCATTGTGCTGGCGCTATTTGTCATTGCGCTTTTGGCGTTGAATTTGGCGGTGTCGCTTTTGATAATCAGGAGAATCAAAAAACCCATAAATGAACTGATGTTTGCTGTCAGAAAAATCTCCGAGGAACAGTTTAACCTTCAGCCTGATAAAAATATGACGAATTTGTCTATGGTATTTAACCGTCTCATCGAGAATTTCAACGAATACAAGCGTAAGACAGAGGAAGGGGCGTCGGAAGTCGTAGAAGTAAATCAGCGAATGTTGAACGAGATAGTGCAAAGGCGCAAAACGGAGAAGAAACTCCAGTACATCGTAGAGCTGATAAAGTTAATCACTACCATCTCTTCGACCTTTATTACGATTCCCTCTGAGGAGGTGGGGTCATGGATAGTCCACGCACTTTCGTCAATAGGCAATTTTCTGGGTGTGGACAGGGGCTATGTGGTGATCTTCTCCGAAGATATGAAGACGGCCACGCAGACGTATGAGTGGTGCGTGGAGGGTGTCCCTCCAAGGACACAGCGGCTCAAGGCATTGGATTGCCTGACATGGTTTATGGGTAGGTTAAGCGCCTTTGAAAACATATACATAACCTCAGGCGGTGATATGCCGGAGGAGGCCGCCAACGAGAGAGAACTCCTCATGGCGGCGGACGTAATATCACTGCTTGCCATACCAATAAGCCGCGGCGGCAGGCTCAACGGCCTTCTGGGCTTTGACTCAACGGCGGTACGCACGGAGTACGCCCCCGATGTGCTGTCCCTGCTGAAGGTAGGGGGTGAGATATTTATCAACGCCCTCCAGAGAAAGCGTGTGGACGACGCCGTCCATGAGAGTTGGATGCGGCTACAGGCGATAATGGATAACGCGCAGGCGGTGATATATCTAAAGGACACAGAGGGGCGGTATTTGATGGTAAACCGGCGCTTTGAGGAGTTGTTTCATAAGACAAAAGAGGAGATAACGAACAAGACAGATTATGAGATATTTGACGGAGGGCCGTTTCACGAAAACGACATGGTAGTGATTCAAAGTGGACAGCCGCTGGAACTTGAGGAGACGATAAGGCACGGTGAGGGGCCGGAGGCCCTCCGGACGTACGTGTCTATAAAGTTTCTCCTGTATAAACAGGATTCAACCGTTTATGCCGTATGCGGGATATCAACCGATATAACAGACAGAAAACGCGCCGAGCAGGAGCTGATAACCTACCGCAATCACCTTGAGGAGCTGGTCAACGCACGCACGGCACAGTTGAGCGAATCCAACGAGAAGCTGATTTTGGAGATAGCCGAGCGAGTGCGGGCAGAGCAGGCCATGATACAGGCAAAAGAGGCAGCCGAGGCGGCCAATCAGGCAAAGACCACGTTTCTCACAAACATGAGCCACGAACTTCGCACCCCGATGAACGGCATAATAGGCATGACAGAGCTGACTCTCGGTACGAATCTCAGCGCTGAACAGAGGGAATACCTTGAGCTGGTCAGGCAATCCTCTGCCCACCTACTGTCTTTGGTAAACAGTATCCTTGATTTTTCGAAAGTGGAAGCGGGTAAAATGGAGCTTGAGGCGATAGACTTTGATTTGAGGGGGCTTCTTAACTCGTCAATAAGGCCGCTGGCCTATGACGCACAGACTAAGGGGGTCAGGCTGATAACCAGAATAGACGGCGATGTGCCAGCGGAGATAAAGGGAGACCCCGGCAGGCTGCGCCAGGTGGTGGTAAATCTCATAAATAACTCGGTGAAATTCACCCATGAAGGACAAATACTCGTAGAGGTCAAACCAGCCCCGGACGCGCTGACCAAAGACGACAACGAAAGATTAGCCGCAAAGTCACCGCATCATTTACACTTCAGCGTCTCAGACACGGGCATCGGAATACCACAGGACAAGCTCGGCATGATATTTGACAGTTTCTCGCAGGTTGACGATTCGATGACAAGAAAGTATGGCGGCACAGGGCTTGGGCTGACCATATCGAAAAAGATAGTGGAGCTGATGGGCGGCAGTATCTGGGTGGAGAGCGTACTTGGGGAGGGGACGACGTTTCACTTTACGGCAAGATTTGGCAGAGGGGCTATTGGGATGAGGAAGACGGGCGGGCAGGGTGCCGAGGACGCGTCGAATATAAGCATTCTCGTTGTGGACGGCAATATGCTTTCTCTGAATTCATATATCAAGGTTCTGGAGAACAAGGGACATAAAGTTGGGGGTGCCTCAAGCGGGCATGATGCGATGAGAAAACTCAAAAGCGGTGATTATGCCGCCGCCCTTATTGATTTGCAGTTGCACGATATGGATGGCTTCGATTTAGCGGAGCAGATAAAATCCGACCCTGCCACACACGACATAAAGGTCATTCTCATAGTTTCAGCGGGGTTAAAAGGAGACTCTGCCCGCTGTAAGGCCATCGGCATAGACGCCTATGTGGTAAGGCCGGTGGATGATGACAGTTTGGCAGATACTATAAGACTGACATTTATTGGCCGTGACAGCGATGACCCTGTAGTGGTAACCCGCCACACGCTAAGTGAATTGAAAAGACCGCTGCATGTACTGCTTGCCGAGGACAACGTAATCAATCAAAAGGTAGCCCTTAGACTTCTTGAGAAAAAGGGCCACACGGTGGATGTAGTCTCAAACGGCAGGGAGGCCGTTGAGGCACTAAAGAAACAAGCGTATGACATCGTCCTTATGGACGTGCAAATGCCTGAAATGGATGGTTTTGAGGCCACAAAATATATCAGGGGTGCCTCAGACGGCAAGATTAATCCAAATATCCCAATCATCGCCATGACCGCCCATGCCGTGAAGGGATACCTTGAGGTGTGTATAGAAAAAGGGATGACGGATTATCTGACGAAGCCTTTAGACGCCGCAACACTCTATGAAATAATAGAAAAACACACAAAAAACACAGAAACGACACCCGAAACCACGCCTGTGGCCGCGAAGAGGGTCCCGAAGACCCTCCCTGTTCTGGACAAAGACGAGGTACTAGGCCGCTTAGGCGGAGACGAAGACATATTGAACGAGATGATGAAGGCCTTTATGGTGGACGCCCCCGTGCAAATAGGCAGACTGAAGGAACTAAGCGGTGCCAAAGACATTGAAGGCCTGAAAAGGCAGGCACACCTAATCAAAGGTATGTCGGCAAACATGGGCGCGGTACAGCTAAAGAACCGCGCGTTTAAACTGGAGCTGGATTTAAGAAAACTCCCGAGCCAAATGAACGAATCAGACTTTGACACGGTTACAAGGCATGTCGGCAAGATAGCAGCAGAGTGCGAAAAAGTCCTCGCGGCGATTAAAACGGAACCCCTGTAGACTGCAGGGGAATTATGAGACTATCTCCGTTGCAACGCAATCACAGAAGCATAAAGACGAAGGGGGATAATCCCCCTTCACCCCGTAATCTCGCCCACGCTTTATTTATTGAATTTGGGCTGCCGCTCGTTGGCGGCTTCCAGAACTCCGTCTCAACCCCTCCTCACTGCGAGGTCCCTTGTCGAGTAGTCTTCTTTGCCCATTGCCGATACCTTCAGCATGATTCGATAGTTGCCTTCCGGGGCGTCTTTTGGTATGTCAAAGGTTATCTCACCCCGTCTCGTTCCGAGGTCAACGGTCTTCTGCTCATTGGTACTGCCGAGGTCTGCCCAGCTTTTCTTGCTGTCATCGTAGTAGTACAAAGTGGTGGTCTCTGTCACGTAAACCCGCTTATTCATATTGGAGTCCAGAAGGTAATAAACGGCGTTTAAGTTCACCTTGCCGCCGGGTGCGGCAGTCTCAGGGGTTATCGCCATGCTTGCAAACTTTACATAGCTCCCCGTGGACGGCGTATAACCAGTCTGAGTCATCGTCTGGGCGGCACCGGCAACCGGATAACTTCTGATATCGGCGAATAAGCGCAGACATCGCCCCCACGCCATAGCAAAGGCAAACGTTCCGCCAATAACTGCCCCCGCCGCCACCCTGTCGCCACGCGTACGTCCAAACACGAGGGTATCCAGGGCCAGTGTGCCCAGCCCGCCAATGACCGCCCCCGCCGCCGTATATTGGGCAATACAGGAGGCTTGCGCGTCCTGCCTCTGCTCATGCGTCAGAGGTGTGCCCGCCGGTGGCATCGGCGCACAGGCCACTAACGCATATGAGATTAATAGCGCTACGGCTATATATCTTAAACCCTTTAAGTCCATTCAGTCCTCCTTGCCAGTAGTTTATGTCTCATCGTATTTTAACTTATTCTGAAATATTTTGCTATCGCAGAGCGCAGTTTTTTGTTATAATTGGACAATGAAGACGTTGCGGCTGGCCCTTGCTCAAATTAATCCGACTGTTGGCAGTATAAAGGCAAACAGTGAAAAGATTATCGCGTTCATTGAAGACGCGCGAAGTCACGCCGCCGACATTGTGGCATTCCCTGAGCTATGCGCCACGGGCTATCCCCCTGAGGACCTGCTCCTTAAACCGTCTTTCATCAGGGACAACCTGAAGGCCCTCGATGAGATAAAAAGACATACGAACGACATCGTGGCAATCGTAGGGTTTGTTGATAAGAAAGACGATATTTATAACGCCGCCGCTGTGCTCTACAACCAACAGATAATGGATGTGTACCACAAGGTTTTTTTGCCCAATTACGGCGTATTTGACGAACTTAGGTATTTCCAGAGCGGCGATATCTGCCCTGTATATGAAATCTGCGGCTGCCTCGTAGGGCTGAATATCTGCGAAGACATCTGGTACCCGGACGGGCCGGCGTATAAGCAGTCGCTTGCCGGGGCGGAGTTGATTATAAATATCAACGCCTCACCGTATGGATTCAATAAATCAAGGACCAAAGAGACGATGCTCTCTGCCCGCGCCTCCGACAACCGCGTCATACTGGCCTATCTGAATACCGTCGGAGGGCAGGATGAGCTTGTCTTTGACGGTGCGTCAACCGTGTTTGACGCCGCGGGTGAAGTTTTGGCGCGCGCGGGGAGTTTCTCTGAGGAACTCGTCGTCGTTGACCTTGACATGGAGGGCGTGTTCGTCTCCCGGCTGCATGACCCGCGCAGGCGGCAAAAGGTCAAGACCCTATGTCAAAATGAAATCAAAAGAGTCTTCGTCTGCGACAGGGTACCTAAGGAAAAAACCCCTGTGCGGGTTTCACCGCCTCGCCATATGGACCTCTATGAGGAGATTTATAATGCCCTCGTCCTCGGCACAAGGGACTATATAAAGAAAAATGGGTTTAACTCGGTTGTGATTGGACTAAGCGGCGGGATTGACTCGTCAATTGTCGCCTGTATTGCCGTTGATGCCGTCGGGCCAGAAAACGTCAGGGGCATTTTTATGCCATCGCCATACACGTCAATAGACTCAAAAGAGGATGTCTGTGAACTTGCTGATAATCTCAAAATTACGACGACAGAAATCCCGATAACAGGGATTTTTTCAGCATATCTGAGTGAACTTACTCCGGCATTTGAAGGCAAGCCGCCTGACACGACAGAGGAAAACCTCCAGGCAAGAGTAAGGGGAAACATCCTCATGGCCATCTCAAACAAGTTCGGCCAGCTGGTGCTGACCACGGGCAATAAGTCCGAGATGTCGGCGGGATATGCGACCTTGTATGGAGATATGGCCGGTGGTTTTGCGGTGATAAAGGATGTCCCAAAGATGATGGTCTATCAGCTTGCCCTGAGGCGCAACTCTATGGGGGTGGTAATCCCGGAGCGTGTGCTGACTAAGGCACCAACAGCAGAGCTTCGCCCCAATCAGAAAGACAGCGACAGCCTTCCCCCATATGAAACGCTTGATCTGATTATTGAGTCGTACATTGAAAAGGACATGAGCCTCGAAGAGATAACCGCCCTTGGCATAGATGAGCAGACCGTGCGAAGGGTTTTATCCCTCATAGACGGCAGCGAATATAAGAGAAGACAATCCCCCCCCGGCATTAAGATAACGGGAAGGGCATTTGGGAAAGACAGGCGTTTTCCCATTACAAACGGTTACAGGGGGAGCCGGTGAAGGCATACGTAATAGTATTATCTGTGGCGGCGTTGTTGGTCCCTGCGGGTTGTAACAGGCAGCCCACTCAGATTGTAAACACTCAACCGGCCACCACATCTGCCCCAAGCGCCACGGCCAGACCAAACGAGATTGAGATAAATAAAGACAATGACACGCTGATGAAACCTGTGAAAAAACCGATTAACGTAAAACTGAAAAGGGATTTTAAGGG
Source organism: Nitrospirota bacterium (assembly GCA_015233045.1). Taxonomy (GTDB): domain Bacteria; phylum Nitrospirota; class Thermodesulfovibrionia; order Thermodesulfovibrionales; family Magnetobacteriaceae; genus Magnetominusculus. The sequence goes on along the minus strand of JADFYL010000101.1, from coordinate 2,828 downwards.
AGAGTATAGCTGGGATATAGTGGGAACTGACGTAAAGGAGATAATTAAGATAAACAGGGAATTACAAAAGGAATTTCCAAATTAATACACGGGAGGCCACATGGACGCATTTTCAATAAGAGAAGTAATAGAAATGGCCATAAGGACAGAGGTGCTTGGCAATTCATACTATAGCGAGCTGGCGGCAAAGTTTAAGGGTGGAGACAGGGAAGTCTATGAACTTTTTACGAAGCTGGCAGAGGCGGAGAAAAACCACATAGTGGCCTTTACCGCGCTAAGGGAGAAGGTCGCGCAGGAGGAGCCTGATAACTGGCAGGAAATCTCTGAGTATATGAGGGCGTTCGTTGAAAGCGCCTTTTTTCTGGGTAAAGACAAGGCCATGCTGCACATGCAAAACGTAACAGATCCGCTACACGCGGTCGGCCTTGCCATAGGGTTCGAAAAGGAAACCCTGCTCTATTTTTATACTATGAGGGACTCTGTCAGGGAAAAACACATCGTAAACGAGATAATCGAAGAGGAAAAACATCACATCGTATGGCTTAGTAAATATAAGGCGCAGCGCAGTGGTCAACGACAATAGATGAAGGGCTGTCTGTACATAGTCGCCACACCAATAGGCAACCTTGAGGATATAACGCTGCGGGCGTTGAGAATCCTCAAGGAGGCGGACTTCATAGCCGTAGAAGACACAAGGCACTCTGTCAAACTACTGAACTACTACGAGATTTCACGTCCGATGATAAGTTACTGGAGAGAAAAAGAAAAGATAAAGTCAAAGGTGATAATGGACAAGCTGCACGCCGGCTACACGGTGGCGCTGATAACAGACGCGGGTACGCCAGGCATCTCCGACCCTGGCGAGGTGTTGATTAGGGATGCGATAAACGAGGGGATAGAGATATTTCCCATCCCCGGACCGGCCTCCTCAATAGCGGCGCTGTCAGTTTCAGGACTGTCCACCCGGCGCTTTACGTTCATAGGGTTTCTCTCTCCAAAGACCCTCCAGAGAAAGAAGGATTTACATGCCCTGAGGGTAGAGACTAATACGCTCGTGTTTTATGAGTCTCCTCATAGGATCATTAGTTTTTTTGATGATTTACTGGAGGTCTTTGGCAACCGGAGGATTGCGCTTTGCCATGAGTTGACAAAACTCCACGAAGATACACAAAGGGGAACTGTCAAAGAGGTGATTGCCCATCTCACCGCCTCAAAGATAGCCGGCGAGTATGTAGTTGTGGTAGAGGGTTTTAAGGAGACTGGGCTAAGCATCACCGATGCCTTAAGTGAAATAGGGCTATTAATTGAAAGCGGCATGAGGCGAAAAGAGGCCGTTGAAGAGATTGCCTCAGCAACCGGCATAAGCAAAAAGGTGCTGTATAAGGAAAGCATAGAAGGGCAGACAAATCGAAAAGAGGTGGAGGATGATTAAACTAGGGGTACTTGCCTCAGGGAGAGGCTCGAATTTTCAGTCCATTATAGATTCCATAGACAGGGGCGCCCTTGACGCCGAAATAGCCTGTCTGATTACGGACAACCGCTCGGCGTATGCCATAGAACGAGCAAGGCTACATAACATCCCGCATGTGTATATAAATCCCGCCGGTTATGCAAGCAGGGATATATTCTATAGAAGCATAGCCGACGAGCTGCAATTTTGTGAGGTGGAACTGGTAGTGCTGGCAGGCTTTATGCGTGTGGTTAAAAAGCCGCTGATAGACGCCTTCCCAATGCGCATCATGAATATACATCCCGCCTTGCTGCCGTCATTTAAGGGATTGAATGCGCAAAAGCAGGCGCTTGACTACGGGGTAAGGATAGCAGGATGCACGGTGCACTTCGTTGACGAGGAAGTTGACTCCGGCCCGATAATATTACAGGAGGCCGTGCCAGTGTTTTCAGACGACACAGAGGAATCCCTTTCGGCAAGGATACTGGAGAGCGAACATCGCATATACCCCCTCGCGATTAAATTATTTATTGAGGGAAAACTCCGCGTTACAGGCAATACCGTAAAAATTGGAGATTAATAGCGGCTCGTACATAGAAACAAAAGGATTAACGACGAAGGGGGGGTAACCCCCCCCTCACCCCGTAAATCTCGCCCACGCTCTATCCCCGATGCGGGATACTGCATACTGACAGGATTCGCATCAGTCTCTCGTTTCTGAGTATTTCCGGTTTCTCATGGAACCTGACGGCCACTTTGATATATCCATCATCCATGCTTTGTTCAATTACCTCAATCCTTGCAATCAACCCGGTGAGACCTGAAACATTATTGCCATTTCCAAAATCAAGGCCAACTGTAACGTTGCTGGCAATTTGTGGATAAGGAGGGGTTATCTTAAATACCCCTAAAAGACCGCCCATGCTTAAATCTACCAAATATCCAGTGTTTTTATGTGAGTGGTCGCTGTTTTTATGTGAGTTGAATTCAAGGGTAATAACTTCCTTGCTGTTGCCCGTATTGTTGCCCGTCTGATATCGTGAGAGAACTCTCCTGTTTATTTCAAGCATAGAGAGTTTAATATAAAACGTGGTGCCCTCGCCCTCTTTTGTCTTAAAGGTGATTTCACCGTTGTTTTGTTTTATGACCTGATATACTATGTTCATTCCTACACCCCGGCCAAAGCCCTTGGAACTCTCAAAGGGTAAAGAAAAACGCGATGCAACTTTTTCACTCATCCCGCCAGCATTATCTTTTATCTCTATTGTTGCGTAATTGTCCTCCTTATACGTCCTGAATTCCACTATTCTTTCTTCCATATTCCTATTTTGCCACTCTTCCCATATATTCTTTACAATGTTAAACAGCACCTCCTCCC
>JADFYL010000100.1 GCA_015233045.1 Nitrospirota bacterium | reverse complement strand
AGGTGCTGAATCCGCTAAGCAGCGTGGAGAGCATGGAGTTTCTGCTCGCCAAACTAAAAAACACGAAGGCCAACAAAGAGTTCCTCGATATGATGAATAAATAATCGCGGGGCTTGCCAAAGAAGTGGATATGTATTATTACCTTTCACAGTAATTGTGTTGCGCGGTACGCCGGTATTGGATGAGACAATGCGGGGGAATGGAATAACATGTTTGGAAGCGGGAAGTTATTGACACTGGTCAAAGTGGCCACTTTGTTTGTCGCGCTGATGCTGACTTGCTCTTTTGCCGCGGCTTCCTCTATATCAGGGACAATCGCAACCGGTACGTCGTTGGAGGATTATGGTGTAAGCGGGGTAACGCTAACCCTCTCCGGGGCCGCCACCGCCACAACTACTACCGATAGCAACGGTGTGTATACCTTTACAGGACTTTCCGACGGGGACTATTCCATAACGCCCACCAAGAATGGCTTTACGTTCAATATAATGAGCGGTAGTACAATATTCGCCACATCAATTTATCATGTGACAATAAGCGGGTCAGACTTAACGGGGATTAACTTTATAGCAACAGTCGCCGCACCGTCCGCAAACTCAATATCAGGAACCATTACAAGCGGTTGGGGTGTGGAGGCATCTGGGTTAAGCGGGATAACGGTAGTCCTTTCAGGAGATTCCGGTGCCACAACAACAACCGACAAAGGCGGTAACTATACTTTTACAGGGCTTGCTGACGGCAACTATGCTGTAACTCCAAGTAACGGCGGCTATACATTCTCCCCATCGTACATCAGTGTGACGTTAAGCGGATCTGCCTCTACCGGGAATAACTTTACAGCGACAACCGCCGCACAGTCCTCAAGCTCAATATCAGGGGCAATTACAACCGGTTATCAGTTGGAGGCATCCGGAGTTAGCGGGGTGTTGGTAACCCTCTCTGGAGATGGCAGCGCCACAACAATCACCGACGGCTACGGTATGTATTATTTTACAGGGCTTCCCAATGGAAACTATACTGTAACGCCCAACAAGAGCGGCTATGCCTTCAATCCAACAAGCGGCAGTGTGACATTGAGCGGGTCTGCTGTTACGCAGAATTTCACAGCAGCAGCTGCCACAACAACCACCTATGCGATATCCGGAACAATTTACAAAAACGCTGTAGGAGCAAGCGGGGTAACGGTAACCCTCTCCGGCTCCGCAAGCGGCACAACAACCACTGGCGGCAACGGCATGTATGGTTTCACGGGGCTTTCTGGCGGAAGCTATACGGTAACGCCAGGCCTGAGCGGCTATACGTTCTCCCCATCAAGCAAGAGTGTGGCGCTAAACGGCTCTGACTCTCCTGGAAATAATTTTACCGCTTCCAGCAGTGGTGGCGGTGGTGGTGGTGGCGGCGGTGGTGGTGGTGGTGGCGGTGGCGGTGGCGTTTCCATATCTGTATCACCCACAACATTTGATTTTGGGACAGTGCAGGCAGGGAGTGTATCCCAGTCTAACGGATTTACGATATACAATCCCGGCGGCGCTTACCTTATCATCAGCTCAATAGCAAACGCAGGGGGTGACACGGGGATGTTTGCAATCTCAGCCGGCACCTGCTCAAGCCTTGCACCTATGATTTCACCTGGAAGCAGCTGTGCTGTAAATGTCACATTTTCGCCTACCTCCAGTGGCGCGAAATCAACCACTATGCAAATTGCCTCTAATGCGGCCACTACGAGTGTAACGTTAACCGGCACGGGAGCTACCCCAACACCAACACCAACCCCAACACCAACACCAACCCCAACACCAACACCAACCCCCACTCCAACCCCAACACCCACACCAACACCCACACCAACTAAGGGCGACTTCTTTGGAGACGGCAGGGCAGACATACTTTGGAGAAACTACTCTACGGGTATAAACGTCATATGGGACAACGCCAGTACTGACTCGCCTCAGATGTCAATTTTACCAACTGTTTCAGATGTCAATTGGCAAATGGTCGGCGTGGGGAATTTTGGAGGCGGCACTGCAACTGACGTACTATGGAGACACCAAATCTACGGCTACAATGTCGTATGGCATATGTCAGGGGCATCTGTGACATCGGCAGAGTTCTTGCCCTCTGTAACAGACACAACATGGACGATTGCTGGGACGGGGAATTTCAGCGGTACAGGCAACACCGATATACTGTGGAGAAGTACCTCTACCGGTATAAATATCGTCTGGCACATGAGCGGTGCCTCCGTGCAAACTTATGCGTTATTGCCCTCAGTTACGGACACAAACTGGGTTATAGCAGGGATGGGAGATTTCAAGGGCGACAACTCAACGGCCATACTATGGAGACACCAAACCTACGGCTACATCGTCTACTGGTATATGAGCGGGGCAACGGTAACAGCCGCCGCCATGCTGCCAGACCTGACGGTTGTGGACGCCAACTGGCAAATCGTGAGTATTGCCGATTTCGACGGCGATGGCAAACCGGACATACTCTGGAGACACAAGACCTACGGCTACAACGTTGTCTGGTTTATGAACGGTACGATAATAAAAAGCGTAAAATTGCTGAATACGGTGTCCGATACTAACTGGGCCATAGCAGGGCCGCGTTAAAACGGTCTGTTCACTCGTATCATTTACAACGAGACAACCCCCGTAAATAATTGGCTCATCGGGCAGTTCTTCCTTTCAGCGGACATTTCTACTTTGGCTTGACAAACCTAAAAAAATAATTTGACTTTGTTGTATAAAATATTTATAATATGGGCGGGTTGGTATAGTGATAGGAGACTATCTCAAAAAGTGTCGTCAGAAGGCGAATTTGTCGTTGGAGGATGTCTCTGCGACGACGATGGTGAAGTTGTCTTATTTGAAGGCGCTGGAAGACGAGGACTTTCGGTCATTGCCCTGCGAAGTCTATACCAAAGGGTATATTCGCGTCTATTTGGAATCCATGTCTGTGGATAGCGCGGAGGGTTTGAGGATTTTTCAGGAGGATGGGCTTGGTTCAAATGTTGTCGGAGATAGCAATCACATAAGGGTTAATACCGGCGCGGCAGAGGCGGCGGCAGATTTGATCAGAAGGCCGTATGCCTTCACCTCCCTGGAGAAACATAAGCCTGATTACACGCGGCCTTTGGTTTATGTGCTCGTTTTTCTGGCCTTTTTGGTTGTAATTGTGTATTCGACAAGGCTTTTTAGTTTCACGAAGGGAAGTAATACTTCTGCAACACGTTCTGTTGACAGCGTTGAGAACCGGATGCTTCGGAACACCTCGCCGTATGACAAGCTACAGAGACTCGAACAGACACCTGCCACGCTTGAGAAGGGGGCTGCCCTGAAATCGTCAGGTTCAAAGAAATCAGCCCCAAGGCCCTCCAGCAAAATAAGAGAATCAATGAACTTTATTAAGATGTCGGTTGCCGAGGCTAGTGTCCCCAGCCAGCCTCAGCCTTCAACAAAACATAGACCGGAATTGACTAAAATAGATGACATGTCTAAGGCCATCGTGAAAATGAAACATGTGACAGCCTCGCTTAAGTCTCTAAAGACGGCCATCGAAAAAGTTAAAGACACCGGCGCACCCTCCGGCGATAGTAAACCCGCAAATCTATCCGAAAGTCGAATAGAAGTGCAACCAGATACGCCAGGTGGGGAAGTGGCCAACCCACGAACCAACCCACGAACCAACCCACGAACCAACCCACAGGCCAGCCCCAAACTGGCTGTGGCAACGCCGATAAAAGAGCCGGAGCCAAACATCTCGGCTGTTGATGATTCTGCTATTTCTTCCTCTAAAGACAGCGACATGCCGGGTACAGATTTATCAGGCGTTCAGTCGGCTAATACAACAGAAAAATGTGGGATGTCAGAAAAGGGCAATACCTTTTAGGTGGCGCGCACACCTCCTCAACAAAATTAAGAAATCAGGTAAGCAGCGGAGGATTGGAGGCCGGTTATGAGTGGGGTTGATTTACTCGTCGTAGGGTTGGGGGCAATATTGGGAGGCGCGGTAAATGCGCTTGCCGGCGGAGGGACGCTTATCACATTCCCCATACTTACTGCCGTCGGTGTCCCTGCCGTTGCGGCCAATGTGACAAATACGATTGCCCTTTGCCCCGGTTATCTCGGCGCTACGTTCGCACAGATGAAAGAACTGCGGGGCCAGTTGTCCAGGCTGTGGTTACTGCTACCAGTAAGCCTTATTGGCGGCATAGGCGGTGGCGTGCTGCTTTTGAATACCAATGATCAGGTATTTCGAAGGCTTGTGCCGTTTCTTATTCTTATGGCCGTGGTGTTGCTGGCCTTCCAGGACAGGATGCGTGCGTGGGTGATGAGCCGTGCTGGCCGCCACGACGGGGTGGCCCTGCACAAAGGATGGTCAATACTGCCAATCATTCCCGCTGCCATTTACGGAGGCTATTTCGGTGCCGGCCTCAGCGTTATCGTGCTTGCCGTGCTTGGACTCGTGGTGGAAGAGTCATTTACCCGTCTCAATGCCTTAAAGCAGACGGTCTCGTTCAGCATTAACATTGCGGCCGCAATCTTTTTCCTGTTTTCAGGGAAGGTTGTCTGGCCTGCCGCCGCTGTTATGGCCGTATGCGCCCTTGCGGGAGGGGTTATGGGCGGACGGTTGGCAGGTTGGATTAAACCGTCAACTCTGCGCCGTATTGTCCTGGCTACCGGTACAATAGTCGCCGTGATTTATCTGGTTCGGTAGGACGGCACCACTTTACTCTTCCCGCCATACCTCTATGGCGACCTCCGGGCACATCTCGGCGCACATCGCACAGCCCGTACACTGCTCCATATCATCTACAACCGCGGGAATGTATCCAGAGTTGTTAAACCCTGCGCTCAATCTGATTATCTTCTTAGGACACGCCGTTATACAAAACGTACAGCCCTTGCACAGTTCCCTGTTTATCTCGATCTTTCCTTTCATCAACCCTCTCCACCTTTCTTTAGAAGTTGACGGGCGTGCTCCAGCGATATTTCGGTTATGCTGCCGCTTAACATTCGCGCAAGCTCCACCTGCCTGTCCTGCCCATACAGGGCATCTACTGTTATTGCCACCGCGTCTTCGGCTATGTGTTTGCGTATCCTTATGTGGCTGTCTGCCCTTGAGGCTATCTGTGGAAGGTGCGTGACACATAATACTTGGCGTCTTTTCGATAATTCCTTTAATTTGTCAGCTACACGCTCCGCCGTCTCGCCCCCGATTCCAGCGTCAACCTCGTCAAACACCAGCACAGGTATGTCGTCATATTCGGCAAAGGCACTCTTTAAGGCAAGCATCACCCTTGATAGTTCACCCCCGGAGGCTATCTTTTGCAACGGCCTCAGAGGTTCGCCGGGGTTGGCCGTAAACAAAAACTCTACCGAATCCGCCCCATCGCCGAAAAACACCACCGAGCCGTCCTCGTTTCTGTTTAGTGTAAGGCATATCTCAAAGCGCGCCTTTGGCAGGGCAAGGTCTTTCAGTGTCGCGGCTATCTCTGCCTCAAGGCGTCTGGCCGTTTCGGCCCTCTGGTTTGAGATTTGTTGTGCCGCTGCCTCGAGGTGTTTTTTCGCCGATGCTATTTCCTCCTCGATTGTATCAAGTTTTTCGTTTATCGCCGTCAGCTCATCAAGCTGCACTGCGGCGCTGTCTCTGTAGTCCAATATGCCCTGTACTGTATCACCGTATTTTCTCTCCAATTTTCTTATCGTCTCAAGGCGAGTCTCAATGGTGTCAAGACGCTCCGGCACAAAGTCTATGTTGTCCTTATAGCGGCGAAGCATTACGGAGAGTTCTTTGACATAGGATTGCATCTCCTTTGCCATTGTAAGAATTTCTGCCGCGCTTTCGTCTATCTTCGCCAGCCTCTCAAGGGAATCCACGACAACGGCAGATTGGTCTTCCATCGCCCCGTCTCTTTTGTGCAGAACCTCGTAGGCGCTCTCGCTTAACTCTTTCAGCGTTGTCAGGTTCGCAAGCACGGTTCGCTCCTTTGTCAGCGACTCCGCCTCTTTTACATCAAGGTCAGCCGCTTCTATCTCATCTATCTGAAATCGAAGCATTTCAATGCGCTTGTCCCTGTCTTTAATATTGTCAGCAAGACGGGTTTTTTCGTCTGATAGGGCGCGGTATTTGCCCAGCGTTGTTGAATATCCCTTTACGGTGCCCTCTATCTTGCCAAACGAATCAAGCAAGCGCATCTGTTTGGCCTTTGACATCAGGCTCTGGTTTTCGTGCTGGCTATGTATATCCACAAGGGTTGCCCCGATTTCAGCGAGGGTCGCAATCCCCACAGAGGAGTCATTGACGAAGGAACGATTTTTCCCTGTGGAAGACACAATTCGCCGAATGATTAACTCATCTGAGAGGTCTATTCCAAGGTCTTTGGCCGTCGTATTGCCGGGGGCATCAAATATCGCCTCTACCGTTGTCTCCTTAGCGCCCGTTTTAATAAAGTTAGACTGCCCGCGCTGCCCCAGAATAAGCCCTAACGCGTCAACGACTATGGACTTCCCCGCCCCGGTCTCCCCTGTTAACACATTAAGACCCTCATGGAGTTCCACCCTTAGTTCGTCTATGACCGCGAATTTTTTTATGAATAATTCCCTAAGCATATTAAATGCAAACTCAATACGTTAATCGCATGGAGTATAGCATAACCTAAATCCACCATCAAAGTAAAACGTAACCGCCGTTTCCATGCCGACGGATGTGTCATTTGTTGAAATGCCTGCCGTATTATTGATATAATATATCTATGAAAGGAGTTATAGCGGCATTGGTACTATTAATGTTTTTCTCCACGGCGGCTATGGCGGCCTCTGGCGTAAGGGAAACCCCTTTCACGCTTGACGACAGAGACCGGTTAATAAGGCTTGACGTAAGAATGGACGCCATTGAGAAAAGGATGGATGGCCTTGAGAAAAGGATGGATGGCCTTGAGAGAAGAATGGATACCTTGAAGTCGGATGTGGACAAAAGATTTGACCAGATGATGACATTCATGCTATGGGGCTTCGGTATTTTATTTGGAGGTATGGGAGTCCTGATGACAACGGTAATATGGGACAGACGCACTGCCCTTGCGCCTGTTATTAGAAAAAACGATGAATACGATAAACGTCTGCTGACTTTAGAACGGCTATCAGAGGAAACGCTCTCAAGATTAAAGGAAGATAAGCAGGAAGTTAAAATAATCCAAGCGTTAAGAGAAGCAGCCGTTAAGGATTTAGGCATAGCAGAGGCATTGAGACACGCAGGACTACTGTAGCGGTATGCCCTTCTCCTCCCGATACCAGCTTTCCAGCAATGACAAATTTCTAAGGCGGTTCATTTCTCCGCGGTTTGGTATGAAGTAACTATTTCTTTTTATATACGTTAAGCCCGACCTTTATCGTCTCTGCCCCTGTAACAGACTGGTTTCCTTCCGTAGAGGCGATAATTATGGTTTTACCCGACGACGATAGTCCGAACTCCTTAGAGATATCTACCTTTATTGTTAAAATATTCCCTTCAAGAGCCATTTCTACGTTTTTCATTTATGTTCTCCTTAATATTTATTTGAGCTTACCTACGGTATATTATACTATTTGCGGCATTAATAGAAATACCTCCGAAGATTATGAGCCGAAGATAAAGATACGTTGAGCAGAATTATCGGAAAATCAAAAAAGGCAAGGATTAAGAAACCCTTGCCTTTCTATGCTGAATCGTCAGATACTTATTTAGGTGCGTCTGCCTTCTTCTCGTCTTTTTTCTCGTCTTTTTTCTCAGCTGCCTTAGGAGCGGCCTTTTTCTCATCTTTCTTCTCAGCTACCTTAGGGGCAGGGGAAGGGGATGCTGCCGGGGCCTTATCTTCCGCAAATACAGCGCTGGTCATCGACAATGCGAACAGTGCTGCTACTAAAACGGTCATCAGTTTCTTCATGCTATCTCCTTAGTTCATTAGTCTATTTCTATTACGGCTACTGAGCCGGCTCAGGTGCCGGTGCCGCTGCAGGCGCTTCCTCAGCAGCTTTCTTGGCTTTCTTGGCCTTTTTGGCTTTTTTGCTCTTTTTGGCTTTTTTGCTCTTCTTCACCGTCGTTGCGTCATCAGCCTTGGGGGCTTCTACCGCAGGCGCCGGCGACGTTGCAGGGGCGGTATCGGCCGCAAACGACACGGCACCGAAGGATACCAGCATTGCCAAACAGAACACCATCGCAAAAATTTTCTTCATTCTTCACACCTCCTTTTAAATTATTTGTATGTTTTACGCTTGCTTCGCACTTTTACGCCCTGTCCTTGTTGCTCATCCTGCCTTTTTGTCCACTCTGCTGCCCACTGTCCACTTTGCTGCCCACTGTCCACTCTGTTTTGCTTTCACTATAGTATTAATGCAAACATCGTGCCAGAAACTAATTGTTGAGTTTACGGGGATTTGAGGCTATGACATCTGAAATTAAATTCCTATTTAGTAATTCATATCCTTATTTGAGGAACTGGAGTTGAGGAAGAGGAAACGGAGTAACCATGTTATAGCAAAAAGGGAAGGGGACAGCCCCTTCCCCGTTTATTTATGCAGATTCTACTTGTTTTTCGTAGATAAGGAGCGGTTTGACGTTATTAACGATGGTCTCCTCGTTGATGATACATTCCTTGATTCCATTTTGGGAAGGGATCTCGTACATCACGTCGAGCATGACCTCTTCGAGTATTGATCTGAGGCCGCGCGCCCCGGTCTTTCTGGTGATTGCCTTCTTTGCGATAGCGCGCAGGGCGTTATCCGTAAATTTCAGCCTTACGTTGTCGAAGTGAAGGAGTTTTTCGTACTGCTTAGTCAACGCGTTTTTCGGCTCTACAAGAATCTGCACGAGTGCATCCTCGTTGAGCGCCTCTAGGGTGGCTATCACGGGCAGTCTGCCAACCAGTTCGGGAATCAACCCATATTTGGTCAGGTCCTCAGGGCTTACCATCGTCAGGATCTTCTCTTTCTTCTTCTTACTATACAGTTCTGCCCCAAAGCCTACGGTCTTTTTACCTATACGCTGTTCGATTATCTCATCGAGGCCGTTAAATGCACCGCCGCAGATAAATAATATATTAGTGGTATCGACCTGCAGGTACTCCTGATGTGGGTGCTTTCTGCCGCCTTGCGGGGGGACATTGGCTATTGTGCCCTCAATAATTTTCAACAGGGCCTGCTGTACTCCCTCCCCTGAGACATCGCGCGTTATTGATGGATTGTCAGACTTCCGGCTTATCTTGTCTATCTCGTCGATATAGACTATTCCCTTTTGCGCCCTTTCAATATCGAAGTTTGCCGACTGAAGGAGTTTTAGTATTATATTCTCTACGTCTTCACCAACGTAACCGGCCTCTGTAAGGGTAGTTGCGTCCGCTATTGTAAACGGCACGTCGAGGTAGCGCGCCAGCGTTTGGGCAAGCAATGTCTTGCCGGTGCCCGTGGGGCCGGCAAGCAGTATGTTGCTCTTTTGAAGTTCGACGTCAGTTTCCTTCTGCCTGTATATTCGCTTGTAGTGATTGTGGACGGCAACGGAGATTATCTTTTTGGCCAGTTCCTGGCCTATTACATAATCTTTTAAAAAGGAGTGTATTTTCACCGGTGCCGGTACGCCGCTGTGTCCCTTTTGGGTGAAGGACATTTTCATATCCTCTGCGATT
>JADFYL010000099.1 GCA_015233045.1 Nitrospirota bacterium | reverse complement strand
TTCCCTACCCTCCTGAAAGTAAAAAATCACAGGGAATCATATCCCACATGGACTAGGATGATACCCTTAAAGAAATGGGTTTGTCAATGGTTAATTAATAGCGCTAAAAAAAACTTTGGGGAGGATTCCCTTCACGCCAGTTGCAGGACTACCCCGGAGCAGATGGCGAGGCATCGGTGGCCGCCACAGAGTGCGATATTCTGTGATTTAACCTCTTGAGGCGGCGGGTTGACAGAAAAGCTGATGGGCGGTATAATCGGGGTATGAGCGTGATAACGATACCAAGAGTGTTAAGAGAGAAGCTGGGCGAAGACGGCATGCGCTTCTTACTGTATTCAGCGAAGTAAGTCTTAATACGCGTAATGACTTAGCGACAAAATCTGACTTAAAGGAGATGGCTACTGCCCTCCGTCAAGAAATGGCCACTAAAGAGGACATAGCCAATTTAAAAACAGAGATAGAGATGTCTAAGATAGATACTATCAAGTGTATGATAGCTTTTGGGGCATAGTTCTACAAAAATAACTGAAAGGTATATGCACGAAAATATTGAGAGTGTGAAGTCGGCCTTTGATAAATTATCGCTCAAAAATAAAGTAAAGCAGATAAAACCAGCAGAGAAGATGGTCAACAACAGGTCAACAGAATAGAATTATGATTTATAACTTATTGATATATAAGAATAAAATTCGGCGTTACATGGGTTCGATCCCCCCCGTGCCTACCATAGTTTCTCTATCCATAGGTCATTCACAACGGGTGGCAGTTAAAGTCGGGCGATCGAATCCAGCCTCATCAGCAGACTTTTTGATGAGCTCCGGTATCGATAATCCACCATCTATCATAAGCTTGACCGCCTCTTCTCTAAACTCCCTCGTGTACTTCCCATTCGGGACCCTTTCCATTGAACACCTCCATACTTGTAAGTTATTTTACTATATTTTGGTGTCCACTTTTTCCATCTTACATCATTTGATATGACAATAGCACGCACATAGTGCGCTTGCCCTGATTAGAGACCGTGGCGGCTGCTGACGTACTCTTACGCAATTCAACGGCACCTGTGGTCATTCCCTACTGAACGACGCCACTAAAAACGTAAATAAGATAACCACGCCGCAAAACATATACAACATGAGACCCCACTCTGTTCCGCCAAGTATGCCCAACAAATATTCGCGGTTGTAAATAAACCCCCAGTAAAAAATAAACGTATAAGAAAGCAACAGCCCCAACCTGAACCGCCCCATTAACAGGCACAATGAATTGGCGATGAAAAACATAATAATCTGCCCCAAGGTGACGGTAAAATTATGATTCATCAGAAAACCGATAAACGTGCTGTCGTCGTTCATGTCCACCACCTCACCATATACTGGGATTCACGGTTAATAATCATTGGCCGTCAGATTTTTTTCCTTTTTCTTTTTGCCGACGGCGGCAGCATCTGGTCAATTATGTCATCTACGGTAACCAGCCCTATCATTTGCTGCACGTCGTTGCACACGGGAATTGCGACGAGATTGTATTTAGAGATCATGGCCGCAACCACATCCTCGTCGTCTTCAGGGTGGAGGGATTTTACATTTGTCTCCATGACGGCACACAATTTGAGTTTGGGGTCGCTGAGGAACAGCTCCTTAAGCGTGATAACCCCCACTAACTGTTCACTGCATTCATCTTCCCCGCTGACGTAGATATGGTAAATGGTATCAATGTCTTTGGCGTCCTCTCTGAATTTCTCTATGGTATCCGCTATCGTTGCCGATTCGGGGTAGATGAGATATTCAGTGTTCATAAGGCCGCCCGCGGTATCCTGTTCGTGGCAGAGGAGTTCGGCGATGTTGTCGGCGTCCTCGGGTTCGATTGTGCCGAGGATTTCCTGTGTCCTGGTTGCAGGCAAATCACTGAGAATATCAGCCGCGTCGTCGGGGGACATCTCCTCGATAATGTCGGCGGCCTTTTCGGTGTCCATGCCTGAGAGTATTTCAAGCTGAGTCTCTGTTTGAAGCTCTGTAAGGGTTTCAGCCGCAGATTCGACGTCAAGCTGGTGAAAGAATGACGCGCCCTCTTCTCTGGAGACGGAGTGGATTATATCGGCCAAATCAGCGGGGTGCATCTTTGAGAGCATTTGTTGGGGCATAGTCAGGGAGATAGACGTAAGGCGAGGGCTGAGGGGCTGTAGATAGTCCCACCTGATGAGATTAAAGGGAAGGGGAATCCTGAATAAGCGCAGAAAATTCTCCCCACGTTTTTCCACGCCAAAGCGCCTTAGAATGCCCCTCATGCCGACATCAATGGCCACAAACACGGCACTGCCCTTGTAGGCTTCGATCTTAATATCGTTAACGCGAACCACCTTTGCGCCGTTAATATCAACCACTTGTTTATCGAGAATATCGCGCACGGCGAGCAGGTCCTCGTCATAGCGCTCATAGCGCGGCAGATTGTCTTTTGTTTGAGTAGTGGTAATGATGCGCTTGTTGAAGACGGTCAGTGTTTTGTAGTGGAGACAGTAGAGTGTCTTTTTCTTTTCGATAATAATTGCTTCAAGGTCTGGCAGGGTAATGCCTTTGACGACAACAACATCCCTGATTCGGCCAAGGTCCTCGCCCTTCTGGTCAAAGACCGGCTTTTTCAGTATCTCACTTAAAAATATCTCACCAACAAGAGGCATAGAGAAACTCCACCTTTATTAAAACGCATGGTAATAATAACATAGCGCGATGAGATAATTTCAACAAAAATGAGATAGATGGCAGTGCGAGAGGGCGGCATTCCAAGACAAAGACAGCAATCAACAGCAAAGTGGTAGTGAAATACCAATAGTATGGAGTCAACTACCATCAAAAAAGCCCTCAGCGCGCGATGAGAAAATATAATATCATTACAATACGGACACTTACGGCATTTTTACAAGCTGGCATGGGCATTGTGCTCAAATAAGGGTGCGTCTTGGACGCAATGGTTGGGATGGCGATAAAATTAAATTGCTCCCTTGCTCTCATGCTATGGCATGTCTGCCGATGAAACTCTGTTGTCATTTCCATGCAATATTCATTGCAAACCAATATCCGTTATAGTAGTAATACATATAACCATCCGTCCAAGCCAAAAGTCCTGTGCCGTTCATAAACCATTGCATATAATAAGTACCAGTTCCTGCAGTTCCTATTTGTACACTTCCAGATTTAGTGCCAAAAAAGTTGCTGAACTGGGCATAGATTGAGTCTATCATGGAAGAAGCCTTAGTTATACCCTTCCATGAGATCCCAAAAGAGTTCCAGTTGGCATTATAGTAGTAATACATATATCCGTCTGTCCAGGCTAAGAGAGCTGTGCCATTGGAAAACCACTGGACATAATAGTTGCTGCCGTTGTAGGTACCTATTTGGATATCTCCTGATTTAGAACCGAAGAAAGTACTATCTTGGGCATATATTGCACTTATTGTAGAAGCAGCGTCGCTGCTGTCGGTAGACGATGAAAAACCGAGGAGCCTGCTTTGAAATTTGAATTCACTTACCCAAAGTCTGTCATTGGCAAAAGCCAGTCCCAGAGGTTGAAGGAGTTTGTTTTTGCCGATTGCCTCTTTCATTCCCTGTTTTAAATCAGGCTGACCGAGAACGACGTCAGGATCCTTGCCGGTGACGGCGTCTGCTGTGGATTGCCAAACAAGCACACGGCCATAATTGATATCGGCAATGAAAAGATGTCCGTTCGAAACTAGGACATTACCGGGACCAAGCGCAAAATCATATGAAGCCCCAGTTGCAGGAAGCTGTGCAATGGGGTTTAATGAAGATGAAAGACTGCTTACTTGATATATATTTACCGTGTTGTGCACAGAAGTACCATTGCTCTGCGTATATACGATCGCTGCAAGGTACTGCCCGTCTGAGCTTATTCTATTCACACCCTTAAGGCTTAAGGTAAATACGGGAGATGCGTTTTTATCAGGCAACACATTCCATATATAAATTTTACCCGCAGCATTGTCTGCAATATAGAGATATTTATTATCCAGCGCAATGCCTGAAAGACCCTGAAATGTAACAGTCCCTATGCCGCCAGTAAATACAGTATCCGTATTGGCGCTTGGCAAGGAGTTCCATATATGGACTTCCCCTCCTTGCGAGTTGTTTACAGCAGCCCATGTATTGTTTAAAACGGCAATCGCCATTGAACTGGGAGGGACATTGGAAGAAGAAAAGGTAAAGGTAGAATCTGGAGGCGTGGAGTTTGAAGACGGTATGGTTTTCCAAACCGAAATCGTGTTGTCAAAATCGGAGCCAGCGACAAGACTTGTTCCATTGGTGGCAGGTATGGGATTTTGGATATATTTATTTGAGTAGTATGTGTTTGTCGCCAGATTCGGAGAACCAATCACGAAATCAGGACACTGCTGCTTATACGTGGGAATAGAATTATAGCCTATAACCTTATTGCCGTTATATAGAGAGACATATACCCGGCCGGAGGTCGTAACTGCTATGTCGGTACCATCGCCATCATCCAGGGGATACCCATCGGTTGTGCAATTTTCATCGTATTGAGCTTGCCATGTCGTGGGAAATCTTCCAACAAACAGACTTGCGCTCTGACTGGAACTCGTCGGCACACCATTGTTCCATATAGAAAGCCCGGGGGATGACACAA
The DNA here is from genome assembly GCA_015233045.1 of Nitrospirota bacterium. Lineage (GTDB taxonomy): Bacteria > Nitrospirota > Thermodesulfovibrionia > Thermodesulfovibrionales > Magnetobacteriaceae > Magnetominusculus. Next base: position 5,024 of record JADFYL010000099.1, on the reverse strand, counting down.
TGACAAACTTGCCGTTGGAAGTAAGCTTGCCACCCCACATCATCTCTGAGGCATTTTGTGGATTATTTATAGCGAAATTATATGTAGTATCGGTCCCTGGGAACGTATTCCAGAACATATTCGTAGGATTGGCGCCGTGGTCTCCTATGACAAGATAGCTCTTGCCGTCTGTGCCAATAGTTCTCGGTGTATTGAAACCACCGCTTAACTGTCCACCATTGCCAGTCAATATCAGATCAGGAGATTGGTTATTTGTAGTAGGAAAGGTATTCCATATGAGCACTTTACCTATTTGTGTGCCGCTTACGACAAGCTTTGTGCCGTTAGTCCAAATCCCCCACGGCCACGCCCCGTCAAATCCACGATTTACACCGGAGGTGTCTTTTGGAAAATTGTCGAAATACAAATCAGCGGACTGCCCGTTTTTAGTGGGGAACGTATTCCAGATAAGTATTCTATGATTCCACGTATCAGCAACGACAACCTTCCCATTTGTCGCGGTGACTCCTACAGGCCAGTTTAACTGACTCAGAGATGAGCCGGAATCGTTTCCTGTAAAATCAGTCTGCCCAAGCACTATATCAGGTGACACATTTCCGCTTGGTAAGGTATTCCAAATCAATACCCTATTGTTCATGGTGTCTGCAAGGAGAAGGTGAGTGCCATCGGTCGAGATATTCATGGGATGATTGAATAATAGACCGTCATTCGTTGAGTTTAAGTAACCCGCATTATTAAAACCAGGTGCATTGAGAATAATATCGGCATTTTGATATGTGGAAAGCCACGCCATACTATTGTTTACCCATGAAAAGATAAACACAGACAACATAGATAATACTATGAGCGCTTTTTTTCTCAAATTCATAATTAACCTCCGATATTTCTCTGAATAGATGTTTTCCCCAGTGTTTCTTATCCAAACAGCCAAACCACCCTTATAGCGGGGGTGGCCATGGAATCCTACGGCATAGCCTCCAACAATAAGGTATGCAACCTTTTTGCCGATTAATAATCCGACAAACTCTCTGAGGCCCGGGTGTAATATTGCCATAGCATTGCTTACGGAGCATCTCAATAGCCTCAAGGCGTTCGCTCATCGGCCTGCTGCGCCAGTACTGGCAATCCGAGGCCGCCGCACCCAAAGGGACTACCTTCACATGCTTCTTTATCCTCTCCATTGCCATTATTATGACACGAACGCGAGCCATTTTGCCAGAGACCAGACAGGGCGAACGCACTATATGCGTATTGTTGTCATATCATAGTTAGGCTAATGCAAAATGTAGCATTTAAATGAAATAGATCGGTCATTCCGGCTTGTCCGGAATCTGTCTCTACACATTCTCAAGCCAAATAAGATTCCGGACAAGCCGGAATGACGACAAGGCAAGTAGGGTGGAGACAATTTTTTGTCGCGGAGTGAGAGCAAATCTATCATAGTGCGTTTGCCCTGAGAGACCAGAGAATAGATTAGCCCAAGCCCCGATATTAGGAATTACTCCTGTCCCCCAGAAAAGGGTCTTATCAACGTCAATCAATATTTTAAAATCCCCCATGATGGCGTATCACTGGCCTGATAAACTTTCGAGACATGCCCCCGTATGAGACACTTCACACTCCTGCAAGTCCTCCGGCGTCCCTTCGAAAAGCAGCGTCCCTCCGGCATCTCCTCCTTCCGGGCCAAGGTCAATTACCCAGTCTGCCTCCCTTATGACGTCCATATTGTGCTCTATCACCACGATTGTGCTGTTTAACTCCAAAAGCCTTCTCAGGACACTAAGCAGCGCCTTTACGTCGTGCATGTGCAGGCCGATAGTCGGTTCGTCCAATATGTACAGAAACCCCTTGTGCGCCGCAACTCCAAGGGCCGAGCATATCTTAAGGCGCTGAGCCTCACCACCGGATAGTGTCGTTGCCGGCTGCCCCACTGTCAGATAGCCAAGCCCCACATCCTTTAAGAGCTGGAGCCTTTTTGAGATCGCCGGTTCGTCCCAAAATATGTCCGCCGCGTCGTCAACACTCAGATTCAATATGTCGCTTATCGTGAGGCCCTTGTATGTTACACGGAGCGTCTCGGCTGAATATCTCTTGCCCGCACAGTCTGGACATTTCACGTATAAGTCCTCAAAGAAGTACATCTCAAGCTTCTGATAACCCTCGCCTTTACAGAGTTCACACCTGCCGCCCGTGACATTAAAGGAGAAATGGCCGGGGCCATATCCATAGAGCTTTGCCTCTGTTGCGGAGGCGAAAATCGTTCGTATCGAATCGAAGAATTTTAAATAGGTCGCGGGATTAGACCGCGGAGACCGGCCAATTGGCGATTGGTCAACAAGGGAAACCCCCTTCAGCCTGTCAAGCCCCTTGATACCCTTATACTTAAGCGGTCTTTTGGCGTAGTTGCTGTTGAAATGTGCGGCAACCGCATGGTAGAGCGTGTCAACAACGAGGCTGCTCTTGCCGGAGCCTGAGACGCCGCTCACCACGGTAAGGGTATTTAGCGGTATGCGCAGTGTTATATCTTTGAGGTTATGCCCTTGCGCGCCGGTTAGGACAAGGGCGGGGGGGGTTGCTCCAACTGCCCGTTTGGGCGATGGCCGATAGCTGGTAGCCTTGTTGTTCAGGTATCCTGATGTGATGGTGTCCGCCATTTTAAAATCTTCAATGCTCCCACTGAATACAACGCGCCCACCCTTGCTCCCGCCTCCCGGCCCAAGCTCTATCACCCATTCGGCGGCTCGGATTATCTCAGGGTCATGCTCTACGACAAGGACTGTATTGCCCTGTTTGGCGAGGCTGCTGATTATCTCCGTAATTCTCTGATTGTCACGGCTGTGAAGACCAACCGTAGGCTCATCAAGGACGTAAAGGGCACCGGCCAGACTGCATGACAATTGATTGGCAATATTTACGCGCTGGTACTCACCGCCGGACAGCGTCATCGTCTGCCTGTCAAGCGTCAGATAATCCAGCCCCACGCGGCCTAAGAGCGTGAGTTTGTGTCTGATATGCCGTATGGCCTCCTCTATCGCCTCACGACTGTTTATATTAGTAATGGGTGGCGCGGCAAAAAAATCAGACAGCTCCTTTACAGTCATCGCGTTCATTGAGGCTATGTCAAGTCCATTTATCTTATAGGCGAGGACTTCCTTTTTCAATCTCGTTCCACTGCACTGCGGACAGAGGACAGGCTTTCTGTATCTGTTTAGAAACACACGCAGGTGCAGTTTATGGCGCTCCTCAGAGAGGAATTTAAAAAACGCGTTCAATCCATGGAAGGATTTCTTTACCCCCTCGTTAAGCAGTTGCCACTCATGCTCTGACAGCTCCGCGGCAGGCTTATAAATGTCTATGCCAGCGGCCTCCGCCCCCCTGAGCATCTGGGACTTCCACCAGTCAAAGGCGGGCTTCTCCCACGGGTCTATCGCCCCATCGGCAAGTGAGAGCCGACGGTTTGGTACGATTAGGTCCATGTCGCCTATGAGGATATTTCCAAACCCCTTGCACTCCGGGCAGGCCCCGACTGGGTGGTTATATGAAAATAGCAATGGTGTTGGCTCAGGCAGCGAGGCGCCGCAGGCGTCGCAGGAGTTGCCGTCTGAGAAGGACAGCCCTGTCTGACCACCCTCGCCGTATATGACAACCTTAATCGTGCCGCCGCCCTCGCGCCATGCCAGCTCTATTGAATCGGCAAGCCTTGATTCGTCCCGAATTGCCAGTCTATCAATAAGTATGTCGTGGCTTCCCACCGCGTCGGCCATGCCGAATGTCTCTATGGACTCACCATCTCTGTGAATCCTGTAAAAGCCGCGCTCTCTGAGGCCTGAAAGAGGCTCGTCTGTGCGGAACAGGACAGCCGCCCTGGTGCCCGCGTGTCTTTCAATGAGTGTTTTATAGACAGAGGACGTGTCCCAGCGCGTTATTGCGGAGCCGCACTCATGGCAAAACGGCTCAGCCGCCCGCGCAAACACGACCCTCAGAAGGTCATAAATCTCTGTCACCGTGCCCACAGTAGAGCGCGAGGTCTTGACGGGATTGCGCTGGGCGAGGGCTATGGCTGGGCGGATGTTTCGCACCTCTTCAAGCTGCGGCCTGTCGAGCTTTTCAAGGAATAACTTCGCGTATGTCGAAAGGGATTCAATAAAACGCCACTGTCCCTCGGCAAATATGGTGTCAAAGGCCAGAGAGGACTTCCCTGACCCTGATACGCCGGTGATCACCACAAACTTATCGTGCGGTATCTTTACTGAGATATTCTGAAGATTGTTCTGCTTAATTCCTGTAATTTCAAGCCACTCAAAAGCTGGCATCGGGGTGTATTCCGTTAAATCTCACCATAGCTGTGAAGGCCGGACAGGAGAATATTGACGCCCAGGTATGTAAATATCACCGTGATAAATCCAATGGACGACAGCACGGCTATCTTGTTGCCGCGCCAGCCGCGCAGATACCTCGCGTGCAGATAAAAGGCATACACAAGCCACGTTATCAGAGACCATGTCTCCTTCGGGTCCCAGCTCCAGTACACACCCCACGCCTGGTCTGCCCATATCGCCCCGAATATCAGTCCGCCAAGCGTAAAGATGGGAAACCCCACCGCCACTACCTTATAGTTTAATTCCTCAAGAAACTCCAGCGATATGTCAAAGGATTTCAGCATTCGTCTCAGTACGTACCCATACCGCCACGCGCAGAATATTACCGCGAGTGCCCCTGCCCAGCTCAACAGCGCGGTAGGCCCGGAGCTGCTCCTGAAGGTCGTCTTAAAGAGATAACTCTTCATAATCTCCGCCGATGTAGCCATCATCTTAAACTTAAAATAGTCTGCCCCCATGGCCGCCAACACCAGTAAAAATACACTCCCCGCAACCGTCCAGAATATGTAGGAACCCTCAGTACGCCTCTCTGTGCTCAAAACCAGATACAACATCCCCGTGGCAAACGCTATACCAAAGGCTGCATACGCAATAAAACTCATCGTCACGTGCGCCAGCAGCCAGTTGCTCTGAAGCGCGGGCACC
>JADFYL010000004.1:28859-44585 GCA_015233045.1 Nitrospirota bacterium | reverse complement strand
AAAGCACGGGGGCTTTTAACTCTTTTCGCTTCTCTATGTCGGTTCTAGGGTATCAGTTCGTCCTTGACTATCTCCAATGAAGACATTATAATACCGCCTTAATGTTAGAATCTCAAGTTGTATTGAAAGCCGTGGTTTAGGGATATGAACCTTTCTGAAATCTGGATAAAGCGGCCCGTGATGACAACGCTTGTCATGTGTACGCTGTTGTTGTTTGGCATCGCCGGCTATAAGAAACTCCCCGTTAATAGTTTGCCTACGGTTGATTTCCCTACGATTCAGGTTACCGTAAACTTTCCCGGGGCAAACGCCGAGACGATGGCCTCCACTGTTGCCACACCTCTGGAGAGGCAGTTTACTCAGATAGCCGGCCTTGAGCAGATGGTCTCGTCAAGTTCCACAGGAAAGACCAATATCACACTCCAGTTTTCCCTCGACAGGAGCATTGACGCCGCCGCTCAGGACGTCAATTCATACATAACGGCGGCTGCCCCGTACCTCCCTTCGACGCTTCCCTATCCTCCCACTTATAAAAAAGTGAACCCCGCCGACAATCCCGTGGTTTATATCGCCGTGTCCTCTGATACCCTTCGCATGTCTGACGTTGACGAATACGCGGAGACATTTATCTCTGAGCATATATCAATGCTCTCCGGCGTATCCCAGGTACTCGTCTATGGCGCTCAGAAATTTGCCGTCAGGGTGCGCGTAAACCCCTCTAAACTTGTATCCTACGGCGTTGGCCTTGACGAGGTCAAAAACGCCATTAACACAGGAAATGTCAATCTCCCAAACGGCATCATTGACAGTAGCTATCAACAATATTCGATACAATCCAACGGCCAGCTCTTTAACGCCGCCGGTTATCTGCCGCTTATCGTTGCATACCGCAATGGCGCCCCCGTCAGGATACGAGACATCGGCACGGCCGAGGACGATGTCGAAAACAACAGGACCGCCGCGTGGTTTAAGACGAAGGAAAAGTCTGACCGCTCTATCGTAATCGTCGTGAAACGCCAGCCCGGCTCAAACACCGTTGAGGTGGCTGACAGCATTATGGCACTTATCCCCAAGCTCAAGTCCCAACTTCCCCAAGCGCTCAGCATGAAAGTCTTTTACAATCAGGCCGACTATATCAGGGAATCCGCCAGTGACGTTCAATATACGCTTATTTTTACTATCTTTCTGGTCGTCCTGATAATCTATTTGTTTCTCCGGTCAGCCGTGGCCACCGTAATCCCCGGCATTGCTGTGCCGCTTTCCATAATAGGCACGTTTTGCGTCATGTATGTCCTGAACTATAGCCTGAATAACCTGACGCTGATGGCCTTGACACTCTCGGCGGGATTTGTCGTGGATGACGCGGTGGTTGTGCTTGAGAATATTTTCCGGCGGATGGAACACGGCGAGACAGCCATGGACGCCGCCCTTGACGGCTCCAAAGAGATCAGCTTTACCGTGTTGTCTATGACCGTGTCCCTCGTGGTCGTCTTTATTCCCATCATGTTTATGTCCGGTATCATCGGCAGGCTGTTCAGGGAGTTTGCCGTAAGTATAGGCGTTGCAATCCTCGTGTCGGGTTTTATTTCCCTTACGCTTACGCCTATGCTGTGCAGTAGATTTCTTCGCCACGGCGGAGAAACGCACACCTCCGGTAATAGTTATTACGAAAAGGCCTTCGACTATGTCTTAAGAATCTATGGCTCCGCTTTAAGAACAGTCCTCAAACATCGCTATACCATGCTCTTCCTTACTTTAATCGTCATGGCGGCCACCGTCTTTTTATTTATTTACATAAGGAAGGGGTTTATTCCCGGCGAGGACCAGAACTATTTCAGGGGGGTTACGATGGCCTCAGAGAGTATCTCCTTCAAGGACATGGTACGACACCAGCAGACCATCTCCGAGATCGCAAAAACAGAGCCGGAGGTCATAAGTCTCATCTCCGTGGTCGCCCCTATGAGCCTCCCCGGTGCCAACACCGGCATATTGTTCGTCACCCTGTCTGACAGCAAGGACCGCAAGCGCACCGTTGACCAGATAATAACCGCCATGCGCCCAAAACTCAACTCGGTAATCGGCCTCAGGGCATTCCTCCAGAACCCTCCGGTTATAACCATCGGCGGGCAAGTCACCAGCGCCCTCTATCAGTTTACCCTGCAGTCTATTGACCTTGCGGAGTTATTCAGGTACGGCGATATATTGACGCAGAAGGTTCGCACGATTGACGGCCTTACCGATGTCTCCAACGATATTATGCTGAACAGCCCACGCATAAATGTGGAAGTTGACAGGGACAAGGCCTCTGCCCTGGGCCTTACATTAAACGCCATCCAGGAGACCCTATACTCGGCCTACGGCACCAGACAGGTATCAACAATTTATACCGACATAAATCAGTATCAGGTTATCCTTGAAGTAGAGCCAAGGTTCCAGCTTGACCCCGCGGCTCTGTCAATGCTATACGTACGCTCAACAGACGGCAAAATGGTTCCACTAAACACCGTAGCGAAGGTTACAATGGTATCAGGCCCGCTGGTCGTAAACCATACGGCGCAACTGCCCTCGGCAACTATCTCCTTTAACCTGCACGGCAATAAGTCCATTGGCGACGCCGTTGATGAAATCACAAAGATTGCGAAGGAGACCCTGCCTGCGTCTGTTACGACGAGCTTTCAAGGCTCGGCTCAGGAATTCAAGAAATCAATTGCAAGCATGGGCATACTCCTGGTTATTACGATACTGATAATATACGTCGTGCTGGGGATACTGTATGAGAGTTTTATACATCCGATAACCATTCTGACCTCGCTGCCCCTGGCCGGGTTTGGGGCGCTGGGTACGCTGATGTTGTTTAACATGGAACTTGACGTGTATGCCTTTGTGGGCGTTATTATGCTTGTTGGCCTGGTGAAGAAAAACGGCATCATGATGGTTGACTTCGCCTTGCAGTTGGAGCGTGAAAATGGGGAAAGCCCTGTGGATTCGATTTACCATGCCTGTATGATAAGGTTTCGTCCGATTATGATGACAACAATGGCGGCGCTGTTTGGAACGCTTCCCATAGCGCTTGGGATTGGGGCGGGAGGCGACGCCCGAAGGCCACTTGGAGTGGCGGTAATTGGTGGTTTGTTTTTCTCCCAGATGCTGACCTTATTCGTTACGCCGGTGTTTTATGTCTATATGGATAAGTTCAACAGATGGCTTACGAATGCCCCAAAACATTAATTTTCTATCATTAATACCGATTGTTCATTTTCCTTCAGGTGAGTTCCACTGGCTCGTGCCACAATGACAATTGCAGGGCCTCTGGTGCAAGTTGTTAGGGCAGGAGTTTCCTGATAAAGTCTTCTGTGCCTTTGATTTCGACTTTAACCGTTGTTACACGTGTAATTAAGCCTCTGTAGTATCCTGCTATGTGTAAAGTTTCATACAATCTGTCAAATTCCCTTACGAGCTTACCGTTATTTACGGACAGATGCTTTTTTATGGCCGCCATATAAGCGTCAACTGACTTAGGCAATTCTTTACTGGTAAGACCCTTCTTTATCAGAGCTTCGTTAATGGCTTCGAGTATAGCAAGGTACGCCGTGCCGAACGCCTCACGGACGGGCTTTTTGTCAATATAGATATTATCTTCAATGACAGCATCTTTTAACAAACCTTTGGCGTTTTCAAGGTACCGGTACGTTTCACCTTCTGCATGTGTCTTAGACGGCTTCAATATTCCCATGCTTAATTGTACGCTTTCCATGATGTCTGTGTCAATACTCTTGTGCTGCTGTTTTAGAAAATGGCGTGAGGGCTGTGTTGCAGTTTTCAGGCGGCAATGACAGGCACTGGTAATTTCTTTACTTGCCGTTTTAGTGTAATTACACTTCGTTGTTTTTCACTGACTCAAGATAGAGCATTATGACTGTCTTATATTCGTCCGGCAAATCAATGAACCTGACGCCTATAAGGTGTTTGTTGTCGCAGATGGAGGCGTTTCTCATGACGAAATTTATGTCCGTGAGGGGCTTGCCCAATATCGTTAAAGAGAGCTTATAGGATGTGTCCTCTCTTAGTTGCTTCTGCAGGGACTTAACCGGTATCTTGAGCAGACATCCCGTGGCGCTGATATTTAAGACAGAGGCAGGAATCGGTGGAACTCCATCAATGGCAAGCTCGGCGGGACATGAGACAGCAATCCTTGTGTGTCTTCTCTTGGCGGCACCCTTTTTTGCGAAATCCCCGTGTTCCCAAAGCTGTTGGTTGTTAATGGCGAGGGTAATTTGTGTCTGCGGAAGTGTCTCTACAACCTTATGCTGTCCTGTGGAAGTGTTTCTTGGCTGAGGAAAGCAGTAAGGCATTCCATTGGCTCTGACAACCGACTGAACGGCGGGGTGGTTAGCCGCCTGGCCACGGTATGTTACGATACCAAGTTCGCCGTTTTGCAGTCTGACCACAGTTCCCGGTGGGTATATGCCGAGTTTCTTTATGAATAAAACGGCAAGCGCCTCGCTCACCCTCTTAGAACCAGTCAGAAATATCCTCCTCATCGCCTCATTGGCTGGCATGGGCAGCCTGTATGAACGGGATGATACCATGGCCGTGTATATGTCCGAAAGGGAGATAAGTTGGGCTGAAACAGTTACGCTGCCACCCATAATGCCCTGTGGGTAACCGCTGCCGTCTATTGCCTCATGGTGCTGCAATACGGCGGTTAACCATGGTTCGTCCGTCACGCCAAGCCTCCGCAGTGTCTTGTAATCGGCAAGGGGATGGTCAAACAATGCGAGTTTCTGCGTCCTTGACAATGGCTCTTTCTGGGACTGGAGTTTCTCATGCAGGGCAAGCGCGGATATGTTCATAGTCAGGGCCGCCGCCACCATCATCTTTCTGTCGTCCAGACAGGAATCCATCCCCTTTGCAATAACCTCACAGACGATGGCGGCCTGAATCGGGTGTTTTATCGTATATTGCATGTGTCTGTCCAGAAACGCCAGCCCCAGGGCAATGTCCTCGTCCTCGTAACACAACTCCTGAATCATGTCGCAAACCGTTATCGCATTTTTGTGGAAATCTACGATGCTCTCAAGGCCACCGCGTAAAAGTCCCTTAACGCGCCTCTGAATGAGTTTGAATAAATCAAAGGGATTATCCTTTGGGGGGATTTTAACGGGTTCAGACATGCTGAGAATCTCGTCTTGTTCTTCAATAATCCCGCCCATCAGCTCCCTGACAAGCTTCAACTCGTTCTCGTCATTAATAACATAGCCTGCACGAAGCATCAGCTTGCCGCTTTTATCCTTGACTGGCCATTTTATGGGGACGCCCACGGCAAGGTCTTCAACCCTATAGATAATCCTTTGCTCCATAGGAGGATTATATCATTGTTTGAGAGATTTAGGAAATGTGTGTAGTGTATCAGGCTGGTGGTTCGGGTGTTTTAAGAAATGTGCGTATATTTTCCCTATTTGTATCAGATATTTCTGTAAACTGCATTCCAATCAGCAGGGCACCGTATTTTGGCTGAATATTTTTGACTACGGCGGTGACATTTTCCACGATAAACGCCAATATCTTAAAAGTCACATGCAAAGACATGCCAACAGTAAGGTAGCCACCGGCCTCAGGCGATACCTTAAGCATACAGCCGCCTTCGTTTACGTTTGTTATGACGGCGTCCATAGTGGTTATCGTCCGCATATCAAGGAGTTTAGCGGGTACGTTGACATGCCTTCTCTCCTCCTGGCGCTTGAGGGACTTGGATCTCTTAAACACACCATATCCCCATAATTGGTAGCGATTGACCTCTACGCCGACCTTTGAGGCCGGTATTAAGGCGGTTATGGCGTATTCGCTGGCTGAGGTGTCCCTGCGCGGGGGGACAAAAGAGACCGTCCCGCCGCTCCTTATAACTGTGTGTACAATCGGATAGTTAACCTTGCTTCCACGCTGCGTTACAATGGCGATTTCATTGTTTTTCAGACGAACAAATGTCCCCGGCGGGAAGATTCCGAGGTGTTTTATAAATAACATACCGAGGTCGGGGTCAACTTTGCTGTTTAAGAAAATCTCCTTCATAGCAATGTTTGGTGGAAGGGGAGGGCGGTAGTTCCTGCCCGACACACGGGCGCAGTATATGTCGCTTAGCGAGAGAATGCGTGCCGCGGGGATTATGTCCGTGCCCCTGAGATTATTTGGATAGCCGCTTCCGTCGAGCATCTCATGGTGCTGTAAGACAGTAGTTCGCCACAACTCATCGGTAATGCCAAGTCCCGCAAGCATCTCTTCCCCAACGAGGGGATGACTGAGCACCTCCGCCTTCTGAATATCGCTGGGCGGTTCACTCTGGTTATGGAGTACATCCTGAAGCTCAAGCATTCCAATGTTCATCGTAAGGGCGGCCAGAGTAAGCGATGTCCTGTCGCGTAAACCCCAGCCGAGTTTCTTGGCAATTATGTTACTAACAATGGCCGTGTGCATGTGATGCCTCACTGAATAGCGGGCCTCATGTTCAAGCATTATTGTACCAAGGGCAAGGTCCTCATCGTTTTTGCAGACTTCCTCCACTAAAGCGGCCATCACCATAGCCTTTGATTTAAAATCCTTTTCTGCGCGGGCATTCTTAAAAATGGCGGCCAACCTGAACTGCAGCAGGGCTAGCTGCTCAAAGGGCGAGTCTTGCTGGTCAAGCATTGCCTCGGCGTTTGAGTACTCTTCGTCCTGTTCCGCCGCGTCAGGGGCCTCATGTGGCTCATGGTCAAAGACAATCGCCCCAATGCTCTTTGGTACATCGTCCGCGGTTATTGTGTAGCCCCTTCTCAGAAGCAGTTGGCCATCTTCGTCATATACCGACGACGAAAGGGGTCTTCCTATGACGATTTCCCCCGATGCCACACGTCTTGGTTTCATGCTGTCATGTCTCTGGCGTCTCTCTCTCCTGCTAATACACACTATCTATACAGGGTGTCATGCCTGGCACACCCGCCATGGCCGCTTTACACAGCCTCCCGCACTGTCAATATATGCCTTATTGTATCATTCAACCGTGTATTCATTCAAGGTAAATTATATCGCCTCCAGCAACTCTCAAGGAAGGGGCAAGGCGCGGGTGTCGCTGCTTGTTTTGCGGGGATGCAATGATTTAGTACGCCGTCGGCATAAATTTCTGACAGTCAGGAAACTATATAGACAACAGTCCGTTAAGACCTGACACCTTTGGGCTATCTATGGACGACACCTGAGACATTCACTGATTTTGAAATCTTTATAATCCTCATTTGAACGCGCCATATCGTGGAACTCTTCCTTTGTCTTAAACTTCAACCACTCCCCGGTCACTGAACTGGCGGCACGCCGCCTTCCAAATCTATTTTTACAATAGGCACATGACCTTTCATGGATTTTTGCCGTTTCAGCCTGCCAGTTCAGATAGACGCAATATGTCGTTTCTTTCACTGTGTACCCCCTCTAAGGCAGTTTATTCAATAGACTTCTTTAGCTTAACACAACGATGAAACACCACCACTGTCCTCGGCGTGATCTCTACGTCTTCACCCGTCTTTGGATTTCGGCCCATCCTCGCCCTCTTTTCCCTGACATGGAACGTGCCAAAATTCGGGATCTTGATAGATTCGCCCCCCGCCAATGTCTCTTTCATCAGGGTGAGGATAATTTCAACAACATCCCGCGCCTCTGTTTTGAGAAGCCCTAGCTTGTACGCTATATCCTCAACAATATCTGCCTTGCTACCACGTGCCATGGTCGCTATTTTATCGTATTGCGGTGATTTAGTCAATGTGTTTCATATAGATTTTTACTTGAGGCAATACGGTCATTCCGGCTTGTCCGGAATCTTCCCTTCAGTGGGAGTTTTATGATGATTGTGCATATTCTGAGGCATTAAGTAAGGACAGATTCCAGACAAGCCGGAATGACAAAAATAAGGGGAATGACAAAAATAAGGGAGACAATTTCTAATGCGTTTGCCCTGGCTAAAATCCGGCAAGATTGCGGGCAACCGCCTCGCTATGCTAACATATCAAACTGGAGGCATGAGACACATTATGGAAGTTGTCCAATTAATCACTCATCAGCTTTTGGACATGCTGAACACGGGTGTGGCGATTATTGACAAGAAACTCGTTGTCCTTTACTGGAACCGCTGGCTGGCTATGCAGAGCGGTATAAAGAGCAGCGATATTGTCGGGGCGCAGCTGCTTGATTTCTTTCCAAATCTGGACAAACCATCCTTCCTCAAGAGCTGTAAGTCCGTATTCAAGTTCGGGAATTTCATCTTCTTATCCCAAAAGCTGCACAACTACCTGTTCCCCTTTAAACTCACCGGGCAGCATACGTCAAACTTTCAATACATGCAGCAGAGCTGCACCATGGGGCCATTAAGAGACGAAAGCGACGCTATAAATTACATTTTTATCACCGTAGAGGACGTAACCGAGATAGTCACCTATGCACAAAAACAGGAATGGGCAGAGGCCGAACTGCGAAGCGCAAAGACCGCCGCCGAAGACGCCAACAGAGCCAAGAGTGATTTCCTCGCAAGCATGAGCCACGAGATACGCACGCCAATGAATGACATCATCGGCATGGCGGAGCTTCTCACCGAGACCGCTCTCAGCGGTGAGCAGCGCCAGTACGTCGCGGCATTTCAAACGGCAGGCGAGAACCTGCTTGACATTATCAACGATATTCTCGACTTTTCCAAAATCGAGGCAGGCCAAATCGGTTTCGAACGCGTAACATTCGACCTGCTTGATATTGTTGAAAAGATCTTTGAAATCCTCTCTATTCGGGCGCATAAGAAGGGAGTTGAGCTGAACTACCACATATACCCCGACGTCCCGTGTAGTATAATCGGCGACCCCGGCCGCCTTCGCCAGGTGTTGGTTAATCTGATAGGAAATTCGATTAAGTTCACTGAGCGGGGGGAGGTTGTCCTGCGAATAAAAAACGACCCGGAAGGCAACCAGTCCGCGGGGGCGCGTCTGCTGTTTTCAATCTCGGACACCGGAATAGGCATCCCCGAAGACAAATTTGATATGATTTTTCAGAAATTCACACAGGCGGATTCCTCCACAACGCGCAAATACGGCGGCACGGGACTTGGTCTGTCTATCTCAAAAAAACTCGTCAATCTGATGGATGGCCGTATCTGGATAGAAAGCGTACTCGGACAGGGAAGCACGTTTCACTTCACGGCGGGCTTCGGATTAGGCCCGGACATTTGCTCAGCCATTAAGCAGCAACCACTTACAGTGGATTTAGCCGGATTAAGAACCCTTATTATAGACGACAACGCCGCACATCGTGATATATTAACGCAGCAATTGGTGGGCTGGGGGGTTGACGCGGCCGCCGTTGGGGATGCCCAAAGCGGCCTTGAGGTGCTCAAACGCGCAAAATCCAGTGGCAAGCCCTATGGCCTGCTCCTGCTTGATAGCCGAATGCCGGGCATGGATGGATTTGAGGCGGCTCTGCTCTCTATAAAGGACTCACTTGCAAAGACGACGATTATGATGCTCTGCTCAGACAACAGAAAAGCCGATTGCGAAAAGGCTATGGAAATAGGTGTAAACGCCTGTATCGTAAAACCTCTGAAGAAGGCCAACCTTCTCAGCACCATCCGCACGGCTCTTGGATATGAAACGGGGGCAGAGGCTCAGCCCGGCGAACTCGCCGCCTTTACATACAACGCCCTTAGTCCGCTTAATATCCTCCTTGTCGAGGACTACGCGCAAAATCGTATACTAATCCAGACGTATCTTAAGAACACGCCATATAGAATTGACACGGCCGAAGACGGTGCAAGCGCGATTAAAAAGGCCATAGAGGGAAACTATGACATCATCCTGATGGACATACAGATGCCGGTAATGGACGGTTTGCAGGCCACTGAGGAAATCAGGAAATATGAGAAAGCCAGGGGATTACAACCCGTTGCAATTGTTGCGTTGACGGCGTATGCCCTTGATGACGACATAAAGAAAAGTCAGGCGGCCGGGTGCACGGCGCACCTGACGAAACCTATAAAAAAGCTGACACTTATGGAAACAATAATAAGACTCACCGGGGCGCGAACTGCGCCCTCCCTTGCCCTCTCCCAGATGGCTGCCCCCGCAAAACCTGTGTCAGACGCAGAGGCTGTCAACGATCTGACAGTCCACATTGACCCTGACCTCAAAGGCGTCGTCCCCGATTTCCAGAAGGAAGTCGTCTGCGATGTTGACGCGATAAAATGCGCGCTGAAGGAGGGCGATATAAAGGTTGCGCAGAAAATTGGACATAACCTCAAAGGGGCTGGCGGTGGGTATGGATTTAAGGTCGTTACCACTATTGGAGAGGCCATTGAGCGTGCCGCGAAGGAAAACAACCCGGATGAGATAATCAGATTGCTGGACGAGCTGTCGAATTATATGAAAAACGTCCAGGTAGTTTATCAGATATGATAGGATATTCAGGAATGATTAGTATATTAGAGCTGGAGGCCAGGTGGAAGATTCAGGCGTATTGTCGCTGAAACGAATAAAGGTATTGATAGTGGAGGACGACAAGAAAATCAGGAGGCTGTATTATCTTGGAATCAGAAACGGGATGCTCTTTCAGAGAAGGTCGTGCGCGGACGGCAAGGCGGCCCTTGAGGTTTTTGAACAGTGGAGACCGGACATTGTGGTCTTAGATATTATGATGCCCGATATGACAGGCTATGAAGTGCTAAGGCATATTCGCGAATACTTGGCGGACAAGAAGACGGCGATAGTGATGGCGACCTCGCTGGCCGACGCGGACACGATAACAGACTGCCTGCGGCTTGGGATACAGGGATATATAGTGAAGCCGTTTAACCACAAGGAGATAGCGGACAAGATAATAGAGTATTATAAGACGACAGACCCGATACGAGCGACCCTGGCCGGGCAGTACCTTGAGGAGATGAGGGCACCATAGCCGCATCCAGCCGCAAGGGAAAAAGTTCCGCAATAAGGGAATGTGGTCACTATATAGGAAAGTGTTTCGCTATTTTGACACACAGCCAATTTATAAGTCATTGATATTACTGAATTTGAGTTTTGGCACGCAATTTGCAACAAAATGCACGATGGGTGCGGTTTCACCGCATCTAATCAATCCTAGCAGTAAGCGCAGTAAATGAGGGGGCGGACCCCGCGGCTTCTATTGCAAGAAATTGTAATATGTGTGGGTCGGCCCCCGCAAACTCTTCCACCCGTTGCCGTATATAGCGCCCGTTGCCGTATATAGCGTCCGTTGCCATCTCAAGCGTTCGCTGCCATCTAAATCATCCACCGCCGTCTCAACAGCGCCTTATATTGAAAGGTTTTTGGATGTCAATTGTCAAACCTTAAGGAAATAACCAATTTGAGTCTCTTCAAATTCACCTATGTCTTTAAACTTTAGCCCCATGGTAATAGTTTTATCTGTCTCATCTAATATGCGGACAATTTCCCCTTCTACCTTAATTGGCTCTTCCCTTGGCGGTAAGGTAAAGGTCAACGATACAAAATTACCTATCTTTCCGTGCTTAGGCTCAATTTTATAACATCCAAAGTTTAGCCCTCCTGTGGATATATCTAAAATATGCCCCTTTTTGGGTGGACAGTTGGTTCCTCTGATCTGATAGAGCGCCTCAATCTTAACCTTTTTACGATAGAACGTCCGTTTGTTTAAATGAATTTCAATAAGCTGTTTACACTTTGGGCAGGATATATTAAATGCCTTCTGCGGCTCGTATTCTCTTTTGATTATACCTTTGACGCCACAGTATGGGCACGCAATACGCATTGCGGTGGATGGATAGACAGTTATTGACTTGGGGCTTAACTTTTTTTCCTCACTCAATAGCATTCTCCTTAACCTTATCCCTTGTAAATTATATAGTTAAGTCAATATCCTTTAGCTTTTGAATAATATTCAAAAACATATACGTCATCGCCATAACGACTGTCGCCAGCCTGCCTAAGTGTCAAACACGCAGTCATACGTTAATCCCATCAAATACCATGCCACAGAGTGTAATAAGCGCATAATTCCTAATCTGTGTGACATATTATGTCACTCTGTGACACGATATGTCAGCATACCGCAATCGGCGGTACAGAGGAACTGTTTCCGAAAGTTGAGGATTTTGTAAATTCCGTAAAGAGTTATTTTTCAAAGGAGACTAACCACTGCCATGATATCAGTTTTATACTGACTGAACGATTAAATGAAGTTCAGCACACTTTACCACTGCTCCTTCCACACCATCGCAGCTCTTACAGGCGTACTTGTATCTTATGTGCCGTATTACCTGCATTCTTGCCGGTACTATGTCCAGCTTCTCAGATACCTCTTCACCTATGCGGCTTAGATGGCTTCCACATGCACATACCTTTTCTTCTTCTTTTATGTCATGAATCTCTTCGATTCGTGGAAGGTCTTCCGGCAATGGCCTACGCCCTCCTCGTTTGCGTGTGTGTGCGGGTACATTGACCTCTTTCGGTTCAGACGGGGTTGATCACAGGCACCACAACCTATGCGGGTATTATAATACGAAAATTAAATCTACCACCAAGTCGCTGATTATGGTAAAATACATTATGGATCCTCTTCTAAGCAGAGAGGCTTTAATATTTATAGAAACTGTAGAGACGAGGGAATATGCATCAAAAGTATGATATCACGCTAAAGGATATTTTCAAAGATATACCTAAAGTGTTCCTCAAACTGCTTACAGGATATGAAACTGGCAAATTTATTGACGTACAATTCCCTGATATCTAATTAAGAGAAGCGGACTTGGTGCTTGAGGTAACTGATGGAAAGTTAATCCATTTCGAAATTCAATCAAGAAATGAAAAAGATATGTTGGAGCGTATGTTGATGTATATTGTATTGATTTTAAAGCAATATAAAAAGTTACCGATACAGATAGTGCTTTATGTTGGTAATGAATCTATGAACATGGAAAATCAATTGGAAGGCGAAGGCGTCAAATACTCTTACAAATTGATTGATATAAGAGAAATAGATTGCCGCCAACTACTTGAAAGTGATATTCCAGAAGATATTGTGCTGGCAATACTGTGTAAAATGGAGAATGTGGATGCTACCATAAGAAAAATCCTTGATAAACTGTCTGTATTGCCGCTGAAAGAAAGGGAAGGTTATATCAGAAAATTGTTATATCTTTCTGATTTGAGGAAATTATACCCAAAAGTTAAGATGGAGGTAAATAAAATGCCTATAACTATTGATGTGAAAAATAGCGATATTTATCAGGAAGGTAAAGAAGCGGGCTTACTTGAGGGCATAGAATTAGGACTTGAACTCAAATATGGTTCAGCTGGACTAGAGTTAATGAATATGGTTCGTGCTATACCTACAGTGAATAAATTGGAGGAGTTCAAAAATCTTATCAAGAAAGCAGGTTCGGTGGATGAGTTGAGGGGATTTTGGGGGAGAAGCGTATAACTCGCTTTATTTTAATCATTACGTCTAAGCCTGGTCATCAACATCAATGGCAGTAGTTACAGAATGAATACGCATCAGGAGAAGCATCGGGCGGCATGATGGCAGCCCAACGGGTTACTAACCCCTTTAGAGGGTCCCGGTACATTTTTCGATGACAGACCAGAACTGGTACATATTTGGATGGTCATTGACAGTTATTCCTCCTCTTTTTTATTGGTAACCGATTATGTGCGTTATTTTCTGAGTATGCCTAGCACGCCCACCGGAAAGACACTGTCTCAATGTACTTCTTCGCTGACTGTTCGCCGATCAATCCCTAATCTCTTGGCTATCGCTCTGTCAGAAAACTCTTGCCTCTTTTGCTCACCGGAAAAATACGCTATCTACGCACGCTAACCGGAAGCACAGACGATTATAAACACCCGCTACCGAGTTTACAATTTGTAGGGCATTTGTCTGCGGGAGGGCCATCTAAGATAAAAGACACAGACCACAGCCTCTCACCACTAAATGATACTAAAACAAACTCATAGTATTTTTTGTCAACCTTATTGTCGTAATTGATATTAAACTGTAAACAGGGTATAGTTATTTCTACCTTATCATCAAACCATGTAACAGGGAGTAGTTTTGGACCGTATAGTGATGTGTCGGAATTGTGATTTTTTCCATTTCTTAACCACAGTTGGAATTGCCTATCCCTGACGGGGACAGTCGAAAAATTACCTGTTATAGTTAGTATGTCACGTATTTTAGCTTTTGCCACAAATGGGTTATCTTTTGGTGTGTGAGGATAAACATTGGTTATGTGAAGGTTCCGAGATCCTAAATATGCAGCATATATTGTATCGATTTTCTGACTTACGACTGTTGGTCTAAATGAATCTATCTTTGACCTCACGGCTTGTGAACATAAACCTTGTATATCATCGCCTGTGATTCCTCCTACGCCATCCTGAAGCATATCTCTGCACGCAATATCAGCAGGCTTATTATAGTCAAAAGAAGCAATTGACGCTTTGTGGTAATCATTTAGGTAAGAATATGACATCGCATAGCATATTAATGGATCTGTTTCGTACATCATTATAAAACTACCATAATGGTTACAAAATAAATTCCATACGTGACAAGCAGGTTCCGTAATAGTACCGGAAAGAACACCTTGACACGTATTTAATATCTCCAATGCATTTTTTTGCCTGCTTGAATCAGTTGTTATACCGCTCACGAACAAGTTTTTATCACCCCCGCAAGATTTTATATACTTTTCTACAGTACCGAATGACACAAGAAGTCGATTCATTTCATCATCTGTCATAGACGTATCGTAATAACTCATAAGTGTCTTTACTGATTCTATTAACTGATTTCCTGCAGACTTATATGCATCTTTACAAGAAGTTCCACTTAATTTACATGTGAGTACCGCCTCCAAATTATCAGTGTATGCGCGAACTTGTTTTGTGATAGCATCGGACATTTCACTATTTTGAAGTAACTGATCTAATCCCTTATCAAAATATCCATAAATAATATTTTTAATAACTGTTTCAGCGACTGTTTTGAGTACATCTTTAACTGCACCTGAAGGAGAGTCAGCTTCTAACCCTGCCAAAAGTGCCTGTTGAGCAAGGTCTCTAACATTATTGTCACCTACATACCTGCCATTCGCGTCTCTATTTGTTTTAATTGCTATATTTTTTGATAGGAGATCAAATAAACTATTATGAATAGGCCTATAGTATTTCTCAAGAATATCTGCCTTCAGCCCCCAAGATGAAGTATTAATTAGATTACTGTTACATTTAATATCTTGACTTACAAATAATTTATAGTCAGGGGATGTTGTGCTTAAAGTATCTTCTGAATAATTTCTACTATTTATAAATGAAACTGCATCGGTTATTGTCGATGAACTCGATGCAGAGATTGCACTGTTAATAATATCAGGCTTAATATTCCATCCGCTTGGAACTCTTTCCGAGATATAAGAGTATTCAAATGCATTATCGTCTACGTTTAAGGATATAATATAAACACTGCCATCACCGTTTTCAACTAAGATTTCATCTCTTCCATCACCATTGTAATCACCGATTGATTTAACTTTCCATCCAGAGCCACCGAGAGAATTATAAAGATTTCCATTTTGAACTTCATTTGCTGTAACATTATTTAATCCTGACATAAACATTATAGAAATGGTATCTCCATTCATCAATAGAATATCACTAGTTCCATCACCAT
>JADFYL010000004.1:0-28759 GCA_015233045.1 Nitrospirota bacterium | reverse complement strand
TAGTTCCATCACCATTAAAATCCCCAACACCTACAATATTAGTATTAATATCTATATCATAGTGAGCTAAATTATCACCATATACTGGATTTACACCTGACATAAGAGTAATAAATGTTCTGCCAGATGTAGTATCTCGCCAAAGAATATCAGATGTTCCATTACCATCGAAATCACCTATGCCTGCGACAGCTAATAGAGGAGATACTTTACCATATTTCACTATAATATCATTACTTAATATTGAAGTACCCCTCATAAAATAAATAGCTATGTCGCCATCTGTATCTCTCCAAAGAATATCACTCTTTCCATCGCCATCAAAATCACCGATACCAATTATACGCCAATTGCTGGACAAACCATTAGTAATAATAGCACTCTCTTTTACAGCCATGTTATTCATTAAATTAATATAAACTCCACCGGTTGAAGAATTATAATAGAGAATATCTGTCTTACCGTCACCATCAAAATCACCTAGACCAGCAACTTCCCATTCGACACCTATTTCCTGATTTATTGTACCCATTGCTTTTACTGTCAAATCGTCATTCATAGTCCAAATAGCAACAGTACCATTCGTGTTCTGCAGCAGGATATCAGAAATCCCATCACCGTCATAATCAGATGGTGACACATGGCTATTTCCGACATTATTATTTTCTTTATGATCAAATTGAGCTGTAACAGTAATATTAGTATTATTATCATCTAAAACAACAGTACAGAGTCCCGCCGTATTCATATTACATCCATCCATATATGATAATTTTGAGTTATCATCAGGATAAGCTATAATCGGAAGAGTAACTTCCGTTGGAAAAGTTACTGAACACTTTGTTCCACAATTAAGATCATTACCAAAAATATCTGAAACAGTCCCTGATCCAGTGCCTGACAGTTGAATCGCTAAACTATAAATGCCGGTCGAAAAAGTAGCCGATGCGGACTTAGCAGATGACATCGTCAGTGTACAAGTATTGCCTGTATTACTATTACAATCCCCTCCCCAACTACTCAAGGCATACCCTGTATCCGGTGTTACCTCTAGTGCTACTGATGCGCCGGATGTGTAGTATTTTGAACATGTAGTGCCGCCAGTTCCGCAGCTTACATCATTTGAAGTGCTTGAGATTGTCCCATTTGATGGTGAGGTTACAGTTAGAAGGTAACTTGTCTTCCATTTCACGCCCGTACTATACGGATAGTCGTCCCATGTCCCAAAATACCATATATAGCCGTCAATCCATGCAAAAGCCAATGTTCTGGCGTACTGTTGTTCATAGTATGTGTCACCCTGAGATGTCACAGCGACTATGTGCCCTATTTTTGCCCCAAACACATATGGCTCAATATCGTGTGCAGTATTAAACCCGATGGCTGCCTGACCTAACGTCACCCAGTTTACCCCTTCTTTAAAGGAGTACCATTGATTCTGGGGATAGTAATAAAGGTACATATTCCAATCGCTTGCAGCCACAAGGACATAACCGTTCGAATATGGTTGGTAATAATATATAGAGTCTGTCCCCGTCTGAATACTCCCAGATGCTGAACCAAAATACGAGGCATATTGACTATAGATTTCATCAAATGCCGCCGCCGCGATTTTACTGTCCGCACCTGATACCTCAAATGTTGCTGCCACGGACTTAGCAGAAGACATCGTCACTGTACAACTATTGCCTGTCGTGCCAATACAAGCCCCTCCCCAACTAGTAAAGGCATACCCCGAATCTGGTATTGCCGTTAGGATTACTGGTGTGCCGGATGTGTAGGATTTTGAACATGTAGTACCACCAGTTCCGCAGATTATATCATTTGAAGTGCTTGAGATTGTTCCATTTGATGGTGAGGTTACAGTTAGAAGGTAACTATTAGAGGATGCTGCAAAGGTAGCCGAAACAGTCTTTGCCGAAGACATAGTCAGTGTACAACTATTGCCTGTAGTGCCACTGCAATCCCCGCCCCAACTAGTAAAGGCATACCCCGAATCCGGTGTTGCCGTTAGTATTACTGCTGTGCCAGAAGCATAGGATGCTGAACATGCGGATCCACAACTTATCCCTGATGGACTGCTTGTTATTGTACCGTTTCCTGTTTTACTTACAGTTAGTTGTTTGTTAACAGGTACTGCTGCAAACGTAGCCGTCACAGCCTTATCCGAAGATATAGTAATGGTACATTGATTACTACTTACAGAATCACAACCTGTCCAACTTGAAAAGTTATATCCAGAATCCGGTGTTGCTGTTAGTATTACTGCTGTGCCAGAAGTATAGGATGCTGAACACGAGGATCCACAACTTATCCCTGATGGACTGCTTGTTATTGTGCCGTTTCCTGTTTTACTTACAGTTAATTGTTTTTTGACAGGTACTGCTGTAAACGTAGCTGTCACAGCCTTATCCGAAGCCATTGTGACGGTACACTGGTTGCTGTTTGTGGAATCACAACCTGTCCAACTTGAGAAATTATATCCCGAATCCGGCGTTGCCGTTAGGGATACTGCTGTGCCAGAAGTATAGGATGCTGAACACGCGGATCCACAACTTATCCCTGATGGGCTGCTTGTTATCGTACCATTTCCTGTTTTACTTACAGTTAGTTGTTTGTTGACAGGTACTGCTGTAAACGTAGCAGAGACAGACTTATCCGAAGCCATTGTGATGGTACATTGATTACTACTTACAGAATCACAACCTGTCCAACTTGAGAAATTATATCCCGAATCGGGTGTTGCCGTTAGTATTACTGTTGCACCGGTATTAGTATATGCTGAACACGTAGAACCGCAGCTTATATCTGACGAACTGCTTGTTATCGTTCCATTTCCTGTTTTATTTACGGTCAGAAGATTAGTACCATTTGATCGTATAAAAGTCGCCGTCACAGACTTATTAAATGACGAAACGACCAAACATTGATTTCCATAAGTCATATCGCAAAAACCTGACCAACCAGAGAAGGTATAACCCGAATCCGGTGTTGCTGTTAGGTATAATGAGGTGCCCAAAGTATAGGAGGCTGAACATGTATCACCACAGCTTATCCCCGTTGGACTGCTTGTTACTGTACCATTTCCAGCTTTATTTACACTTATAAGATAACTCACCGAAGTGGTAAATGTTGCCGTGACAGACTTATCCGAAGACATCGAGACAGTACACTGATTACTTGTTGTATTATCACAACCACTCCAACTTGAAAAGGTGTAATTCGTACTCGGTGTTGCTGTTAGGTACAATGAGGTACCGGTATTATATGATGCTGAACACGTATCACCACAACTTATCCCTGAAGGACTGCTTACTATTACGCCAGGCCCTGATTTGTTAACACTTAGAACATTAACTGATGCTGTGAATGTTGCTGATACAGACTTAGCAGAAGACATTGTCACGGTACAACTATTGCCTGTAGTGCCACTACAAGCCCCGCCCCAACTATTAAAGGCATACCCCGAATCTGCCGTTGCCGTTAGGGTTACGCTTGTGCCGGATGTGTAGGATTTTGAACATGTAGTACCACCAGTTCCGCAGCTGATATCATTCGAGTTGCTTGAGATTGTTCCATTTGATGGTGAGGTTACAGTTAGAAGGTAACTTGCGGTAAACGTTGCTGTTACAGTGTTTGACCCGTTCATCGTTATCGTGCAACTTCCAGTACCACTGCAATCGCCACCCCAACCCGTAAATCCTGAACCTGACGCTGGCGATGCTGTCAGGGTTACCAGTGCACTTGGTTTACACATTGCACTGCAAGTGCTGCCACAATTAATATTTGGAGTACATGTTGAAGTTGTTACAGTACCGCTGCCAGTACCGATTTTGGCAACAGCAAGACTATATGACGTAAACGTGGCAGTTACAGACAGTTGTGCAGACATCGTCACTGTACATGTACCCGTTCCTGTACAACCACCTCCTGACCAACCAGTAAAGGTAGAATTGTCTGAATCTGGCGTTGCCGTCAGAGTTACGTTATCGCCACTGGCGATAGAAATAGTGCCGGTTTTCCCACTCCATGTAATAGTTCCTGACGTGGTAGTTACTGTCCCTGTCCCCGTACCGGATTTAGTGATAGTGAGAGTATTATTTGCAGCATCATAAACACCAGTATAAATATTATCGTTTGCAGCAGCTACCATCACTTTATTGCCATCATAGGATGATGTTGCGGCAATCCACTGTTTGCAACCAAGACTTGTTTGCGGCGTCCATGTAGCCCCTGAATCTACTGATATATAGACATAACCACAACCACCGTTTCCATCATTTGCAACTGCTGCTACTAATTTAGTGCCATCGGAGGACGAGGCGACAGCACCCCACTGTGCGCTTATGCCTATTGGAGTCCATGTGACCCCTGAATCTGTCGATGTATAAATCTGACCAGTGTTACTGCCATAACCAGAAATAGCAGCAACAAGATTAGTACCGTCTGCCGAAGATGCTACTGGTCCCCAATATCTTTTTTGATCAGTTGCCCTTGGAGTCCATGTAACCCCTGAGTCAGTTGAAGTATAAATATATCCACCTACTCCACCGGCATATTGCCCGCCTGATTCTGTAGCAACAAGATTTGTGCCATCTGCAGAAGACGCTACTGCACCCCATCCTCTTTGAGAATCCCTTGGTGTCCAAATAGCACCTGAATCAGCAGAAGTATAAATATAGCCTTCATTACCAAGAAAAGTGTTAGGATAGGCAACAGCAACCAGTTTCGTTCCATCTGAGGACGATGCCACCCCTCCCCAATCTCTCAGTTTGTCAGTCGCCCTCTGGATCCAAGTAGAACCTGAATCGTGCGACACATACAAATAGCCACCATTTGATGAAGTAGAATATCCTATATTAACAATCAACTTGGAGCCATCAGATGAAGATGCTGAAGTTCTCCAATAGTTACCGCCTAATGCAGTTATTGGTGACCAAGTAACACCATAATCCGTTGATATATAAACTCCCCCACTGGAAGCGTACTCACAAGCAATTAGTTTAGCACCATCTGACGATGATGACAACGACCTCCAAAACCAGTTTCTGGATGAATCTCTTGGTGTCCAAGTCCAACCGGCATACGAAATCGCTGGCAACAGCAAAAGTAAAAAAGACGATATTAATAAAACTTTCTTCGATTTAAGCATCAACACTCCTATCAAAATGCGTATCCAACGTCATTAACCTTATCGCCAAGATAACTCAACTAAGCCCACTGTAACTGAGAAGCATTTGTTGCAACCACTTCACGGGGCAGTGATTAAATCATCACTCGATGACAAACGTAAACCAAATTTTTTTAAAAATCGATAATGGCCAACTACTCCCAATCCCTCCCTCGGTAAGGCATATTTTGTCGCGCGCAAACTTACTTTCACTGGTAGTGTTGACATATTACAGGGGGGGGTAGAAAATGTCAAGTGAAATTTAATTTACTGCGAAATAAATTAATCATTTCACCATGTTGATACACTCTTGTCCTTCAAAACCTCCCGTATCTCCTCAACAAACGCACAATCCACCGCCGTCCTCTTATCCTTTGCCTTATGATTCAAGTCAGCACCAGCACCTATCAACACCTCAATCATCATCTTACAGGCTTTAACATCTCCGGCTACATGACCGGCCCAACCGCTTAACTCCTTATCCCTACACGTAGCAGGATAAAATATCGGCGTTTCGCTATCCTTATTCTCAATATTTACATCAGCACCGGCTCCTACCAATACCTTCGCTACTGCAACGTTATTACCCTTAGAGGCTATGTGTAAAGCCGTTTCGCCATCGGCGTTTTTGACATTAAGCACCGAACCCGCATGAATTAACGCCTTAACCAGATCAACATCATCATACCTTGCTGCCTCAAACAACGCGCCTGTAATATCTGCACCTATTTTGACAAGATATTTGGCAGCCTCAATCTTACCGCTTGCTATTGCTACCAGTAAGGCTGTCTTCCCTGAATTATCCTTGACATTAACATCTGCACCATTTTTAATAAGCAGCTCTATGATTTTTATATGTCCATTTTCAGCCGCTACGTGAAAAGGTATTGTATGCCAAAACGACTTATCATAAATAACCGCACCCTTGGCAAGCAGCAACCTTACTATATCAATTAATCCATATTTTGAAGAAAGATAGAGGGATGTTATATCGTTTTTATCCATAAACTTAACATTTACTCCATTGTTAATCAACGCCTTTGCCTTAACCGTATCACCCGCCATTATAGCCTTATTCAAAACCATCTCTGGTGGATACTTCTCCTTTGCACCTTTCGCCTTTAACATTGCCACAATATCGCTATTGTTGGAATAGTAGTAGGCATACGTTATAGCGTTTAAACCATTTAGATCCACAACATTCACATCGGCTCCACGTGAAAGCAGCCCCCGTACTGTATTCGTAAATCCCTTCTCAGCTGCATAGATCAGTGCCGTTTTGGTTGTGTTGTCCCGTGCATTAACCTTGGCTCCATTAGATAAAAGAAACTCTACCGCATCGGTTTTATCTCTTTCAGTTGCACAAATTAATGGAGTATTACCATTTGTATCATATGCATTTATGTCAGCACCCTTATTCAACAATAACTTAATTATTTCTACATTAGTTTTTTCACCGCCAGCAGCATGAATTAATGGGGTTACACCTTTCTTATCAGCCATATTGACATCTGCACCCCTATTTACTAATAATTTAGCCGCTTCCTTAAAATTGTTTTTAATTGCATGAATAAGAGGTGTATCACTTAAATCATGCTTTGCATTTATGTCAGCGTTATTATCAAGTAGTAAATTCATTATAGCAATGGTTTTGGGTGCTTTATATCGGTCCATCGTATAAAAAATTGGTGTCATGCCATACTGCCCTTTGGCGTTTACATCGGCACCCATTTCTATCAGTTGTTTAGCCAAATCTATATACCCACCCTCGCTAGCCAACATCAGCGGAGTTCTCTTTAATCTATCTTTTAAATCAGGCAATGCACCCTTTGACAACAAAATCTTAGCCGCTTCAGGACTATTTTCTGAGATTGCTAAGTGTAATGCTGTTGTGCCATTATCAGAAATCCCTTCATCATCGGCTACACGTTCATTTATATCTATTCCTTTTTTTAGCAGATAATCAATCATATCGGTTTTCCCAAAATCCATAAGTGCCTGTAACAGGTTATAATTATGATAATCAGTCTTAATGAAGATATTTCCCCCGCGTGATATCAAATAATCCGCCATCTCAGTATTACCTGTTATCACCGCTGCCAAGAGGGGATTCAATTCTTTCGAACCCTTAGCATTCACATCTGCACCTTTATCAATAAGCAGTTTAACTATTTCCATATTCCCAACCAATGCAGCAAATACTAATGGCGGCAGTTCTGACTTATCGGCATTGACATCAGCACCGTGTTCTATTAAGAGTTTTACAATATCAATATGGCTGAATATAACCGCATAAGTAAGAGGCGTTATCTTATATTCACTACTTGGGTTAATATCAGCACCTTTGTTTATCATTAACTCAACTATCTTTGTGGATCCAAAGGCTGACGCATACATAAGAGGCGTACAGTCTTTATTATCCATGACGTTTACATCAGCACCATGATTTATTAGTATTTCCGATATCTGATCATAGTCCCTACTATTCGATACGGGTGTGATAACATAACTGTTTTTCCGATAACGTATATCAACTCGCTTGTCTATAATATTATCAGCCAAATCCTTTAAGTTAGGATATCCCCTAAGCAGCGAAAGCGTTAGAGGGGTTTCTTTACTGCTGCCCTTTACATTCACATCTGCACCATGCCTTAACACTTCTACCACGGTATCTTTATCTCCGAACTGAGATGCAATCAGCAATTGTGAGTTTAGCCACTTTTGGCTTACATTATCATAAATCCCTTTCAGCGGTAGGGCGTTTGTATCAAACTTGTGTAGATTTCTATGCTGTGCCTCCTCGGCTGATACTATTTTACTATATATGGGAGTTACCAAAATGAAACACAGAGACATTATCAAATAGCATATCTTATATGACTTTAATATTCCCATGAATTCAACTCCCTTTCTATCTTCTCAACCTTTTCATATGGCAGTGTATCCGTTACGCACATCTTAAGTACGATTGATTTTTCAAACGCTAAACCAATCTTGGATAGCACCTCAGCGGCTTTATCCTTATCCAACATGCTTATGACCATAACTATCTCATCTATATTGTTATGAATGAGGTTCTCGCAGACTTTATTAATATCTGTGTGCTCTTCTAATATTAATTTCTTACGAGGGGTTTCTTCCTTTTGGGGGAAAATAATTATTCCACACGCTGCCATTCTGTTGAGTTCCTTCAATATATCACTTCTTGCTTCTGAAATATCTCTTTCGGTTATGGTTAATGAAGTCTCCATTTCTTCTTTCAAAATATCCCTTGTCCTTTTGGGTATCAGTTCAAATATACGGCTTACCGTGTCTTCCTTTAACCCCTTTAGTGCGTGTGCAAGCGTTGTAATACTTATGTCCCTCATTAAATAGGCTATGTCACGGACATCTAACAAGTTTAGCGTATCATCTAACCCTGACATGCTGTCATTGATTTTATCGTAATCGTCTTTGCTGTGCTCCTTTATATGGGTTAAATAAGCAACTCTTTTATCGGGTGGAAGCACCTCTAAAATATTTGCTATCAGGGAGTGTTTATTCTCACTATAAAAATTTCTTTTCATAGTCTCTACTTTCTCTGTTAGCCGCCTTGATAGTTCTTGTATGTCATTTTCTGATATTATATTTGTCTTAAGGAGTTCAATAATTATTTTTATAATTATTGGTTTTTCAAGTAATGATAGAACGTCGGATGCCTTTCGAATTTTTAGGCTAAACAAAACTAATGCGGAGTTTCTGGCATCTTCCTCTTTTAAAAGCAGCGCGATGGCTTTTTCATTCAGTCCATCAATCTGAGGCAGTTCATAGTAATTTGCTACCGATATATCATATTCGCCTTGCATCTTGATAAGCCCTTCTTCCAATATACGGCACACTATCTCTCTTTTTGCATTCTCACTCCCTTGAAGTCCTCCCCTTGATTTGATAGTTGCCATATCTTCTTCAAGCACTTCCCCTGCCCTCACACTTAAGTTTTCAAATAGCCTGTGTTTTAGGTTATCAGATGAAGTCAGCAAGGCTTCAGATATTTCCTCAGTTGTGAGTGTTCTCAGTATACGCTGGATATCATAATTTTCAAGTTTTGCGATATCCTCAAATAAAAACAGTTCATCAGATAATGAATTTGCTAAGGCTCTGTTGATTTTAGAGAGTTCGCTGAGGATATATTTCTGCACACTCTCTGAAGAAAGTTGTATGATGCCTATGGCTGTTCTTTTTCCTTCTATTTTCATAGGGTTTCTGAACTACCGTTATGGATGCTCTCTGCTTGGTATTTGTCTTGTCCCTTTTTTAAGGCTTCGTCAAACATGGTTTCTAAGTCTTGATTACTTCCACGTAGTCCTTCTACTACTTTTTCTGCCCAATGGAGGTAGTCTATTTTCCTCTGTAGCGTCCAATTATCAGGGGGGTGGTTCGTTATGTCTGTTACGTTACATATCTTATCCGAAATCTTTATCTGCTTTGCACTTATGCTTTTATGTGGCGCATGTTCAATTTGCAGTTGCTTACGTTCCTGCTTGGGTAGGCTTTTATCGTCTGTTACCTCCATAACTAAATCTTTTATTTCCTTACCGAACAAGGCTTTAACCTCTTCAGGTGATGTTTCAGTATCTTCAACAGTGTCATGGAGTATAGCGGCAACGATAGTATTTACGTCTCTTACCTTGCCTATATTCCATAATATTTCAGCCACTTCAATTGGATGGTTGATGTAAGGTGATGCCATGCTGTCTTTACGCCGCTGGTTGCGGTGCTTATCAGCCGAGAACTTTAAGGCTGATATGATGCTTGTGATTGACTGTTCTTCAAATGTCATTTGCCCTCCTTTTGTGGGTTAGTGGACAGGTACACAATTTTATCGCTTAAATGCTAGTCCACATACCAAAAACACTTTTCATCAACCTTCCGCTTTGTAGTTATAAACACATCAACCTTCTTACCCTTCTTCACCACCCTGATCTTACACTCCTGCCCATCCCTTTGGCATTCATCATCAATTTGATAAATGCTCTTGGGGACATAATACACCTCAAACTCTACTGCTAACTCCTTTCCATTTAAAAACCATCTTACCCTGTCCTTGTAATAAGGAAATGAAATCATATAATAATCTTGGGACTTATAAGGCTTGTTGATATTAGAAACAATAAAATCTCCGCCTTTATTACCAAAGCCGAAAGCACGACCTTCACCTTTGGGGTAGCGTCCCACAATATCTACGTCCTTGTCGTCCCAGTCATACGATGATAGTTCCCAATGCTTATTCATTTCCTGTTCAACCCACTTTAAATATTCCTCTTTATACATATCTGACAGTTCCGCAGAAGGCGTCTTGTTTGTTATATAAACCTTCGTGTCCTTCTTAGTGTGAACAATCTCAACACCGCACCTTAGCGGACCACATTCCCTGTTCAATTCATGTCCACCATTAGGTAGCCAATGCCACCAGTCGTAATCTACGCCTATACGCTTGGTGTTATAATACCACTTGATAGCATTCCTTCCCTTTCCATAATAATCAAATTCTGGAAGCGGTATGCAGTATCTCCCATCTTCTGTTACGTTATGCTTGTATTTGTCAGATATCTCTCCCACAGGGGTTATGCAGAACGTAGCATCTGTGTAGGAATCGTTCGTGCCGTTATCGCAAAAAGTGCCTTTGATGACGATTTCACAAAAGCCATCTATCGTGGATAAGATAACAACCACGAACAATAGCAGGCTTCTATAAACCCAGATCAAGTTTAATAAGCGTTTTAATAAAGTCTTCATAGGCATATTTTATCTCCCGTGGGGATGGTATCTCTTGGAATTCCATTTCTTCCAAAAGTAACTCCAATTCGGCTTGTGACATAACTTTAAAAATTCTCTCTTTGGTCCCATAATCAGAAAAAAGCATTAAAGTGGCTAGTGCTTCTTTTGGTATCGTTTGTGTAAATGCTTTAGTTGTTATATCACCAACAAAGCGAAAATCATCCAATCCATTGATAGTCCTCACCGTTGTGATAATTGAACCTGCATATAATGAAGCGGTATATAAGGCATCGTTTATCTTCTCTATAATTATACTTTTTGCTTCGGCATTATCATTAACTATACTATGAGAACTTCCTTGCGGTAAACCATTGAAAGATAAATAGGGAGATATCTTTGTTAGAACTTTGTCACTACAAATATTAAACACCTTATTTACCATATCTCTATCGTGTTTTATATCTCTAAAGCAATGATTTATATAATAATCGCTAAAGTTCATCAAATCATTTAAATCAGATATTTCTTTTAATTCCTTTATTAAATATGGAATAGTATATCTCCTAATGTATTTATCTATGCCTGTGATTGTTTCATTGAATGAGTATTCCGCCTGACTTTCTTCTATAAAATCATAATCAGCATATGTCTCCATCTCTTTTTTTAGATTAGTAATAGCCTCATCAGTCATTATTCTAAAAAACCTATCTTGAGTATCAGTGTGTTCACAAGTAAACTTATTAGTTAGAAGTATTGCTAAATCTGTTATTGACAAGTTGTTTATAAGTTGCTTTGCTAATTTATCATGAATATATCTAAAATCATCGATAGATTGTGTATTGCTGTCAGGAGGTATTTCTTCGATAGCTAATAACTCCTTAACAATACCTACTATTTCATTCTGCTTTTGTAATATATAGTGAATTACCCCTCTGTCTATCTCATTATCCTGAGATACAATCTTGGTTTTATAGTTTATAAATGGATAGAGTTTGTCTCTTAACTTCTTACTCGACATCTTTAAGGCGGTTAAAAGAGACTTATCTGCCTCTTCTATCTCAAATCTTTTATAAAACTCATCAATCCACTTCTTAGTATTACGGTTAGATAAGTATTCTATTCGTGCAAATCTAAATGCATTGTCTGTTTCACCACCGGATACTCCTTTTAATAATGAATCAATATCCAATATATCGCCTTTAGCCTGAATAATTTGTTTGCATCTATGCTGTATATATTGAAGAATATCAAATGTACAGTTGGTATCATTTTCAAGTGATAGTATTTCTATGCTATCATATGAATTTATAAAAGTAGTATAAAGCATGTCATAAGATATATCTTTCTTATATAGTTTATTGAAAAGATAATTTATTATACTTTCACACTCTGATATAGCATCAGAATATTGTCCATAAACACCATGAATATAGCTTACTCCATCGTCTGTTATGCAAATAGCATATTTAATGTTATCTATGGGTATCATATATTTCCTGTCTTATCATAATTGTACAGAACCAAGTACAACCTGGCTAAATCTAACATTGGAGTTATTTTAACTATTGTCTTGGTTCTCCCCTTTATATTAACGGAACAACCTATCGCTGTCGGAATTATGATGAATACAGCACCCACCTAATCAGCAACATACCGTGCTTGCTCATCAAAAGCATCATATTCCCGAACCTGTCCAACCTGCCATGTCCCTTGACTAATGGTTATTTCATGGTGCTCTTCGTGTTTCAGTTTTACTGTTCTATCGGTCACGACATAGAGTACCCCATCTCTCTCATAAAGTTCAATGTCGTCTTCTATGACATGGGCATGTCCTGTGGCTTCACCCTCGGCCAATACAAAGCCTCTCGCTGTGCGGTTCAACTTTTTTGCATCTTGTGGAATTCCGTGTGTCTTTGTTAAAAATACATCTCCTTGTACTAACAGCATACGCACCTCCTGATTTAGGTTAATTGTTGTGGTTTCCAGGCTAATCCGCCGATACGCCATTGTAAAGCCTCAAGGCATGTGTTTATCTCTGGTGGTACACCTTCTACATGCCATGTCCCGATAGATGGGTTCTTCATCTTTAAGTATCTTGCTGTTAAATCTATATCCTTGAGAGTTAACTCTATGAGTTCATAGTCTTGGTATTTATCAAGCACTATACCGCCAAAATGAGAGACAAGCCTCTCTACTCCCATTTTTCTGACTATTTCCCTTCGTATCTCTGCATTTCTCTCTGTCAATACTGACATTGGATCCAATTGATGGTGCGGTGTTAAGGCTAAATGCTCTGGCACCACCACATTGTGAAGCAAGAATGACTTATAGCCGTCTTTCCACTCAATTGCTGCACCACCATCACAATGCAATTGGCGGTTCGCTGTCATTTTCATTGATTGGGGTTGTATAAGAACAACAGCATGTTTTTCAAAAAACATTGACGCTAAGACGCCAGATTGCAGAAAATCCTTATACTTATCTATCAGTTCATTTTTACGGATGCCGGTAGCCGACAGAAAATCAAACAGAAAGAACCACGCACAATCATTCCACAGCCCAGCACCGCTAAATAAGTATTGTAACTGTTGGTTAGCTAGCCATGCGGGAATGGTATGCGGAGAAATACTCTTATCAAATATTGCACGCCACATATCATCGTCAGGATGAATGTAGCGTAGAAACCCTTCCGTATTCTTAAATGGCAGCCTTGCGATTATATTTTTGAATGGGGTTTGAAACCGTTCGATTTTGGTTACTTCTCTATTGGTATTCACTGAAAGCCAAACAGGTGGTTTAACTATGTCAGACAAATAACTATTCATATTTATATCTACAGGAGTATCTTTCTTGTGGATCAGCATTGATGCCACTAAAGATTTATAAAGGTCCGGGTTATAGGTATAAATAACCTTCGGACTCTGATATTTATGCGTAGCATATATCCACCTGATATGCTCTCCTATTTTCTCTTTATCTATATCGCCGTCAAATGTTTCATATACTTTACACGCCCACTGTGCCATTATCGGTTCAAGCATGTCTAACTTTTCAGCAGGTAGAAGTTCACTTAACCCTCTTGTCTCGAAGCCTAAAGATTTTGCTACTGTATAACTCATAACTCAACCTCCTGTATCTTGACGCCTGTGGTGCTGTAGAGTGACGCGGTTGTGGGGTTGAAGACTGACGTATTCAGCCCCATGCTTACCGGCTCTATAATTATAATTCTCAACATACTGGTTTTAGTATACCTGAAGGTTTTATAGAAAGATGTAATTGCGATTACATGTTTTAAATATTCTTAGCTGGCTCCCCTTTCTATAAACTTCTCAAGGACAAGGCGGAAACCTATGCTGTCACACCTGAATTCGGGGGAATAGAAACCATGCTTGTATGTGCAACTCACAGCCTTGGCGTTACTGTAGCAACAGCCACCACGTACAAAATGCTGTTCGCAACGTACCCTATCTATGCGGTAGTCAACTTCTACATATGTATGATCTGCCCATTCCCAGTATAAATTTTCTGCTTCCGTGTCATCCACCCATTCGTTTACATTGCCGCTCATATCATAAATCCCTAACCCATTTGGCAACTTCTGCCCTACGGGATGTATTCCATTCCATGAATTTTTGTCATACCATGCGTATTCTATCAATTTCAATTCATCACTTGTGCCAGCCCATTTTTCTTCTTTACCACCACTTCTTGCAGCATATTTCCACTCATGCTCCATTGGCAGCCGATATGTTTTTCCAGTTCTGTTATTCAACTCCTTTAAGCAATTTATCCATATTTAGACACACTCGAATACATATGATTATTCACGTTAAGTTTGGTTTTCACCCACGCCATTCTTGCATCACCCTCTGATTTATCATACTCTTCCCCTTGTGTGGAAAGCAAGTCGGCTAACATTATTAATATTTCTTCATAGAATATTCCCTGTTCCTTTAATTCATCCTCTAAAGCAGCATTATTTTCTACGTCTAAATGATGTGCTGCTATCAATTTAGAGACATATTATTTTTGATTATTGGTTAAACCAAATCTTTTAGCAATTGTATCAATCTGATGGTTTACAGTATATCGTACGTGGTTTTTCATAGAACCAGTTTCATCGTAAATACTTTTCTTACCTGCATCATGAAAAACAATCGCTAATTGAATTAATATATCCTTTGTTATCCCATCAATTTCTTCCTGCAATAATTGATTTATAGAATTAGGAATAAAATCAAACTTTCTATATATAGATAGCGCTTCCCTTGTATGGTCGGGAACATCATATTTATGGTATCTGCCTTTACCAAAGCCTTGTTGGTCATATATTTCTTTAAGCATTAAATATATTAGATTAAAGGTTTCTTTTTTTGCATCACTTGTTGATATATCTACGAATAAATCAGCCACTCCTGTTATAAATATACTCCTATCTGATATCCCCATAATAGTATTAACTCTCTTTTTTTCAAGACTTTTTAAAAACATGTTTTTTGCAGATACTAATTCTTTCTCATTTGCTATTAAGTTATTAAGGTTTTCAATTGTAATTCTTTTCTGCCATTCATGGTCAGAAAACCTCTCTATTTCTTCAGGTTCACTTAAGAAACTAAGAAATTCCTTGATTAATTCTTCTTTTGTTTCAGATTGCATAGTATTCTTCCAATATTCGTTGGCTCCTACTCCACTTGATGTATTTTGCCATATATCAGAATGGCACAGTCTAAAACCCCTCTACCTGTCCAAACCTATCTATCAATTCTATTATCTTATCCGTAATGATTTTAATGGCCCTCCATCCCTTTTCTGATGTTGCCTTCTCAGGATTACCCCATACGCCCCCGGGCCAGTATTTGACTTTATCGCTAACAATAAACGGCTTGGGGAACTGCGGATACTCCTCTTTTGCCCTTCCCTTGACGAGACTTGGGGATATCACAAGCATCATAGATGTCTCTAACTCCCCTGCGTGGGCATCATTTTTTGTCTCACACAGGCTTGATAGTTCCCGATACAGAGTATCATAAGGAGAGACGACTGCAATTCTTATATCGTCTAACTCATCTGCTACGATTTCTGCAGCCTCTTTTATAGCCTCCATATGAAGGCTACCTCCATGCCCAGAAATTAACAGAATATTTCTTAGCCCCTTGCTATATGCGTCTCTAACGAGGTCCAAGGTCAGACGCCTCAGCGTTTCGGCAGTTATCCTTATGGTTCCGGGATGCTTGCCTGTTGAAGTACAGACGCCATAGTGTATTGGAGGGGCAAGAAAGAAATCACGTTCTTTTTCAGCCAAATGAACCGCCTCTTCTATTATCAGCGTGTCTGTACTTAACGGCAAGTGACTGCCATGCTCTTCTATAGTACCAAATGGAAACACAATCGTCTTTGTATTTTTAAGATATTCTGTGAATTCCTCCATTGTGCAGTCTTGAAGTATCATTGAATGCTCCTATATACGGCATGTTGGATTAAATTTCCAACTTCTTGTAATAATATTAGCCGTTTACGGTGTTCGGCTGCCATATGTCTCTTCATGCTTCCATTCATCTGCATCTCCTTAAATTTTACAAAAAGACTGTTTTATAAACTGTTTTTATTTTTTAAATAAATTGACTATCTTCTCATACCACTTATACTGAGGGGAATTATTATAGCGCTCACGTTTAGTGTCTGACATATGAGCCTTAGTGAAATCTTCTTTTACAGCCTCCAAACTTTCTGTTAAATAAAAACCATCACCAGTTCTTAATGCACAATCTTTATTCAATAAGTACAGCAACACATTTTCATCCATTGCTATAGCCATCATTATTATGAGCAACCATCCCATCTATAGGTGCTTGTTTAGGAGACAGCACGATTAATGAGGAATTATAAATTTTTTGACTTTGTTTAAATTTTCCCTCGTAATGTATTTTAAATTTATCAGCATCAATTGTGCTTATTTCACCAATGACTGGATTTATATCATCTATGGTGTGGTAGGTAGATGACAACACACTGCAAAGCATGAGAAATAGCTTCTTTATATCTTTTTCCCACTCAGTTCCTCTCATGTGCCGATATAATTCTATTGTTGATGTTTTAATAAATACAAAAACATATCCTATTACCTCGCTGTCCACTTTAAAGTATATCTGATATCCAGAAAGTTTTGACATTTCTTCAAATACTATATCCTCTTTTGACGCAAAATTACGATATGGGGTATCTGCAGTAACGTCAACAGGGATTAAGCCAGGAAATTGTGATTTATAAAATGTCATCAAGAAGCATTGAACAGCATTCCAATAATTCAACTCACGGTTCATTAGTGAGTGTTCTTCTTGGTCACTACTTTCTAATGTAACTTCTACTTTATACGAATTATCTGAAGCCAGTTCCCCTTCTATTATATGTGGTTTATATCCCGGATATTTTATCTCAATGATATGTTTTTTCATGATATTATTTTCCATCTTCACAGCAATATGCACGTTTGTATTACCAACCCATTTGCCATCAATAAAAATACCTGCGTGCTTTGGATAAGAGATAAATGTTATCCAAACTTCCTCTTCTGAATGAGTTTCTTCTGCTTTATCCACCCGCTACAACTCCTTTCAAACCTTCCCATATACGAATAGGTGTTATGGTTTCGGAAACATTAATAATTCCGCCACTCATCTTAGGTATCCTGCTATTTCTCCCTTGCGTGTGTACTGAATTCCTTTGAAGTAGGGACGCCTCTACTGTCCATATAATACGCATCCGCATCTTTTTTGTCAAACATTTCTGTCTGCAAACAGCAATTCTCAATGAAGGTAAAGATAGCACTGGTATTGTGCATAGCATTAAAACGATAGGGTATGATAATGAAACAGAAGATAAAACAGCCTGACCTGTCTTACAGCTAAGGGGGGAGTTTTATACCGACTGTACGATTAAGTGTAGTTCAGTACATTTGGATGATATAAACTATTTATCTTACACCTGTCCCATCAAATGATCAATTTTCTGCCAAATCATCACGCACGGTACGAGCTTATTTTTGTTGGTTACCGTAATAGTCATTTGTGATTTTGCCTCGTCCCACTCGCATTTTAACTTCACTCCAGAATTGTGAGTGTCTATATCCCATGGGCCATTTGCGCCGCCGCTTACGTCCGCTTTGCCTTCACCTAACTTCTGAAGTATAAAATCAACCTTCTCTCTGGTTACGCCTTCGTAAACATGCCCACCATCACATCCAGCCATTTATCAACTCCTTTCCATCGCAAAACTATACGCGTCGAAATGACTGCTGCATTATATATCATAAATAATGATATGTCAAGAAATTGTGTTGCGGTAGGCGCGGCTTTCAATCTATAATGATACCCATGAAAATCACATGTGTCCTGACGGTGGCCTGAGCTATATATGCTACGTGTTAAACGCTTCGCTGTAAATGTAGGTTTGCTGATTGCCGCAGTGCTTATCTCGCTTGGTATCGCGGAGATTGCCCTTCGCTTTACACCCTTCAATAAACAGCTCGAAATCTTTGAACTGAAAGGCTATCTGGGCGACGATAACGAATCCTTATATGATATTGTGAAAAATTATCCCCACACTACTTTTAATTTCTACGAGAAACCCTATACCGTCTGGTCTAATGAACTTGGGTGCTATGATGAGCCATATAAGGGTGAGCCGGGCTATACGCTCATCGTCGGCGACAGCTTTACATGGGGTTTTACGCCCTACGATGACCTGTTTCCACGCCTCATAGAAAAATACACTAAAGCGCGGGTGCTGAAATGCGGCGTTATGGGCTACGGCACAGGACAGGAACTTCTGAAAATCAAAAAAGTTACGCGCGCCATCGAAAAATCCTCAGGCACTAAACCCGCCCTTATAATTACGGCCTATTTTATTGGAAACGATATGGTTGATGACCTGCATTTTTACAACAAAACCGAAAAAAATAAATCAACCGAAAAGATTCACTCATCGCTCCTGCGCCATATCAGAAAGCCCAATACCACGTTTTATAAACACTTCGCCCTGTACCGCCTTTACGAATTCATCACTGATAATAATAAATTATATCGCGTCATAAAACTCTGGCTCGGCATCCACGGCGAGTACGAACTGCCTTTTCTATCCCCCAAAGACGTCCCGATGCTCACGAGGGCGTGGCAGATTAACCTTGACAACGTCAGGCAGATGAAGGCGGAGGCCGACGCCCTTGGCTCAAAATTCGTAATCGTCCTGATTCCGACTCGCGAACAGGTGTATAAATTTCTGCGCCCCTATGACCTCAACTGGGACTACCCAAACGAGGTTCTCTCGGGATTTTTTAAGGCAAACAGGATTCAGTATCTTGACCTAACACCGATACTACAAAAATATGCCGACCAGACCCCGCGCGATACGCTTAACTCACAGAGAGATTTATACTGGCGCCACGACAGGCATTTAAATATCAGGGGACACAGGCTCATGGCCGTTTCGATTGTGAAATATTTAATAGACAGCGGTGAACTGAATATTGAAAACGCTGCTGATTTAGAAAAAACGCTTGCCCTTGAACTGAATAACCGGGAATAAATTAATTTATATGTGGCCAATAGTGATGAATGCGCTGCGGCATGATAGCGGTGAGGCGCTGCGGTATGTTACAATGCAGGCGTTATGGAAGAGGTTGGCGTTGTGAGCAGGATTGACGGCGTTAATGCGACCGTGGTTATAGAGAGGAGGCAGGCGTGCGAGGGCTGCAAGGAAGGCCAGTCATGTCTCTTTACAAGCGACGGCAATGACAATCAAACCGTCGAAATCTCAGCGCTGAACATTGCGGGGGCAAAGGTTGGACAACAGGTTAGAGTAACCGCGAGGTCCTACACGTATGTCAGGGGGACGCTGTTGGTCTATGGCCTTCCCGCGGCTGCGCTTCTTATTGGGGCGGTGGCCGGTAAGT
Source organism: Nitrospirota bacterium (assembly GCA_015233045.1). Taxonomy (GTDB): domain Bacteria; phylum Nitrospirota; class Thermodesulfovibrionia; order Thermodesulfovibrionales; family Magnetobacteriaceae; genus Magnetominusculus. The sequence goes on along the minus strand of JADFYL010000004.1, from coordinate 8,885 downwards.
ACCTGCTTGCCGGTGTGTTTAAGACGTCCAATCCTGAGACGCTCTCCGCCTTAGGAGGGTTTTCCGCGTTTGTCGTTTCTTTTATCGCCTTAAAAATAATTTCCAGAAATCTTGAGCGAAAAACTGAAAATACGCCCGTAATCGAACATATTATCGAACTCTAAATATAAACCTTAAAGGGGGAACTATGGATAGTGTTGAAAAAGTTCGCAACGTAGCTATTTTAGGCCACAGCGGCTGTGGAAAGACCACGCTTACAGAGGCAATTCTCTTTAATGCCGGCGCAACTACAAGAATGGGCAGCGTTACGGACGGCAACACGGTAACGGATTTCGACCCGGAGGAGATTGACAGAAAAGTAACGATTAACTCCGCGGTGGCTACCTGCGAATGGTCAGACTACAGGCTGAATATAATTGATACGCCGGGATTTATCAATTTTATGGAGGACACAAGGGGCTGCCTCAGGATAGCCGATGGTGCGGTCGTAGTCGTAAGCGCCGTTGACGGGGCGCGGGCAGAGACCCAGAAACTCTGGAAATACGCCGACGAATTCGCCGTGCCGCGTATCGTCTTCGTCAATGAAATGGATAAGGAAAACGCCAACTTTCAGCAAACCATTGACCAGGTGGAAAAACTCTTTTCTGTTGACGCCATCCCGCTTTTTATCCCTATGGGTGAGGGGCTTCAATTTACTGGTGTTGTGGATGTTTTACATTCCAAGGCGTATGTGACAAAGGGCGGCAAATCTGAGGTGCTGGAAATTCCCCCTGATGTGGTGGCCGATTATGAGCAATACAGAAAAAAGCTGGTAGAAAAAATAGCCGAGCTTGATGACACATTGCTGGAGAAATACCTCGAAACGGGCGAACTCACGCATGAGGAGATCGTCAATGGAATCCGCCACGGTGTTTGCACGAGGGAATTTGTCACAGTTGCCTGCGGCTCAGCCGAAAAAAACATGGCCATTCCCCAGCTCTTGCAGGCGATAACCATGTACCTGTCTTCGCCCTTAGATAGATTTAACGCGGTATCGGTTACCGCCAAAAATACAAAGGACGGCTCGGAGGTGAAACTCCCACCGGTAGAAAACGCACAACTGGCGATTTACGTATTTAAGACAATAGCCGACCCATATGCCGGCAGATTAACGATATTCAGAGTTTTCTCTGGCACGCTCCGGCCAGACGCCACGCTTTTAAACACCACGAGGGGCTCAAAAGAAAGGGTAGGGCAGATATTTCACATGCTTGGCAAGAAACAAATCCCTGTCAAGGCCTTAGGCCCGGGTGAAATCGGCGTAGTGGCAAAACTAAAGGAGACCCTCACGGGCGATACCCTTACGGACGAGGCACACCCTGTGGTGTTTTCCTCTGTCACATTTGCCGAGCCTATTATATCCTACGCGATTGAGCCAAAAACAAAGGGGGACGAAGAGAAAGTAAGCACCGGTCTGCACAGGATACTTGACGAGGACCCTACAATAAAATTCCATCGTGACCCGGAAACCAACGAGATGATAATCTCCGGCATGGGGCAGGTACACATAGAGGTAACGCTGCATAAACTAAAGAGGAAATTCGGCGTTGACGTAGATATGAAGATCCCGAAGATCCCATACAGAGAGACCATTCGCGCCACTACCAGCGTACAGGGCAAGTATAAGAAACAATCGGGCGGCAAGGGCCAGTACGGCGACTGCTGGATAACCGTGGAGCCTCTGGAAACAGGTGGCGGGTTTGAGTTTGTAGATAAAATCGTGGGCGGGTCTATCCCGCGCCAATACATCCCGGCGGTTGAAAAAGGTATTATTGATAAGATGAAAGGTGGCATTATTGCCGGTTACCCGCTGGTAGATGTCAGGGTTTCTCTTTATGACGGCTCGTATCATGCCGTGGATTCCTCTGAAATGGCATTTAAGATAGCCGGTTCGATGGCTATTAAAAAGGCGGTACTGGCCGCCAGTCCCGTCTTGCTTGAGCCGATTATGAAGGTAGAGGTTATTGTGCCTGATGATTATCTTGGAGCCATAATAGGCGACCTGAACTCAAGGCGCGGCAAGGTCCAGGGCATGGAATCCCAGCCAGGGGGGAATCAAAAGATTGCGGCCACAGTTCCGATGTCCGAGATGCTCACCTATGCCAACCAGCTCCATAGCATAACCAGCGGCAGGGGACTTTATTCAATGGAGTTTTCGCATTACGAGGACGTGCCGCACCAGAATGCGCAAAAGATAATCGCCATGGCTAAGAAAGAGGAGGAAGAGGAATAGTACTAAAATGTGCTCAAAGAGGTAAGCGTTATCATTTTGTCTATTGTTGGCTACTCCAGCTCTCAGGAAATACGCGGGTTTAGGGGCTGTTATACAATAGACAAAATGGCTCTTTTTGTCTGTGGAGTTTAAAGAGAGTTCGGGGGTGAAAATCCAACAATAAAAAATCTCCATCGGTTGTCACTCCTCATATCTAAGACCTTGCATTACATCATTTATTGTATGGATATTACCCGGGGAAAACGTCGTGTTTTAATCTATTTCTCCCCTCTTCTTTTGAACGATAGAGAAGCTCGTCAACATGGGTTAAAAACGTTTCAGGTAAAATGTCAGTGGTGGGTCTTGCCTCGGAACCGCCCATACTTACGGTAACGCAATTTGATGCAAGAGAATATTCATGGGGTATTTTCAATGCCTCTATAGAAGCCCTTATGTTATTACCTATTTGCGCTAATCCGTCAATATCTGTTTCGGGAAGCAGACATACAAACTCCTCTCCTCCGTATCGTGCCGCTAAATCTGCCGGGCGTTTCAGGCATCCTTGCAGCGTCTCTGCTACTTTTTTGAGACATATATCTCCCTGCATATGTCCATAGCTGTCATTATATAATTTAAAATAATCTATATCTATAAGAATCAGAGACAACGTGGATTTCATTCTCACCGCCCTCGTCCACTCTTTTCTATATGAATCATCGAAAGTCCTTCTATTAGCTATGCCTGTTAAGCCGTCTTTTGCAGCTAATTTGGATAAAAAATCCCTGTGTCTTTTTAACTCAAGCTGATTTTTCACACGTAATTTGACTATCAACGGGTTAAAAGGTTTGGTGATATAATCCACGGCGCCCATGTTTAATCCATATGACTCATCAATTACGTCATCCATGGCTGTTATGAATATTATTGGTATGTCTGAGAGATTATCTTCGTCCCTAATTGTCTTGTATACTTCATAGCCATTGACCTCTGGCATTATTATATCCAAAAGGATTAGGTCGGGAACAATTCGCGATGTCATTTCTATGGCTTGTTTTCCGCCGGTTGCATAGTATGTCAGATAATCCTCCTGTAACACCTCGTTCAATATCTTTATATTCATCGGCATGTCATCTACGATTAAAATTTTTTGTTTATCCAAATCCATGATCATCCCCCATTTGTTAAAGTAAAATTATATTTGCCAAAAACTTGTTTCAACACTGAAAGAGCCTCGGAATAGTTCAGATTTGTTATATATTCCTGAAGCTTCATAGCCGTCTCTGTCCCCGATATACCCTCGATAGCGCCTTTTACAGTTTCAAAATATGTTATCGTATGCAAGGCGTTTTCATTGAGAAGCGTATTTAGCTTTACATATATGTTTCTTAAGGAGTCTACATCTAAAGGCGTTGCGGCGCCTATAGAATCATACTTGTCTTTCTCTATATTCTCAAACACGTCTACCGAGTTGTATAGGCATTTTAGCTCCGCCTCCAGCCTCCCTATATTTACCTGTGTTTCATCAGATAGGACATTTTTCTCTATTGTTGCTATTTCAGTATAGATGTCAACCGCTGATATATTTGCAGCCATCCCTTTCAGGCCATGAAGCAGGTGCATTGCCTCGCCGTCTTCCTTTGCGGCAATTGCATCCACTATCTTATTCCATATACTCTCAGAGGTGTTCCTAAATTCTATAATAATATTTTTAAGTAGTTTCGTATTATAATTGAGCCTCCTCAACAATGCCTTTACGTCTATACCTTTAAATTCATACGGGAAAAACACTTCATCTGGCAATGCCGTCTCAGGACGTTTTAGCCGGGTCTTTAAGCATTTACTGAGCTTTTCGTAAAATTCCTCTATCTCTATCGGTTTTAGAATATAGTCATTCATGCCTGTATTAAGACATTTCTCTATCTCCTCTTTCATTGCATGAGCCGTCATTGCAACAATCGGAAGTTCGTCTTTAGAGTATTTTTTTCTAATTTGAGCCGTCGCCTGAAAGCCATCCATCTCCGGCATCTGTATGTCCATTAAAACAACATCGTAACCATTTCCCTGCTCTACAATTTTCGACACAGCTATTGCGCCGTTGTTGGCAAATTCGACATTCACACCTGATAGTTCGAGTAATTCCCTTGCTATCTGTCTGTTTATAGGATGATCTTCAACGACTAAAACGTTTGCTCCTTTGATGTCTTCCATCTTATGTAGTTCTATCTCAAATTTCTTTGCGGATAAGGGTTTAAATTTGCCAAACACTTCGAGTATCGCGTTAAACAGAAGCGAGTGATGAATGGGTTTACTAAGGCACACATTAACCCCAAGTTCTTTGGCAGATTGCCGAAGTTCTTCGCCGTCATGTGCGGTAACCATAATTATCGTAGGGACGTTCACAATGTCAGCATTGTTATTTATATGTTTTATAGTCTCTAAGCCGTCCATCCCCGGCATTTTATAATCCATTAAAACCAACTTGTATTGGTCATTCTGCGGCACGCCCGATGCCCGTTTAATCTCATTAACTGCCATCTCTCCGGAATCTACTGTCGTTACGCTAAAGGTGAAAGACTCTAAAATAGATGTCAAAATAGTCCTTGATGTTTCATTATCATCAACAACCAATGCCTTGAGTTTATGACAATCGGCTGGAAACGAGTAATGACTCATCCCACATGGCCTCTGGCATCCCAATAGTACCGTAAAAGTAAATTTGCTTCCCTTACCGTACTCACTCTTTACGGATATGTCACCGTGCATTTTTTTTACCAGATTTTTGCATATTGTCAATCCAAGTCCGGTTCCGCCATAGATTCTCGTAGTAGAAGCGTCTAACTGGGTAAAGGGTTTGAATAGAGACGTTAATTGTTCAGGCTTTATTCCTATGCCCGTATCATTTATCGAAAACTCTAATATGACCTCTGTCTCAGTCATATGCAATGCCTTCACCGACAGGATTATATCTCCTTTTTCAGTGAATTTGATAGCATTGTTCAGTAAATTAGTGATTACCTGTCCCAACCGTAATGGATCTCCTATCAATTGTTTTGGTGTATCGTCACTGAGTGAATAAATAAGCTCAATTCCCTTTTCTTCAGCCTTCAACGTGTGAATGGCAGCGGTATCGTTTAAAATATCGTCAAGGTTGAAGTCTATCAATTCTATTTCGAGTTTGTTAGATTCTATCTTGGAAATATCAAGGACATCGTTTATTATTCCCAACAATGACCTGGCTGACAGTAGCAACTTATTAATGTAATCCCTCTGCTTTGCTGTTAAATCTGTTTTTAGGGCGAGGGAGGATAACCCGATGATTGCATTCATTGGAGTCCGTATCTCATGACTTATGTTAGCGATGAATTCACTCTTTGCCTTGTTGGCCGCTTCGGCTTCTTTGCGGGCTGTAATCTGTGCTGTCTCCATCTCTTTTCGTTCCGATATGTCGCTTGAAAATCCAATAATGTATTTCTTGTTTTTAATTCCCAGCAAGACTGCCGTAAATTCGACAGGGAAAGTACTGCCATCTTTCCTTATGTTTATTGTCTCACCTTTTAACTGCTCTCCAGAGATAACTCTATTTATGCTTTCGCTAACTAAGTTGGCTTTATCGGCACCATTCAGGTTATAGACACACATTTGCTGGAGTTCTTCTATAGTATATCCATACATTTCCGAAGCCGACTTGTTTGCCTTAATTATTGCACCTGCACGTTGTCCTTCGGCATCAATGAGCAATATCGCCTCCACGGCATTCTCGAAAAACAACTTGTACTGTTCATCTATATCGCGCTCAAGCTGCTTTTTGGATTCTAATAGGCTTGCCGTCATTTCGTTGAATGTCTCCGATAAGAAGCCTATCTCATCGCTTGAACTAATGTCGGCCAATGCCGATGAGTCACCTTCTTTTATCCTTCTTGCCGTGGTTGTAAGATTAGTAATAGGTCTGGTGATTGAACGGGTGCTATAAAAAGAGATGATTAGTACGAGTGTAACTGTAATAACGGCAACTCCCATGAAGAGATTGCGCAATTTTAGAAGCGGAGAAAGCGCGTCATCCCTGTCTATTTTTACTACCAGCCCCCAGTTAGTCGGCCTGATATTTCTTGTTACAGCCATAACCGCTACTCCTCTGTAGTCAATTGCATTGTCTATGACAATCTCTTTATTCATCAATGCCTGAACAATTGGAGTATTTATATTTATAGTCCTTTTTAACGCCGCGTCTTTATCGAATCTCAGAGGGACGATAAATAGGGCGTCTCCGTTTTTATCAATCTTTGCAATGAGAGATTCCCCTGTTTTTTCCAATCCGGTATAATCGCCAGTGATTTTTATAATTGGATCAAATGTAGTCTCCAAAACCAATATCCCTAAAAGCCTTCCTTCGTGTACTAACGGACATGAAAGGTAATTGACGACTTTACTCTGATTATTAAGGGAAAACACATCCATCGAGTAACCGCTCTTTCCCCTTGTAAAAAAATCTTCTTTGGAAAAATCAACGCCGACTAGTGAATCATTCGTCGAGACGGCCACCTTTCCTTTTAAGTTCAATATGTGAACATCTTGGATGTCTTTCACGACTGTCTTTGCGGCGGATAGGACAGAGACGACTATTTCTTGTTGTTTTCTATTGCCGGTTTTTAAATAATTCTCAAGCGCTGCACGCATCGGAGGTCGGCTTGTAATGAGTTCCATTCTCTCGACATTCCTCTGCAGATTGTTTTCGATTCTATTTTTTTGGACTATTGCGGTTGATTCGAGGCTGTCAATGATATGATTTTTTAATACTATTGCGGCGATGTAATAAGCGGCAATGCTGATTGTAATAATCGGTAATAACGCTATGGACAACAATATAATAGTAGTTTTTTGATATATCCTCATCTATACATACCACCCCGCCTTACACTTGCTCTGAAAACAGCCTAAAACAACAGTCAATATCAGGGACAGTCGTTAAAGACTATTATTGAGTAACACAATAGCCTTAAGCCCTATGTCCTGCCGAAGGAGAACATCTGCTGGTTTCCAATTCCTTTTAAATCTATCATTAAATATACGCCAAAGGAATCAGGGGTGCGCGCAACCCTGAGATTAAGCCCCCAGCATTGTTTCATATAAAACAAGTCTATGCTGTAATATTTGGCCTCGCCAGACCTCGCGTCATACCATGCGTTGGTCCTAAAGGCGTATTCCTTGCTTAACATAAGGTCTACTGTGCTGGTTATATACGTAATGCTGTTGAGCAGGTTATATCGCTCCCCAACAGAGAGTTTAACATTGTCCGAGAACGCTATGCTGGTCACAGAGTTGACTTTCGTCACCTGTCCGGTCTTAAAATCATACGCCGCCTCGGCCTTAAAAAAGACAGGTTTTTTAACCGCCAGTTGAAGTCTCATCGGCTGAAGTCTATTGGCCGGGTCAAGGGCGTCATATGAGTTCAGCAGATTCAGAAACAGAAACGTCCCACTACTGTTCCTGAGATAATTCATGAGCGAAAGCTCGGTAGTGGCTGTCTTTCTGAACAGCTCCGTAGAATCCAAAATCGGGGCAGGGTAGGTGTCGTTGTCTGTGTATATATCGTGCGATATGTAGTTAAATCTCAGCGATGGCTCAAAGATATGTGTAAATGACGAATAGTCTTTGGCCAATGTGGCGTCAAGCGAGGCATTATAAAAACCGGCGAAGTTGTTTATATCGTCCCGGCCATCAACGGTATGCGAGAGCTTGTAAAATGTCTCACGTGCTCCGGCCGTTTGCGTGAACCTCACGCCGTCTCCTATTGACCAAAATATTTTAGGGAATATGTCCAATCGCTCCCCTTTTACGTTTACGTCTGATATGAAGTTCGTCGCAGCCGCCCTCATAGAAAAGGCATCAAGCAGACTTATCTCCACGGGATGGACAGTAAATCCAACCTCAGGAACCCGCTGCGATATCCAGCCGTTTGGATTTGCTAAATCCACCCAGTACTGTGAAAGCAGGTATGCCCGGATTTTTTCGGTGGAATATGCAAGCTCGCCCGTTGATTCAATAAAACGCGATATGCTTCTCTGAACCGATGGACTGTAGAGCTGGTAATAGTCTTTTTCGTTTAAATAATTAACCTCCAATATAGATGAAAAACCGCTTTCGGTAAACTGGCTGTGTGTCCCTACGATTTGATAATAATTCTTGTCGTCAACCCGGTCGCGCAGATGATAAACCCACCATCTGCCTCCTATGCCGCCCTCCTCTACATATCTGTACTCCACTCCCTGGCCTTCGCCTCTTTTTGAATAGTAGTCCGGTGTGATAGTCATGTCCCTGTTTTCTGATATAGCCCAATAAAATGGAAGGCTTATATGTGTCCCTTTGAACGAATTGTAGCCCACTATGGGCATCAGAAAGCCCGTTTGCCGCCTAAGTGACTGGGCGAAAATCGGCGTATAAAGCAGGGGTACGTCATTTACCCGCATCGTGACATTTTTCGACACTATCTCGTCATTTAGTTGTATCGTGGTCTCCTCGGAATAAAAACACCAGGCCGGGATAGGGGCGTCACAGGTTGTTATCGAGCCGTGGTCTACGTGATAGTTGCCGGAGTTGAGTTTCTGTATGGTTTCTCCTTTGACGTGGTAGTTATCTT
>JADFYL010000098.1 GCA_015233045.1 Nitrospirota bacterium | reverse complement strand
CGGCTGGCGCGGCCATGTTCTGAGCAGCCGGTGTAAGCGCCGGTGTCGCCGTCAACTTCTGCTGCTGTGTGCCTATCAAGCTGTCCCATATCCCCATATCCTTTATCTCCCCCCTAATCTTAACTCGTTGTTGTCGAAGTTGATGCCGCAAGCAAATTTGTCATGCCTAGTTGCGCTGACGATATTCCCGCATATAAGTGTGCGCCTGCCTCCGAGGATTTAAGTCTCAAGTCGGCCTGCGCTATAAGCTGTTTTAATGCTAAATCCACCTTCTGAATAGACTGCTGCATTTCAGCCTGTACACTTCGAGAGTTAATCTCACCCATACCAATAACGCTTCTCTCTTCTCCGACGGCACCTTCTATCCGTGCGTTATACGCTGAAATATCCGCCCTGTATTTATCAATCACAGTGGAATTATACATAGACGTTACCCGTAGCTGCTCCATGAACGCCTGTAACTTGGCCGTATAACCTTTGATTAATAACTCTCCCTCTCCTATTTGTGCGTCTGCCCTTGTTTTCTGTACTGTGCTTGTTATCTTCAATCCTTCCAGTTGGGTCTTGTATGCGTCCAATTGAATCTCGTACTGCTTTAAAAGCTGCGTGTTCTTTTCCAGTCCGGCAACCCATATCTTATATTCCAGTTCCTTTATATCGTATTCCATCTTAAAGACTTCCATTTGCGCTTTATAATTCTCTATCTTTATTTTTTGTATCTCATAGTGCATGGTAACGGCCTGTATCTCGGTTTTATACATCTCCAGTATCATCTGCTGGGCGCTTAACTCCGCCTGATATAACTCTACCTGCGTTTTTTGAACCTGGGCGGTTGCCAACAAAGCCTCTACTTTTGCTTTGTATGCCTCTACCTTCAACGATTCTGCTCTGATTCTGGTTTCATAAACCGTAGCGTCTGTCTTATATGCCTCAAGGTTAGCGTTAAACCGTTCTATCTTAACTTTGAATACCGCTATCCCCGCGTCCTGAATAGCCCTTAATGCCTCAAGTGCCCTATTCCAAAGGGCGTTATAGAAGTCCATTTCCATTTTCACGTTATCCATTGCCATCTGTAATTCTTTCTCTCTCGTTGCCCGATATAGTTCAGCCCTGTTAACTTCAAGCTCTCTGTACTTGGTTGTCAGCGTTAAATTCGAATCCTGAGACGCTTTTTGTATCGCTGCCAACATAGAACCAATCGGCATTGACCACCCTAACGCTGCATACTTCTCTGCAATATCGGCCTGTGTTGATTGAAGCTGAACGACCTCCGCATCGCGCTCTCGTTCCCTTAGAGGTACCTCATCATTTGGAGATATACCTAAGCCACCATTTTGTAGATCGTCAGCTAGCATTGAAGCGATAATCGCCTGCAACCCGCCGGACGCGGTGAACACCGACTCGCTGAAAGACATAACAGACGGCTCAACCCCCATATTGTCATTAGGTCTGTTTCCAAACCACTGCGGATATTCTATTTGGTCTAACGTGGGAATCTCTCCCAATGGCACAATGTCAGGGAATTTAGGCATTGTAATAGTGGGCTTCAACGGCTCGGTAACGTCAGTTATCTCAACAGCTGCTGGCATAGTGCCGTCCACCTTAGCGTCCGGCTGTGTCCCTAAATCTATATTAGGCGCGACGGTCGTCCACGGAGAAACATTTAACGCGTCAGGTATTGTTACGTCGGTCTGTGGCACGTCCTCAACGGCGTTATTACTTATATTCGTAAGGTCGTCAGACTTAGGGGGGGCTGCCAGTAAAGAGAAAATTAAATCCTTGAATAACAGAGATATAGTCAGAAAAGACAGGTCGGTCGTCCCTGGGTCTAAAGTAATAGTCGCAAGGTCTGCCAATGAATTAAGGTATGTCGAGGCATTCGTCATTGTTGTGGCTACTGTCTGTGCTCCCTGTGCTGCTAATGCCTGAAAATCTGCTGATGTCGCCATCTATCCCCCCTTACCCGTTAAATCGGCGGCTTAGAACTTCACCGTAAAGCTCAATTGTGCCTACCTCAAAATATCCACCGTCTTCAAAGTTATTTATTTCCATTGTTATATACCGCGTCCTATTGCCCTTGCCTAAGTGTACCTTCAAGGTGTGCGCTTGTGGCGTACCTTCGTTTTCAAAGTGATAGGTGTCTGCTATGTTATCGTCCATTACAAGAACGAGGTCAACATCTCCCTCTGCTTTTATGCCAAGATAGCACTCATGGAAATGCTTCGTAAAAGAAGTATCAAAATCATGGTGTCCTGTCCTGATATGAGCCTTTATCGGGCTGCCATCGTCTGTTTCTCCGCGTAAAAGATAGATACCGGCAACCTTGACGTTCGGGTCGGGCGAACCACCGGTGGCGTAGTAATTTATCCCATCTGTGCCTATGGAGTTGAAGTCATAGCCCTCGTACTTCGTGATGGCGTTATTCTTTAGGTTTATTGAATATGTCTGCATTATAAATAGAACCTCCTCTCCGAAGTCGCCTCACACTTTAACCGGTTAAGCAGCACGAGTGCCGCACTACAAACTACCTGCTGACAGTTAGCGCCAGAGGCCGTTAAAGGCGGCATGTCCGCAATCATGGTAGATACACTACCCGCGAAGCAATAGGCCGAAATCCCCAATCGTGGTAACGCACAGTTAAGGTTCCCGTGGTTACTATTGCAAAACGCCTCTATCTCTATTAATGGCATATTCGCCACCATTGCTGAAACTCCACCCGTGATATGAGTACCCGTGAAAGTCAGACGCGGCAACTTGGCTATCACACTTGAGATACCCCCAACGTGACACTGGCCGGTACAAGTCATCTTCGGTAAAATGAGATTATTGCCCCGACTTCCAAATTTGAAGTCATATATCATCTTCGGCATGTCGGCAATCATACTGCTGATCGTTCCATGTATGGCCGTACCTGCTGCCCTCATTCTTGGCATGTTTGCGATAACCGTAGAAGCCGAGCCGACAACGGAAGAGGCAGAACATGAGAGGCTCGGCATTGTGGCGATAACCGTACTTTTTGTTGCCTGAGACGCGCTGCACGTCATCTTTGGCATGACATTATCACAGAAGTTGCCCGTCTGAACGCTGTACGCGCTACATGTCATTTTAGGTAGATTTACGATTATGCCTCTGTCGTCTGCCACACAGGTCATCTTGGGTAATGCTGCTGCTACGGTAGATGTAGTTGAAGAGCCACCTGCGTTTGAGCCTCCCCATGTATCTATTGCGGTGCTGTTCCATGCGATTATGCCAACGCGAATCGAGGTATTAAAGTCTGTGCGGGTATAAGTCGTAGAACACGCTGACCAGCTTGAGCCGTCAGCGCTGATATATCCAGTGAAAACATTCCCAACACGGGTTAATCTGAAATGGGCAAAGGAGCTACCGCCAACGGGGTTAGTTACGGTGCTGCTATTCGTAGTGCTGGCAAATATATCTCCACCTATCGCATTGAGAACGCCTACCCAGTCAACGCCTCCGGCACTGGACGCGGGGTCATAAGCCACAAGGCCCATGCCATAGGAGGCACTATTCGTGTCAAAGTGAATATCGAAGTCGCCCGATACATCCTGATAAACAAAAGGCGCCGTGAATGTCGCGCCGGTCGGAGCCGATACGCCAGTCGGGTATATACTCAAATACCCCGGATTCGTAGAATTTATATCTATGCCGGTGGCGTGGGCGGTATTGACTACCTTCCAATTACCGTAAGTCCCGTCGCCACTGGCAAACAGATCTAAGGACGAATTAAAATTGTCGGCGTTAAATGGCACTATGTTCTCCTATAAAATCCCCACGGCTGCCGCGTGGAAGTGCGCAAAGTCTTTGAGATTCACGTCATCGTCATTCAACGTGAACTCTTTTTTAGCGCCATTTGGTATAGATATAAGTCCTATTATTCTCTGTGAAAACTGGTTGCCGGAAAAAATATTATAAGAATAGCAGATAAATAATGCGTTCATTTGACACGTACAATGCCGGAAATCGCCCGTGCCTAACGGTATCTTCACCAGCCCTCCGGCCTTTGTCTGGTACGCGATAAATCGAGTAACCTTTCCCGCGTCGCCTGTTACGACGGGAGGTTGAAGCTCCGGTGTCGTGCCGTCGTTTGTGTTTGGGATTAAGGTAAGCCCCGACGTTTTAATCCCCTTAGTGTATCGGTACATGACAATAAAGTTATTCGCTCCATCATAATTATCTAAGGCTTCAACATGTATATCCCTGTCGCCTGATTGTGTGGATTCAAGTTTGCACCCTATCACGACGGGGATTGCCCTGACTTGAGTGCGCCCTGTTGCCTGATTCACATAGGATTCTGTATTCATCATTTCTACGAACATCCCCGGCCCGGACACTGAACCCGTCATGCTGATCGCGCCATCGCCAGTACCACCTACAAAAGATAGGCCGTCCCACACAAGGCTTGAACCACTTGTGTTTACTAAGGTCATTGGAGGTGTTGAGCCGGGCGTCCATATAAAAGTGGCGCCATCATTCGGGTTGCCCTGCATATATCGTGTCTCATAGTAGGTAAGGCTTTCAATTAATGTTTTCCCTACCCGTAACTCCTCAGTCCTTGTTACCGCGTCATCATCTATCTGTGTTGTCCCTTGATAAACAAACTCATCCGTCGTGTATGAAAAGTTTGCCCGTGTACGTACCCATGAATTATTAATGAATTCATAATAATCTGCATACCACCTATTTGTAACCGTCAAATCAAGCCGAAAAGAATACGTCTGCGCCCCACCCTTCGTCCATTTGTTGCTTACGGCCAGCGTCAGGGCATTATTCTCATCGAAGATGTCTATCCTATGCAATAACTTCCACGCATACGAACCGTCATACAGGCTGCCAGTGATGTAATCTGTGCCAATGGCCGCGCCGTTAATGTCAGGACTTTCAGGGTTTATCCGATACGTAATCTGGTTATTCCATAATTGATAATACTGATCTACCGGCTGCAACGCTAACTCCATCCACAAGGGGCCGTTACCGGCGTATGTCTGCTTGAGCCGAAAGAAACACGCTGCGATATTGCCGTTTACGTTTCGGTAGTTGTGCCGTGGCGCACCGCCTACTCCAAGTCCTTTAGTTTTGTCCTCTTGATATGTGCCGTTTGCGGACTTAACCCAATTCGCCACCAAGTCAGAACCAACTATGCGGGTTTGTGTCTCGTAATACGTCAGGACAGACGCCCTATAAAGAGGTTTGGGAAAAGGTAAAAGAGAGGTTAAACCAAATCAGTTCAATCGCTGGCAGGATAGAAACACAGGCATTGAAGCCATTGCTAACAATGTAACCCACGGAGGGGCGCAAGCCCCTCTAACCAAAGGAGGACACAACATGTACGAAGGAGCTATAGCAGAAAGACCACAGACACAGCAAATCGGGCACACAGTAATAACAGTCTTAGACCGCGCAAATACGTTAGTAGTATCAGATAGTGAGTCCTATGGCAATGCAGCACAGATTCTCAAAGGCATCAAGGCGCTTGAAGACCAGATAAAGGCAGACTTCGCCGAACCCAAAAAAAAGGCACACGACGCACACAAAGCCGTCTTAGCCCAAGAGAAAGGACACCTTGACGGGATAGCGGACGCCGTGAAAGTGATAAAACAAAAGATGATGACATGGAAGATAGCCGATGACAAGCGCATAGCGGCGGAGAGACTTGAGGCCCAAAGGATAGCGAAAGAAAAGGCAGAGGAAGAGAAGTTAAAGGAGGCCATTGCCTTAGAAGCCCTGGGTGAAATGGACGAGGCCGAAGCCGTCCTAACCGCGCCGATACCGTTTGTACCGCCTGCTACTGTGATGCAAGAAACGCCGAAAGTATCGGGTATCATCACGAGAAAGACAACGAAGTACAGGATTATAGACGCTGCACTTATACCCCGTGAATACCTAATGCCTGACGAAAAGAAAATAGGCGGTGTCGTCAGGGCGATGGGGATGCAGACAAAGATAGCCGGTATCGAGGCATACGAAGAGACCGTAATGTCGGTGAGAGGTGCGGCATGAACCTATTCATGGAATCCATAGCAAAGAAGATAAGCGAATTATCTGAACGCCTGACTCTTGACCACGGAGACAGGATAGAAAAGGCGTATGATTCCAAAAACGAATCAGACATTGGGATGGGACGAGTCAAAATATCTTTTACCTTTACTATAGAAGGCGGGAAGGAGAGGTATACCATATGTCCAGAAATATCATACAACACGGGCAGCAAAGTAAAAGACAAGGGAGAGGCTATTTTGGTTGACCTGAATCAGCCAAGCCTCTTTGACAGAACGGAGCAGCTACACAAAGACGATTACGTTAAGGTAGCAAAGATGACAATATCTTCGGCGACAAAAAGCGTGGACTGCACACTTGAGGATTTGAAAGAAATAGAGAAGAGGCTGGCTGGAGGGATGGTATGACAGTAGAAGAGTTAATCAAATTACTACAGCAATACCCACAAGATTCTATCGCTAAGGTAATGATAGAAGATGAAATCAAAACAAACATCAGCACCGTTTCTTTTTATAACAATGCCATTGTTTATGACTATGTTTTAATCACAGGATATACCTTAGAAGAGGAGATTGTAAATGCAGACATACAGTGGCAACAGCGTGAGAAAAGGGCGTTGCAGTACTTGGAGGGGAAATGAGTAATTGCGTAAACTATGAAGCAGGCAGGCCGTGTAATGCGTTGTGGTGTGCTGATTTCAATGATAATTATTGCAATAGGGATAATCCTAAATGGCAATACGGCATCCCCAAAGAAGATGGCTGGTACTGGATGTTGGGGTATGATGGATTGCCGGATGAAAACTGCAAGGCTTTCTATGTAGTACCTGTAATGGTTGAGATAAAACGGGGAGCAATATCTGTATACGAAAATAGTTATTACTATCACGGTAATTTATGCGCTATATTCCTACCAATAACGCCGCCGGTGGTGGAACTGTGAGTAAGAAGAGGAGTAAAAAGAGGCGGTTCGTTCGTGCAGGTGGCGAGTGCGAGGTGGGATGGCCAGAGTGGAAGTGTAAGGGTTGCGATGGTATTAAATACTGGGAAATTGAGGAACTCACGTGCCATCTGTGTGACAAGTTTAATGTAATTGGCAATGACACTGAAGGGATTGAAGTTGTTAATGGAGAACTTGTATTTCCTGAAGGATGGGAATTTGAATGGAAACATCCCGATGGCAAATATTGCACTGCTTGGGACAAAGGCCATGTTTGGAACAAGTTGACGCCGGAGATGGAGTTGTGATGAACATAGTCTCCTATGGCGGCGGGGTAAACTCCACAGCCATGACGATATTCTTGATTAACAAGAGCGAAGTCCCGGACTTGATAGTGTTTTGCGACACGGGGGCGGAGTTGCCAGCCACACTTGAGTACGTGAATTATTTCTCGACATGGCTGAAAGATAATGCAGGAATTGAGATAACCACTATTCGCAAAGATGGCGAAGGGCTTTATGATTATTGCTTTCGCAAACGGTTAGTCCCTATGCGCCAATATCGTTGGTGTACAAGTGACTGGAAAATCAAACCATTCGACAGATACCTAAAACAGTTTGAAGGCGATAAAATTGTATATATCGGATATGACGCCGGCGAAGACGGGAGGGTGACCTCAGCATTGTCTAATTATAAAAAATACAAACGGCCTACGCAGGTATTCCCGCTACATGAGGCCGATATAGACAGGGAAGGGTGTATCAATATCATAAAGGTGGAAGGGCTGCGACTACCACTGAAAAGTGGCTGTTTTATTTGCCCTTTTACGAAAAAATCCGCATTTAGAGAAATGAAAAGAAACAATCCATCTTTATTTCAAAAGGCACTTGATTTAGAGGCAAATTGCGCCAGTGGTCATGTTTTAAGACAAGGACATCCCTTAACTGAAATTGACAATCAATGTGAATTAAATTTTGATTATGATACGCCTCAGCCCTGCGGGTGTTATGATGGTGATTAAATGCCAGTAACACCGATAAAGCCAGCCCCAGACAAGGCCGTGCTCACGGCTGCGGAGGCGTGTGGGTATCTGGGCGTCTGTTGGAACACCATGAAGAAGCTCTTGAACTCAGGGGAAGTCCGGGCAAAGCGTGTAGGGGCAAGGTATATCTTTACTAGGGCATTCCTTGAGGACTACCTTAATGCGGACAGGGATAGGGCTATGGCGATTTTGCGGAGTATGAATAGCCGGTGACTATATGATAAAATGCAGAATGTATATATTCCAACAAAAGAAGGGTGGAAATTGGTATATCCAGTTGGCACGGGGTAAGAAGCGGTCATTAGGAACGAAAGACAAGAGAGAAGCTGAGGCCCTACTAAAACAAGTAGAGCGTGAGGCCATCAATGGCAAACTGTTTATATTGGATAAACCCAATAGCCTAACCATAAAAGACTACACAGAGGAATACCTACGCTGGTGTGACAAAAACCGCTCAACAGGGACGTATGAGAAGTCCAAGCAAGTACTCAAGGAGTTCGTGTCTGTAGTAGGCAACAAGGACTTGGCCTCTTTAAAAAAGAAAGATATGGATTCCTACGTCCTATACTGCCAAGAGCTCAACAATGCTCCGGTCACGATTAATATCAAGATAAGAACGTTGAAGGCGATAATCTCAAAGGCCGCCGAGTGGGAACATATAAAGATAAGCGTGTTCGCGGGATACAAGCAACTAAAATTTCAAAAGAAGCTGCCGCAATTTCTGGCTACTGAGCAGATCGAAGCTATGTTTAAACTCATAGGTGATAATAAAATGCACAAGCTGGCCTTTGCCCTATATATCTACACAGGCATGAGGCGCGGGGAAATCCAAAGGTTAAAGTGGTCGGACATCCAGGGAGATACGCTCGTTGTCAAAAAGGCCAAGAGCTTTAAAAGCCGGAGAATCCCAATAATCCCTCAGCTTAATAAAATACTATCTGAATACCGTCAGGATGTAGGCGACATATTTGACGTACAAGCTCCACAGATAGGACGCATAATGAAACGGTATTTAAAGCAAGCGGGGCTGTCTGATGTAAAGCCACATGATTTGAGACATACAGTCGGCAGTCAGCTTGTCATGGCCGGTGTTGACATGAGGACAGTGCAGGAATTATTAGGGCATTCATCTATCACAACTACACTGATTTATTCACACCTTAGCCAAGAGCATATCAGGAAAGCATTGGAGAAATTACCATATTGAAGGCACGTTTTGCACCTATACTGCACCTACCCATTCTGGAGAACCGTATAAACACTGACAATGCTCCGGTATTCCTAATCCTGGGGCCGCAGGTTCGAATCCTGCAGGGGGCACTTACCTTTCCGCATGGGACGCCATTCTCCTCAGTCGTAACAAGTCGTAGTAAGTCGTAATAAGTCGTAGTTTGAATGCAGTTTTACGCACAGAATACGCACAGGAGATTTAATTCTGCACCACACCTAAAGTATTACTTTCACTTCCCAGTTTGCAGACTCTTCAACTGCTCCAGAACGGCTGACCTTACCACGCTAAAAAAATCTTGTCAACTCTCTTGACACCGGCGCGCCGCCTATGGTCTAATGTTTGCGTCAGCTAAAAGCTTCGGCAAGGAGGATAGCGTATGTCAAGTAAAATATATACTGTCAATGATTTTAAGGGTTTCCCTAAGCATGATGCAGGACGTGCCGCTTTTTTACTTAACAACGAACATGCTGTAGCTACACACTCTACCGAGAACACTGGGATTGCTACCAGAATACGTAGTGTCATGTCAACTATGATATGACGCAATAGATGAGATATACTATCTT
>JADFYL010000097.1 GCA_015233045.1 Nitrospirota bacterium | reverse complement strand
CTGATGATTTCCAGCAGATGCTTACGAAGTTAAAACAAAGGGTCAACAATATTGCCGCGGTCAAGGCCACCGTTGCAACTACTGACACCGGGGGCGACATAAAGGAGCTGCTCACCGGCTTTACCGAGACGTTAAAGCAAGGGTTCATGGCGTTGCTGGATGACAAATCAGGGCAACTCGAAAGGCTTGGCGCTATGGCCGCCGGGGCGGCCGAATCCGCCGCGGTCAAAAAGGCGGGGGATTCAACGGTGGCCGAACTGAAAAAGGAGATTAACTCCACCCTCACCGCCCTGTTGTCCGACCTTAATGGCCGCCTTGAAGGGACATTGAAAGACAATATAAGAAACGCCTCCGCGTCCATAAAAGACGAGATAGCGGCGGTTAAATCTATCATACCATCTATTGATATAAACGCCATCGGCAATAAGCTAAACACCATAGGCGGCTCAGTTGAGACACTCGGCAACACCATGAAACAGGCCATTGAGCAGTTAAAAACAGCGAGAGTACCGTCAATCGGCGCTATGGATGACGTTGCCATGAGGGGTCTGATTCATGAGATAAAACTGTCTGTTGGCGAGGTGGTAAACACGAGGCTTGATACCGCGCTGGCACCTCTAAGAGGCGAGGTCTCTGCCCTCAAGGCCGTAATCACGACTCTGAAGATCGAACCTTATACCAGCGGGATTGAGTTTGCCAAGGGCAACATTGACAACATCAGAAATGAATTCAGCGGTGAGATAAAGGAAATCAGGGCGCTAATCGAAAAGGAAAACAACATGGTCAAGTCACAGACGCTTGAATTTCTTGGGTTTATAACCGATACGATAGTCGGCCTGAGCGGGAAGATTGACAGGCTCCTGCGCCCCGGTGGTGCTGTGGCCGCCCCTGTTGCCAGCCAGCCGGGTCGCGACGCGGCGCTACCTAACATGGAGACCCAGATAACCGAAGAGATCAAGAGCGGCCTACAGAGGGAGATAGCCCCCGTTATGGACGGCCTCGTGCATATAATAAGGTTTTTGGTCGCCCTGTCAAAGAGATAGTTTTACTTGCAACACATGCCAATCTGAGCTGTGATGTCAATAGTGGACACTAATTCATTCATGCCGTGACGTGGAAAGCGATAATAGATTATGTGCGCGATAGCCGGAAAGATTATATTTAGAGGCGAGGCCGTATCAGAAAGCGATATCGGCGCTATGAACGGCGTGATGGCCCATCGGGGGCCTGACGGCGACGGGGTGTTCATATCACGCGATGGCAGGGTAGGGCTTGGGCACAGGCGGTTGTCTATTATTGATTTATCTTCGCTGGGCAGGCAGCCCATGCACTGCCTCAACAAGTACTGGATTGTCTTTAACGGCGAAATATATAACTACGCCGAGAAACGCCTCGCCCTTGAAAAAGAGGGATACTCCTTCCAGTCAAACACGGACACAGAGGTTATCCCGGCCCTATATGATAAATTCGGCGTAGAATGCCTGCAACACCTGCGCGGCATGTTCTCCTTCGCGATATATGACGAACACCAGCGCGTACTCTTTTGCGCGCGCGACAGGATTGGTAAGAAACCCTTTAAATATTATCTGAATAACGACGTATTTATATTTGCCTCCGAGCTTAAGGCCATTCTCACGCAGGACGAATATCAGAGGGAACCGGACTACACGGCCATCCACCACTATCTTACGTATCAATACGTGCCATCGCCTCTGACGGGTTTTATGGGAATCCAGAAACTTGAAGCGGCGCATTATCTGCTAATCGAAGTTGACACAATGAAGGTAACGAAGCGGCGCTACTGGGCGTTGGACTATTCAGAGAAATGGGCGCTTACAGAGGGGCAGTGGCGCGGCAGGATTATGGATAAACTTGAGGAGGCGGTTGGCATCAGGATGCGCTCTGATGTGCCACTTGGGGCGCTGCTTTCGGGCGGCGTTGACTCCAGCGCCGTTACCGCGCTGATGAGCCGCCTAAGCAGTACACCCATCAGGACATTTTCAATAGGATTTGAGGAAGATAAATATAATGAGCTTAACTACGCGAGGATTATTGCCAATAAATTCAGGACTGAGCATACGGAACTTATCGTAACACCGGTCAACGCCGAGGAAATCCTGCCGGCTTTGGCGTATATGTATGAGGAGCCGTTTGCCGATTCCAGCGCCCTGCCCTCTTACTATGTCAGCAAACTCACGCGCGCACATGTCACAGTTGCCCTCAACGGCGACGGCGGCGATGAGAACTTCGCCGGCTACGACAGATACGCGGTTCATAAGTTTGCCGTCAACTACGGCGGCTTTCTGTCCAATCCACTAATCGGTACAATCGGCGGCTTTCTGTCGGACAGGGTTAAGACCACGTTTTTTAACCGCCTTGAGCGCCTCATCGCAACCCTGCCCGATGACGCCCCCCGCAGATATGTAAACTATATATGTTATTTTACGAATGCAATGAAAGATGCACTGTACAGCGGCAAATTCGCCAGAGCCATGGCCGACAACGACTCCTATACGCTCATAGAGGACAGATTCAGGGAATCCGGCACGGCAAATATGCTTGACGCCGCGCTCTATGCAGATTTTATGGCCTATCTGCCCGACGACCTGCTTGTCAAAATGGACATCGCCACTATGGCCGTATCCCTTGAAGGAAGAAGCCCGTTTTTAGACCATGAATTCATAGAACTTACGGCAAAAATCCCGTCAAATCTAAAACTGCGCGGGCTAAACAGTAAAAAATATATCCTGAAGAGGGCACTCCTGACGCTACTTCCCAAAGACGTGATGTACAGGCCGAAGATGGGCTTTGCCGTCCCGCTTGACGTATGGTTCAGGACGCGGCTAAAGGACTATGCCAAATCGGTGCTGCTGTCTGATAAGGCCATTAGTCGGTGTATCTTCAAAAAAGAAGCGGTTAAAGCACTCCTTGATGAGCATACCCGCACAAAGATAAACTGGGGCTACCACCTCTGGGCGCTCCTGATGCTTGAGCTGTGGTTTCGTGAGTATTTCGATTGAAGACCCTTCATCTGATAACCGGCATGGAGGTAGGCGGGGCAGAGAAGATGCTTCTGAAATTAGTCCCGACCATGGAAGGGGAGTTTGAAAACCGTGTGTGTGTAATCAAAGGACGGGGCAAGTTGGGGGCGGCTCTTCAACAGACCGGCATCCCCGTCAGTTATCTTGACCTTCAGGGACCGTTTGATTTGCGGCCAGTATTAAAATTCAAGAGACTTGTAGATGAGTTCAACCCCGACATACTCGTGACCTATCTGATTCACGCCGACCTGTTTGGAAGGCTCATCGGGCGGGCGTTGGGCATAAAGAGGATAGTATGTTATCAGCGCGGGTCACTCTTAGAATGGGAGTTCCTTCGTAAGTTTGACAGGCTGACCAAGTCGTTGGTGGCTAAATATATAACGCAGACAGAGATGGCCAAAGAGGAGCTGACGGCCGCCCTTAAAGTCTCAGGACAGAAGATAGCCGTCATCGGCAACGCGATAGACCTAAAGACATACGATTTTGAAATAGACACAGCCGCAAAAAAGAGGTCTCTCCGCATTAACCCTGACAACAAAAACATTGTATGCGTTGGAAATCTTAGACAGGGCAAAGGACACGAGTACCTGCTTGACGCCTTTGAACAGTTATTCAGGCGCTTTTCGGGCGTAAATCTCCTGATTGCGGGGGATGGGAAGAAGAGGGTGGAATTGACAGCGCAAATCACGCACTTCACCTCTAAGGCCAATATTCATTTCCTCGGCAACAGGGACGATGTCCATGAGATATTGAGAATAAGCGACATCTTTGTCCTGCCCACGCTTTACGAAGGCATGAGCAACGCCGTCATGGAGGCAATGGCGTCAAAAGTTGCCGTCATAACGACAGATATTCCTGTAAACGCGGAACTTGCCGGGGATGCGGCCATCCTCGTTCCAATAAAAAACTCCGGCAAATTGGCCGGGGCAATGGAGGCACTCTTAAAAGACGACGCATTAAGGAAAGACCTCGTCGCAAGGGCATATAATAAAATCTCATCAGAATATAGCCTCGACATCATCAGCAAGAAATACATCACCCTTCTAAAAGCACTATAAAGGATTAACGACGAAGGGGGGGTAACCCCCCCTTCACCCCGTAAATTGCGCCACTGTTTACTCTTCGATATTGTATTCTCTAATCTTTTCCCAGAGCGTCTTTCTGCTGATGCCAAGCTTTTTTGCGGCTGCGGTCTTTCGGCCTTTAGAGGAGTCAAGGGCATTGACGATTGCCTTGCGTTCGGTATCTTTTACTGCCCTGGCCTTTTCGTCCTTCAGCGATATTGACGGTATGGCCGTGTTGCCGGATTGTAAGAAGTAAAAATGTTCAGCCCTCAGAAGCGGGCCATCCGAGAGTACCATCGCCCGCCTGACCGCGCTTTTAAATTCCCTTACGTTGCCCGGCCATGGATAACCGGATAAGACTTTTATTGCCTCCTTCGTTATGTCTCTTACTGTGACGTTTAGCTCATCAGCCATCTCGGCCACAAACTTACCGGCAAGAAACGGTACGTCTTCAATCCTTTCAACTAATGACGGTACTTTGATGACAAACCAGTCTATGAATAAAAAGGGGGTTTTTCCATGTGTTTTTCCTGTAAGGTTGTCGTGCTGCCTGAAAGTGGCAGGAAAGGAGGCGATAATACGGACTTCCTGAGCTGAGTCATAATCAGCCATTTGGGTGAGTTGTGAAACCAGATTGGCCGAGGCGGCGGAAGATATCATGTGCAGTCCTTTGAAGTAGATGGTCCCACCGGCAGCCTGCTTAAACAATTTGTTAAGTCTGGCAGATGTGTCCTTGTTTCCCTTGAGGGCGGTCTCGGCGTCAAACTGAATAAAAGGCCCGTGTGCCATGGTGCCACTGAAGTGGATAAGGCGGGCAATCAAAGATTTGCCCGTGCCATTTTCACCCTGAATGAGTACAGAGACGCCGTTGTCCGTAATCATTTCGATGTCTCGTATTATCGTTTTCATACTGTCACCCACGCCTAAATGCCACTCTAACATCGAACTGACAGTTTGTTTTGTCTTCTTTAAAGCCAGATTGGCCTCAATACACCTTGTTAAGACAAACATGAGCCTCTCCATGTCAGGTGGCTTGGGGAAATAATCGTACGCCCCATCGTCTAAGGCCTCTATCGCCACGTCTGTTTCGCCATGGCCAGCCAATAATACTACTGGCGTCTCTGAACTTACTTCCATTATTTTCCGTAATACTTCCGAACCGCCAATATCAGATAATTTTAAATCAAGAATTACAGCGTCTGGCAGACATTCCTTAAAATATTCAATGGCTAATGCCCCGCTTGGCGCTTCTACTACTGAATAACTATTCAATTCTAAAAAAGACTTCAAGGCATTTCTTGTCGAATATTCGCTCACCGCCACAATCACTTTATACATATACCGCCTCACGCTGTTTTCTATAAAAGTTTATAGAGTCCATATGTCGCACATAAAGAAGCAATTATCGTGCCAGATAAAATTCGTTGTATTTCGCGGTGTTTGGGCAGAGGCACTGCCGATTTATTAGTATAACAATACCATTGTATGGAATTCGTACCCAACAGCCTTTGAGTTACCCCCCTTCCTCGTTAACCCTTTATGATTCTTAGAAGCCCGCTACACGGGGTCTACATCAATGACAAGGCGCACTTGTCTTATCTTCGGTCCCATTGATTCTTTGAGCTTCTTGACCGCCCCAGACAGGGCGTCTGTGTCTTTTGCCTTTATAATCATATGCGTGCTTTGGCTGTAACCCTTTATTACGGCGTCAGATGGGACAGGTCCCAGCACCTCTACTTCCCCTTTGCGGCCTTCTAATTTAATCTCCGGCTTCTCATCGTTATAGTGAAACTCAATTGAGGCCATCTTCCAAAAGGGCGGGTAGTTCAGTCCTTTTCTCTTTGTTAGCTCGTTGGAGATAAATCCCTCGTAGTCGTAATTTTCTAAAAACTTATACGTCAGCTCTTCTTTGAGGGTGGTAAGCAGGTAGAGGCGTCCGTCTTTTTCGGCCATCTCGGCCATGGTCAAGACATCCTGATACAATCTCTCGGCGGACAGATAGTCTGGAAAACTAAAGTAAACGTCGGGATTGACGGCGGCGAGGATTTTGAAGTGCTTGTTAAACACTATTTTATTGAGCGAGAGTTTAGTGCCTACAATGACATCGCTCTTGAGGACATCTAAGGCCATGCGTTTAAAAATAGCCGGTGTCTTTGCGGTATCTCTGTCAATACGGCTTAGGGTGAGGCCGGTCTTATCTCTGATAAACTGCTCAAGGCGCTGAGAGCCGGGGGAGACTTCCCTAAGGTCAAATCCTGAGCATACGGGGCAAAACTCCGGCGGCTTCGCGCTGAAACCGCACCTGTGGCAGCGCATGGACTTGTCCTCGTGAAAGGCAAGCGCCGCCTTGCAGACGGGGCACATCTCCACATGTCCGCAGTCCCTGCAGATTATCGTTGCATAGCCCTTCTTGTTTATATATACGAACGATTTACTGCCCTTCTGTGCAGAGGTTATAATGCTTGTGGTGATTCTGTCGGGGATGAGTTTTTTGAAAGAACGAGTTGCCATGACGCTTATTTGCGGCCTCTTTGTCGTTGCCGATGCTTTGCAGTATGTGTATTCGTTTGTCGTTGTCTTGAAATATGACTCGCTTGATGGGCAGCAACTTAGTAAAACAACCCGCGTGTTCTCAATCCGCCCCCTCATTACAGCCACATCGCGGGCGTTATACCGCGGCGTTTGCTCATGTTTATAGTAAGGGCTGTGCTCATCGGCGACGATTATCAGTGACGCCTTGATAAACGGGAACAGCGCCGCTGACATCGTCCCTATGACTATGGGATACTTCTTGCCGCCGCTACCGGCGTCCTCACATGCCCTCAGACGCTGGGCGGCGGTGAGGTTGCCGTGTATTATAATTGGCCGAATGCCGGTGGTATCAAAAAACACCGCGCCGAGGTATTTTACTTCCTCGATTGTCGGACACAGGACAAGTGACCTCTTCGCCGATTTGGCGGCCTTGCATATGTATGACAGTTGGTAGTCATATGACGGGCTGTGCAAGAGGACTGCTTTGTTCGTATCTCCAGGGCCGGTGGCCAGCAGTAGCTCCTCTTTTTTTATCTTTTGGAGTTTAAACGATGTCTTAGGCATGTCGGCTATGCGCCGTGGGGCAGGGGTGGGATTCTCTGTAAAGAAGGCCCGCGGCAAGACAAAACTAAGAACGAGGCCGGGTTCCGCGAGGTAGTACCGTGCAATCCACGCTATGAGCGCCATCATTTCCTGTGATAGCGCGCTACGGTGGGCGCAGATGCCGGAGATGTCTTTCAGTGTGTCTGTTTTTCCTTTGAAATCTGGGTTTATGCCATAAACTATACCCATCTTCGTTGTCCCTTTCAAGGGGGCGTAAACAAAGGCGCCGGGTGCGGCCTTCTCCTGAAAACCAGCGGGGCAGAGATAAGTAAGCGGCCGCAGATTAAATGGAAACAGTATATCTATCGCCAACATTAATATTGGGACAACTGCAGAAGGCTTACCCTTTGGGGGATGCCTTTTCGATTGAAATCATCGGTCATTCGCGGCAGGATTTCTACCCATACAGTGGGGTGGAAGTTCAGCCGTAGCAGTATTGCCGCAAGTTTGGCGAGGGCACCAACCCGTTTTTCAAATGTATCGTAAAAACTGCCGGTGTTGTCAAGAAATCCGAGGTCAACACTGGACCCTGGCAGGGTGGCGGCCCCTGCAACCCTGCCCCGAATATATTTGGCCTTGTCCTTGTGTGCAACCAGCGTACCCAGTTGGTCGTGAAAGATCAGGTCCTGCGCCCCCGCGAAAAATTTAAACTCCCACGGGTTAAACTCCTCCTTTTCAGGGTCGTGGCGGGGGTCGGCGCTGTCTATTTTCGGATCTACGATAAAGACGGGGGAATTCATCTGAAACATGATTTCTCGTGGATGCCACAAGTTTTCAGCCCTTATCTTATAGAAATTATCTTCCAGCAGTTTGATGAGGACGGTGTTCTTTTGGATTTTCTCCTCTATTGCCGCAATCGTTTCTTTCTTAACAGCGGGGGTTATTCTTGCGGCCTTAAAGACATCGTACTGCGAGAATGGCCGCCCATGAAACTGCTGAAGTATGTAGGTGTACCATTCGTAGATGTCTTCGTCGTCAACCGCCTGTAGCCCCCCAATCAGGTTTTCGATTTCAACACGCCTGTAAAGGGACAGCGTATAAAGCTCTTTAAAGAGCTCCAGCTCGCCCGCCTCCCTGACAACCGCCTCAAGGCCGTGCGTCTCAACCCGCCGCTCCCTCTGCTTATAGGCCATTGCGGGTGCCATTGGGGGGTTATTCATTTCCTGGGCGTCGAATGTCTTATCAAATTTCTTTTTATATACTATGGGGCTTGCAAGATTTGAAATGTACGCAAGCAGCTCCGGGTCTTTTGAATAAATAGAGACAACGTTTTCTCTTATCACATTGATGCCCGTATCCATACCGCTTTTAAAGACCCCAAGCGCCCCGGGTATTTGTACAATCGGTATGTGTATGCCCATTTTTTCCATCTCAGACACTACCAGCACAGGATGTGCAAACGGCGTACACGTCTCAAGGATAATAGCCCCCGGTGGCCTTCGTTTAAGGTACACCTCAAGGTTTGGCAAGTCAAGGTGTCTGGCAACAAGAATCTCGCCCTGGACTATTTTCTCAAGCGAGGCGTCCATGTCTATGTCAAGAACCGCGGTTTTTGCCCTTGCCGAGCCAAAGGTAAAGGTTTGCAGGTGTATTTCCAGGGCGCTCCCAAGTCCGCTAAAGTCGCAGCTTTGAGCCTGCAGGAGGGATTCTTTAAACACGGCCGTTTTTGGCCTTATCTGAGTGACGAATACCTTTTCGTCAAAGGTAATGGCATACTCAATGTCCAGAGGGCAGCCCATGAATATTGGCAGATGTTTGAGTTTATCCACAATCTCAAAGAGAATTCTCAATTGATTTGCGGAGACCTTCTGAGACAGACGTTTGGCGTTGTCCTCAATAGAGGTAAGCAGGAACTTTTGCATGGCCCTGTCCCAGTAAACGGCCTTTTCCTGAGAGGCTATTATTGACCCTGTTACTGAGGCATGGAGGTCTATCGTGTACTTATCCGCCGCTATTTCAGACCTTGTTCCACCCTCTATGCCATAGGAGCCGGAGACGACTATGCCGCCGTTTTCTGAGGTCATTATAACCCCTGATACAGCACAGTCCACTACGCCCTGAATCAACACGCCCATGCCAAGATTCTCAAAACTAAAGCGTTCCTTTGCCAACGGGTCAAACTCCATGATGTCATGCCGGTAGGACAGCGCCTTGGGTGACCACAGAGACGCCCATATGCGTTTTATGGCGCGCAGGAACTCCTCCGGCGTCTTAATATCCAGTATGGTCAGAAACTGTCCGGCAAAGGAATAGAGCCTGCCGTCTTCGCCCTTGGCGGTTGACCTTGCCCCGATGGTGACGAAATGCTCATAGGTGCTTATGTGGTCTTTGAACTTTATGAATTTATCTATCAGCTCAAGCTGCATATGCTCTGGGAATTGGCCGTTAATTATGAGTCGCTCAATTTGGGCGCCTGCCTCAATAATGCGTCTTTCGAGGCCATCTTTGCGGTCAAAGCCAATCGTACCGAGTGTTGAGAGTATATGTTTTTTCAGGTCGTTGTGATTGATAAAGTCGTCGTAGGCGATGGTTTTTAACAGCAGAAACACCGGAATTGAACACTGCCCGATGACTTCAAGGAGGTGGCAGCCCTTGTCGCCCAC
>JADFYL010000096.1 GCA_015233045.1 Nitrospirota bacterium | reverse complement strand
GTGTTTCCCTGCCGTCGAAACTCAGCGTTATTACGTTGTAATCCTCGCCAAGCCTAAGTTTAGCATCCTTGAGGGCGGCGGCCAACCCCTCGTTCAGTACTGGGCACGACTGGGCGCACCTATAGTATATTATGGACAGGATAAACGGTTTTCCGGCGTATTTACTAAGAGTTACGGCGTTGCCCTTGTCATCGGTCATGCTGATGTTCGGTGCCGTTTTGCCCAGATAGTCGTCTTCTTTTATCTTCAGCACAGACGGGTCAAACTGAGTCGAATCGGCCGACGGCCCAAAACCCCACGCATGAGTGGCGGCCAATAAGCACACCATCAACAAGCACGTGATTAACAAGATACGCGCCGCTTCTTTCATTGCCCTGCCTTGAGATACGGAACCACATATATCAACGACACGACCAAAAGCCAGACTATATCAACAAAGTGCCAATATAACCCTGTCACCTTCACCATTGTCTGGCGGTTCTTGCCGATTTTAGCGCCAGCCGCCAGAATCATACAAAAAATCTGCATCAAAAGGCCGACGATGACGTGCGAACCGTGAAACCCCGTGATGGTGTAGAAAAACGTCCCATATTCGTTGCTGCGGACGGTAAAGTTTTTCTCGGCTATCAACTCATGCCATTCGTAGGCCATGAACGCCATAAAGAGGGCGCCTAAAATAGTTGTCATTACCAGCCAGCCTTTGAATCCCCCCATGTCGCCATGAGCTAACTTCTCCTCGGCGTTATGTATGGTAAAACTCGACGAAAGGAGAAAAATTGTCATTAACACCGCAAGGCCGATAGGCGGCACGCCTTCGGGGGTGTTGGCCGGAGGCCATAGGTCTGTAAACAGCATGGCATATAAATACCCGCCAAACAGCCCGCCAAACAGCGCAACCTCAGACACTATGAACACTATTATCGCTAGCTTGCTTAACCCCGCGTCCTCCTTTTTGGCGTGTACCTCGTTAAGCCACCCGAAAAGCCCCACAATCAATACCACTACCGCCACCCCGGCAAGCACAAGCCCCACTGAGGACAATCCCCACGAGAACGCCGTCATAAACGATATGGGTATCAGAAACGCCCCTACCGCTGTTATCAACGGCCATACGCTCAGCTCTACCTGGTGGTGTACTTCTTTTGTTCCACCGTGCATGACATTTTCCATTTCTTAGCCCCTCCTGATTGTTATTATTACACTCCTTATGGAGTTTTGCCTGTGACACTGTTTCCATATTTTTTTGCCAGTGTTGCGAAGTCAATTTGTTTTAACCTCTGTTGCACCATCTGTTTTATATCAAGCCAGATGGGAAATGTTGGACAATCTTGCATCAACTCACATTTGCCCTCTTCCGTTGTACACCTGTTTATCACTATTTTCCCGTTTATGGCCTCAACCACGTCAAGTAATGTTATGTCGCATGGGGCTTTCGCGAGGACAAACCCGCCTTTTGCCCCTCTGATTGACCCTACAATACCGCCCCTTGTCAGTTTTTGCAGTATCTTTGCCAGAAAACTCCCCGGTATGAGCTTCTCTTTAGCTATCTCGCTGATGACAAAGGTTTTTTCGGGATTCCCCGACATAAGCAATATACACCTCACCGCATAGTCTGTATCTCTGTTAATTACCAACGTTCACCCCCTCAAGCATAGCTCTTAATGTTACCCCCTCATCGCTTCAAATGTACCCGATTGCCACGATGGACTAAAATATATTAAGTGGACTAACTATGTCAAGTATTTTTTTGTGGTTACTATAGACTTGACTTTTGCTAAAAAACATTTATATATTACATACGTGAGGGTGTGCGTTAAGACGAGACTGTGTTTGTACATATGTGTGCATATGGAGGGGCAGGGGTGGTAACGCCGCGGCATAATATGAGAACGCTTCAGATATCAAAATATAATGTGTGTTTTTCGGTCCTGCGTATGTTGCTGTTGTGCGGCGTAATGGCGTCGGTTGTGATATTCATAGCGGCGGATGCGTTTGGCTACACAGACCTTTGCGGCTATACATGGACGCAGCACAAGAATGTCGGACTGGGATCGAATAACTATGGACAGGGATATTGGTGGAGGGTAGCTGCGTCAGATAATGGGACTAGCCTCGCCGCGATAGAATATGGGGGATATATTTATACATCAAGCGACGGTGGTGACAATTGGACAAAGCAGACAAACGCCGGACAGAGGCCCTGGTACTCAATTACGTCGTCTGCTGATGGAAGCCGCCTTGCCGCCGTTGACAGTGATGGTTCTTATTCAGGACATGTTTGGACATCGAATGACTATGGCGTTTCATGGACCAAGGATAATATCACTCAGGCCAGCATAGTACCCCACAGTTTTAACTGGGTGGCTATAGCCTCGTCAGCCAGTGGGGCAGCCCTGCATGCCCTGGATTACGATGGCAATGTTTTTAATGGTGTATCGGCGGACGGTGGCAACTGGACCTGGACTGAAACCGACAATACCACATTCATTTGCACCTCGACGATACCACGCTGCCAATTTTACTCAATAGCGGTGTCACGCAATGGAAGCATCGTGGTTATCGGCACTACAAACGAATTTCTTTATGAATCGTCTGACGGCGGTACGACATGGGTAAGAGATGTTGAAACTACCGATGAGGCGAAGCGATACTGGTGGGGCCTGGCGAGGCCTTTGATTTTGAACAATGCCGTTGCGGTATTCGGGGTGGATGGCGTTGGAGGGGATGTTGTACCTGAGGATGATGAAACACACTTAGTCAACATGGGCAGCACAAACCTGACATCTATCTCATGGTCTGATTATCTTGATGAGAATGCCGGTGCTCAATTATATTTCACCGTTACCGATTTTGGTTTTGGCGGCTCTGGCGGGTATATTTATACGACGCCTACATACAACTCGACAAATGGTTTCGGCACATGGACAAAGGAAACCAACTTGTTTGACAAGGACAACACAACCAAAAACGTCAGCAAACAACAGTGGTCTTCGATTGTGGCAGGGACACAAAATGATGAGATCAGGCTTGCCGCCACTACTTTTGGGGGATATATCTATACCCGCACGCAGAACCATCCATCTTATCCTGTTGTCATTGACAATGGTACCGGCACCGGTAGAGGGACAGTGTACTCCTCCTCCGGCCCTATAGTCTGGGGGCCGCCGTCTTCAACCAGCACCAACGTCGGCACCGCCATCTATAATTGCCCCAACTACATAACTCTGACGGCTATCCCAAACACTGTCGGCAACGACGAGTTTGATGGCTGGGTAGGGTGTGATAACACAACAAGCGGTGCGAAATGTACCCTGATGATGACATCGGTTAAGAATATTTCCGCCGTATTTGGCAATGCCAGAACCGACCACGTAATGACTGTGGCCGTAACGACTGACAACGGTACGGTAACGAGCAGCCCCACTGGAATCAACTGCAGCGGGGCGGGAAGTTCCTGCAACTCCAATTTTCCCGACAATTATACGGTAACACTTACGGCAACACCGAACACGGGTTATTATGCGAGTTGGACAGGGTGTGATAACGCAACCGGTTACCAATGTTTTGTTTCAATGTTATCGAACAGATCCGTGTCGGTGGCGTTTGCGGCGGCGGCCTTTTCTTATTCCCTTAGTGTCAGCGAAACTGGAACTGGCACAGGGACAATCACAAGTTCTCCATCGGGGATAAGCTGCGGTGCCAACTGTTCGTTCACCTATGCCTCCGGCACTTCGGTCACGCTTACGGCAACGCCTGACTCCGGCAGTAGTTTTTTGAGCTGGACAGGGTGTGATTCTACAAACGGCTCTCAGTGTACGGTTGTGGTGTCGTCCAATAGATCCGTGTCGGCGGCATTTTTAGCGGGGCAGTTGTCTTATACCTTGTCTGTGGCGAAGACTGGGGTGGGCACAGGGACAGTTGCGAGTTCCCCGTCGGGGATAAGCTGCGGTTCTGTTTGTTATAGCTCTTTTGCCGTCGGTACATCCGTAATTCTCTCGGCGGTGCCTGACGCGGGGTTTAGTTTATCAGGCTGGACAGGGTGTGATAGCACAAGCAGTTCACTATGTACTGTTACAATATCATCGAATAAAACCGTGGCGGCGGCATTTTCACAATCAGCCGAATTTGGCACCGCCGCGTCAGGTCTTAGCTCTGTGTACAGTCAATACGCCACTTTGCTTGGCGCTAAATCGGGTAGTGTAACGGCGGGAACAACGGCAGGTGGCACATACTATGTCCAATGGTTTACGAATGGTACGGCCATAATAGCGTGGCCTGATGGGTATATATATTACTACCCCGGCGGTGGTTCGTCAATGTCCATGGGAATTACATGGAAAACAACAAGTGACTCTGCCCTGGCGGCTATGTGGATTAACTCGTTCTATAGTCAATATTCGTCATTTTTTGGCACGGCCTCAGGGGGAGTGACAGCAGGGGCGTCAACAAGCGGCACGTACTATATCCAATGGTATGCCAATGGTACGGCCATAGTGGCGTGGACTGATGGATATATGTATTTCTATTATGCCGGCAACTCGTATCCTTTTAATATGCCATGGAAAACCATCAGCGCTTCTGACAAGGCAAGCGCGGGGATTAGTAAGGTATATAGCCAGTATGCCTCTTATTTTGGCACTGTATCTGGAGGCTTGGTCACTGTGTCGTCATGGAACGGCACGTACTACATCCAGTGGTTTGCAAATGGAACTGCGCTCTTGGCGGGGGCGGATGGATATGTTTATGCCTTTGATGGGACAAATTGGTACAGCTCAGGGGTTACGTGGCAGACAACCACCCCCTATGATAAGGCAAGCTCGAAGATAAATTCCCTTTATTCCTTGTCCAGCGGATATTTTGGCATGAAATACGGGATCATAACCGGAGGAGCAATGCCAATTGGCACGTACTATATGCAATGGTTTATGAATGGTACGGCCATAATAGCGTGGACAGATGGGAATATGTACTATATTGACAGCGCCGGAGGATGGCACTCTTTTGGGACGACATGGAGATAAGCCGCGGCATGTTAATTTGTAGGTAGTATCGGCTCGAAAAAAATATCGTCCCTGATCCCCTTACACAGCAAAAATGCGACCACCTCGGTGGGTTTAAAAAACAGCCTCAACTGCCAGAGTTTCCTCTCCGTGGGGGTAAATGTCTCGTTGGGTTGGTCTTCTATGATTGCGCTGATTCTTTTAATCGTTTCGTCGTCGTATGTTTTTACGAGTTTGAGTCTTTCCAGAAGCACGCCAGAGTCGTGAATATTGAGGAGAAACTTTCTCACAATTCCCTTAAGTGATTTGAGGAAACCTGAAGACGAGGAGGCCCGCAAAAAGGCGGGTATGTTAAGGAGATACGAGCTGATTTCCCTGACGTTGGGGAGATTGCCGAGATACTTAAGCTGAATATTATACTTTGTGCCGCAGTGGCTGATGAGAGTGCCTACGAGATTGTTGGACTCTTCGGCGTCGATTCTGTTGAGGACGAGGCATGGCCTGAACTCCGCGCTGATCTCGTTTACCAGTGGGTAGGCCGAAGGGTCTATTTGCATGACCTGCTCAATAAAGGCATTGAGCATAAGAGCGTCGCTGTATGCGGCGTCTTTGGCCATTGATTGCAGTGCTGTGGCAAGCTGAGGGTGATTTTTAAATACCCCGTGAAGTTTCCGAAACAGAGCACCCTTGATAAACCTGTATGCGTTCATTATAGCGGCCGGCTCCGCCACAGTAACGATAAAGCCGATATCTGCTGATATAAAAAAGTCCAGCGTATTTAGTTCCATCCCCGCCCCAAGGTCAATTACGATGAAGTCGGCGTCGAGGGACCTTATGTGCCGAAGCAGTTTCATCTTCAGGGATGCCCCCGGACTTGACATCGAGGGTAAATAATGGGCACCGCTGATTAATTTCAAATCTGGCACCCTCGTGGCAATGAGCACCTCTTCAAGTGTCCTGACCTTTTTTTGAAAAAAATCGGAAAGCGTCGGTGTACTTCCGAGTATCCCCATATATGTATGGAGATTAGCCCCGCCTAAATCCAAATCTACCAAAACAACCCTGTAACCCATTCCAACTAATGTCGTTGCGAGGGTGATGGAAAAAACACTCTTTCCAACGCCGCCCTTACCTCCGGCAACGGCAAGGAGATGCCTGGCTTTTCTTTGAATTACCATTTAACCAATAGTATCTACGGAGGCAAATTTTGGCTCGTGCATAGGAATCAAAATATCAGCCATATCCCTGACCGTAAGCATAATGTCATAGGCCGTATAAGGATTTACGACGGTACCGGAGGGTATGACCTCAAGCCCCATGCCTCGTGCTGGAGGTGGAGGGTTGAAGTTTTCCATAATACAGCAAAACCCCGTGATAATAGCCTTACCGTCTTTGGTGTCTATCATAACGCTCATACCACCTTCCGTATGCACGGGCGTGTGAAACATAGTAATCCCCGGCACAACTTCTATATCCTTGTCTGTCGTTACTATTTGTCCATTTTCCTGCACCCCTGAGATAAAATCCTCCATATAACGGTAATCAAGGGGGTGTGGGTCGAAAATTGTCTGAATTTCTTTTTCGTGGACATATATGCGGGCGTTAACGCATTTGTCGTTGTTCTCGCAGTGGTCGTTATGCAGATGTGTGTTAATGACGATATCAATCTCTTGCGGTGAGGTATTCCAGCGTGCCAGTCCATCCTCTAACGATGGGTAAATCCTGCCGCCGATGGCCTCTTCCCGAGCCTCCGAACGCGCCGGGCTGAGTTCTCCCGTATCAACTAATATCTTGTGCCCGGCACCTTCTATGTACCAGCTATATATGGGTATCGTATATTTCTGCCCATAACCGAATTGATACGTCATAAAGGACTTATCGAAAAACTTTGTGCCTACTACTATTGGATGGATTTTATATAGACTCACAGACGAACCTCCTTTTAAATTGCCGCCTCACGCGGGTGGCAGAGAACCACCCCCCCTGGATATTAACACAAATTGTACGAAAAAAAAAGTGGCCCGCAGGCATCAGGCAGGGCAAACGCATTTGAAAAATGAAGCAGAAGATACCTATGCAATCATCCCGGCTTGTCCCTTTCCGTCATTCCGGCTTGTCCAGAATCTTACCTTTAGTGGGAGTTTTATGATGATTGTGCATATTCTGAGGCATAAGGATAGATTCCGGACAAGCCGGAATGACAAAAATAAGGGAGGCAATTTCTAATGCGATTGCCCTGAGGCATCGGGAAAAGGCCAAACTCATCACTCCAATACCGACACTATACGCCCCTTATATCCTGGCCAAAGATATATCTATGCAGTTGAATGTTCAGCCTTACTGAGAGTTTATCATCAAGAATCCATTTCGCGAGGAGTTTTGGGTCAATGGATGACGGGGGCAGCGTCACGGGCGACATAAGGACAGTGCATATCTTGTCTATCTCATATTGGCGCATTATCTGCACCGCCCATGTGTAGTCATCCCGCGAGCCTATGACGAATTTCACCTCATCCTGTCGGGTTAACCTTGCTATATTTGTGAAATCGTTATTGTCTGACATACCGCTTGAGGGCGTCTTTATGTCCATTATAACGGTAACGAGGGGGATGGACTTGAGACAGCTTATGTCTATTGAGCCGTTTGTCTCAATAAGGACGGCAATGCCCATGCCGCTGAGCGTTTTGGCAAGGGCGGCGGTTTCTTTTTGCAGGAGGGGTTCGCCGCCGGTGATTTCAGCAAGACGTATGCCGGTTGCGGCGACTTTAGCGGCGATTTCACTCACCGTTAAGACGTCGCCTTCGTAGTAGGCGTATTTGGTGTCGCAGTAGCCGCATCGCAGGTTGCACCCCGTTAGCCTGACAAACGTACATGGCCACCCGGCGTATGAAGACTCCCCCTGAATGCTCGTAAATATCTCGCATACCTTTAACGTATTATCCTTTTCCATTGACATCACCCCGTGGCTGTGGTATAGTATAGATAGTAGCGTTGCTCTTGCCTGTGCGCAAAGCGTTAGTGCCCTGAGCTTCACTGGCATTAGCGTATGGAAGTGGGTTAAACTGCTCAGGTTTAACGATGGGTGATGCGCCCCTATCCAAGAGTAACGTTCTATCATTGGCATAGTCCTTTCTGAATATACCACCAGAAGTAACGCCATAAAAATCACCGCTTTCATCTGGGATTAACTGAATAACAGCTATCTTGTTTTTCCCGTTTTTCTTGATGAGCATTAATCTGCTACCATCACCCATTCTTATTTCACTAAAATTGTTGGCTACATCCTGTATGAAATCCGCGGTACCTTTATATCCTGCCTTCTTGATAACTTCAAGGCGATTGTTGCCATCTGCTGTATCAATGTGTTGTTTGCCATAACCGGCTGTTCCTTCTTGTAATCTGACCGGCGCGGACTGCCTGCCAATAGCCTGTCCAATTTCAGGTGTAATATGTCCAAAGTCATACGTCCCATCGCTGGCTATAACGAAGTCCGTCTCTTTATCGCTCAAACCAACTGCCTTAAACCACGCCCTCTGCCTGATATGGGTATTAATCGTTTATAAGGAAACTAATCGCCGGGCCGATATTATTGATGAGGTCTGAGGCCACTGTGGAATGGAGGCCGGTTTTTGTTGCCGCGATTTCACCCGTCAGGCCGTGCATGTAAACGCCCAGTATAGTTGCGTAGAGGGGCGGAAGGCCCTGCCCTATCATGGAGGCTATTATGCCGGTCAGTACATCGCCCGCCCCCGCGGTAGCCATTGAAGGGCTTCCCGTTGGATTGATAAATGTATTTCCCTCCGGGTCTGCCGTTACCGTGGGCACTCCCTTGAGTACGACATATGCCGTGGATTCAGCGGCAAACGACGAGGCTGTCTCTATTCTGTCCCTTTCTATCGCCACGCATTTGGTTGTCATATTTGACTTTACATCGCTTAAAACCCGTGCCATCTCCACCGTATGCGGCGTTATTATCACCGGAGACGCCGAGGTGTTCAGGGCGCTTATTCTCTCCTGATATTTCAACATCGCGAGGGAATTAATCCCGTCGGCGTCAAGGACTACCGGCACGGGGGCGTTGGCTATTACCTCCTTTACTATCTCCACGGTATCGCTATCCACACCCATGCCCGGGCCAAGGGCTATGACATCGCAGCGTTTCTCCGCAAAATCGAGTATATCGTTGATTGACTTTTTGGAGAAATTCCCCTTTCCCTTGTCCTGCAGGGCAAGGGTCATCTCTTCGGTTACTCTGGCCTGGCAAGAATCCATCAAAGATGCCGGAACTCCTATAGTAACAAGCCCCGAACCTGACCTCATTGATGCCCTGGCCGCCAATAGCGCTGCCCCTGTCCTGCCGCTGCTGCCACCGACAACCAGTACGTGGCCAAAATTTCCCTTGTAGGCATAGGGCGGCCTTGTCGGTATCAGCATTGACATGAATGCCTTTTCCATGAGGTCACAGCGTATCGTATCCGAGTTCAGGAACTGATATGGAAACCCTATGTTCTCCACAAACAATTCGCCCGTGTGGTCTTTCCCCGGGTAAAGCAGGTGTCCCCTCTTTGGCAGCCCGAAAGTCACAGTGGCATTAGCCCGTACCGCCTTGCCGAGAACCTCACCAGTGTCGGACGATATACCGCTGGGTATATCTACGGAAACCACTGCCCTGTCCCTTGAGTTTACTGTCTCTATCGTCTTTGCGATTGCGTCTTTTACCGGCTTGTTCAGGCCCGTTCCGAACAGGGCGTCCACAATAAGCGAGTCCCTGAGGTCGCCCTCTTTAATATTGCTTTTAAAGACAACTTCGATACCCAGCTTCTCGGCTATATTATACTGAAAACGGCAGTTGTCGTTCAGCCCTTCCATGTGGGAGGCAATGAAAACTCGTACATTGAAGCCGTTATTAAATAACTCACGGGCTGTTACTATACCGTCTCCACCGTTATTGCCCGGGCCGCACAACACACATACATCACGCGGGGGGAACTTTTCCACAATATGCGCAGCCGTAACAACCCCGGCACGCTCCATTAGTACCATCGCAGGGATT
>JADFYL010000095.1 GCA_015233045.1 Nitrospirota bacterium | reverse complement strand
CTGTCATGGATTTAGTCGAGCTTATGGCAAGTTTATAGGCATGGTCTTTGAATAAATTTTTAATTGCAAGGGTCTCAAGCTCATCGTTAAATTTTGTTGATGTGCCGTGGGCGTTTATATAGTTTACTTGCTCAGGGTGGATTTGTGCGTCCTTAAGGGCGGCTTTCATACACCTGAAAGCGCCGTCGCCATCAATAGATGGGGTAGTGATGTGATAGGCGTCGCTGCTCATTCCGTAACCACATATCTCGGCATATATCCTTGCCCCTCTTTTTTGGGCGCTATCAAGGCTTTCAAGGATTAATACACCGGCTCCTTCGCCCATAACAAACCCGTCCCTGTCTATGTCGAACGGGCGGCTTGCCTTTTCAGGGGCGTCATTTCTCCTTGAGAGCGCCTTCATAATGGCAAACCCCGCAACGGCAAGAGGCGATATTACAGACTCCGTACCACCGGCTATCATGGCGTCGGCCTCGCCACGCTGGATTATCTTAAACGCGTCTCCTATGGCATGGTTGCCGGAGGCACACGCGGTGGCAACGGCAGAGTTCGGTCCTTTAGCGCCATACCGAAGAGACACATTGCCAGCGGCAAGATTGATTATCAGCATGGGGATGAAAAAAGGCGAGACCTTCCTGTGGCCTCCTTCTAAATACGCCTTGTGATAATGTTCAATTGCGGGAAGCCCGCCGATGCCTGAGCCTATCAGCACGCCAACCCTGTCAGCGTTTTCCTCTGTTATCTTCAGTCCAGAGTCATTTAAAGCCATGTCCGAGGCGGCCATAGCGAAATGAATGAACCTGTCCATCTTCTTAACTTCTTTCGGATGAATGTAGTCTTCGGGGACAAACCCGTCCACCTCGCCCGCTATTTGCACGGGGAGATTCGGGTCGTCATAGCGCGTAATTCTGCCTATGCCGGAGACACCGGCAAGAAGCGCGTTCCATGATTTCTCAACGCCTACGCCTAACGGCGTTATTACGCCAATTCCTGTTACAACTACCCTTTGTTTGTCCATTAGTTTAGCCAGTCCAATCCCCTGTCTTATTTAAATTAACCAAGTTTGCCTTTTATATAATCTATGGCGTCCTGCACCTTCGTTATTTTTTCAGCGGCCTCGTCCGGTATCTGAATGCTGAATGCCTCCTCAAAGGCCATTACCAGTTCCACTATATCAAGAGAATCCGCCCCAAGGTCCTCTATGAATGAAGACTCCGGCGCTATTTGACCCAAATCTATGCCCAGTTGCTTTGAGATTATCTCCTTAACTTTTTCCTCTACCATTTGACCTCCATCGTTAATTATGTTTTATCTTCATTCAGATCATGCTGAATTTTTCTATGTTGCGACAAAATTATATCACATATACATACCGCCGTTTACGTGAATCACGTTGCCCGTAATGTAACGCGCCTCAGGGGAGACCAGAAAGGCCACCGCATTGGCGACGTCTTCGATTTCTCCAAACTGCCCTATGGGTATGGCCGCAAGCATATCTTCCTTTACTTTTTCCGGCAGGGAATCTGTCATTGCAGTCTTGATAAATCCCGGCGCTACGGCGTTTGCCGTTATGCCGCGTTTGGCGTATTCCTTAGCTGTGGTCTTTGTCAGGCCGATGATGCCCGCCTTGGAAGCGGAGTAGTTGCACTGCCCTGCGTTGCCCATAAAGGCCACCACTGAGGCTATGTTGGCAATCCGCCCGTATCTCTGTTTAGACATCAGCTTTATGGCCTCTTTTGTGCACAAAAACACGCTTTTTAGATTTATATTTATAACGGCGTCCCAGTCCTCGTCTTTCATTCTCATTATCAGGGCGTCGCGGGTAATGCCCGCGTTGTTTACTAAGATATCAAGCCTGCCCATGGCCTCGCTGATTTGGGCGAAGGCTGATGTGACCTCAGTGGCGTTCGATACGTCAAACTTTAACGGCAGCGCCTTAACCCCGATGGCCTCTATTTCGGCGGCGGCTGCCTTTGCCTCTTCGAAGTTTATGTCAGAGATGACCACGTTTACACCCTTTTTGGCAAGGGCGAGGGCTATCCCTTTTCCAATCCCCCTGGCAGAGCCTGTCACCAGAGCCGCTTGCCCCTTCATCGGTACATCCATGAAATAAATACCTCCGATTTTATTGTCAACCTTTACAGCGTGTTATTTTAGCAAACTACCGCTGAATTTTTCTACCCCCTGTCAGATTAAATATTTTTTTATAAATTAATTGTATGATGAGCTGGTCTGAATCTGTTCATATGGGGCACAAGCCGCGCAGGACAATTTTTCGGTTGCGACCATGGTCAGCGTTATGTTACCATTGATGGTCTAAGGCAAGCCATGATAATACGAAAACGTGAATGCTGCAATGTCCGTTAGTCCGCTCTATCAAGAAGTTGGTGTTGCGCTCAATGAAATTGAAACACTGAGTGCTCAACTTGAATGTCGCTATGACGGACGCCTTAAAACCGAGGTTGCTCTAAGCCGCGGCCTTGTCAGTTTCCAAGCCAATAAATCGCGGGCTGTTTACCGATGGTATAAATTCAAAGAGGCGTTTTCAGCCGACTTGGTTGAGTATTTTCTTGATCGCTTTAGGCTCAGTGGCGGCGTTATGCTCGACCCGTTTGCAGGAAGCGGTACAGCGCTATTTGTGTCGCGTAATATGGGACTTTCTGCCGTAGGGGTTGAACTTTTGCCCATAGGCCAGAGAATTATTGAGACGAAAAAATTGATTGACGAGGGGCTGACGCCGGACGAGTTAAAGATGTTAGAAAAGTGGTCTAACTCTACGCCATGGCATCAAAGCAAGGGCCGCAAACCCATTGCCGAATTGCGAATTACAAAAGACGCCTATCCCACAGAAGCCATCTCCTCTATGGAGAAATTTTTGTACTCCATTTACGAGGAAAGCCCAAGAGTGGCCTCTGTGTTGCTTTTTGCCCTTTTGTGCACGTTGGAAGCAATCAGCTTCACTCGCAAGGATGGTCAATATCTGCGTTGGGACCACCGTACGCAGCGGAGGCTTAAAGGAAACATACCCTTCAACAAGGGTGAGATTCTATCATTTGACGAGGCTATGTCCAAAAAGTTAAAGGACATTGTGGCTGATTTGGCCGGTGCCGGACAGCCGACCGATTTGTTCCGTAAAGAATTCAAACGAGGCGATGTTACGTTACATGCTGGGTCATGCCTTGAGATACTGCCCAAACTGCCGGGCGCTCACTTCGATTGTGTTATCACCTCCCCCCCATATTGCAACAGGTACGACTATACGCGCACTTATGCGCTGGAGCTTGCGCTGCTCGGCGTCAATGAAATGCGCTTGAGTGAATTACGACAGGAAATGCTTAGCTGCACAGTTGAGAATCGTGGAAAAGATTTGCTTGGCATGAATCCTGATTGGAAGTCCGCCATCTCTGTGACCGACAAGCATGAACTTCTTCAATCGGTGCTTATGTATCTTAACGGACAAAAAGAAAGCGGGGCGCTGAATAACAACGGAATCCCGCGCATGGTGCGAGGATACTTTTATGAAATGGCCTGCGTTATTTATGAATGCAGCCGCGTCCTGAAAAGTGGTGCCCCGTTGATAATGGTAAACGACAATGTGCGTTATGCCGGTGCAAGCATTCCTGTTGATTTGATTCTATCAGACATCGCCGCCGAGCTTGGTTTCAATGTTGATAAGATACTGGTTTTGCCCAACGGGAAGGGAAACAGCAGTCAGCAGATGGGGGCGCATGGCCGTGACCTCCTTAGGAAATGTGTCTATGTGTGGAGAAAGAAATGAGTGCTGTTGCAAATAAACCGTACAGAGAACATTTGAGGTCTGGTGTCGATCTACAGACGAACTATCCCGCTTATCGGGCGGGATTTGTGTCATTGGCATTGGAAAGAAACCGCAGGGCAACCCCTTTCGTTGACGAGGCCAGAAAATTGAAAGCTGCTGCCTCCAGGGCTAAGTCCACGGGAGACCTCTTACAGATGAAGGAAATCCACAACGCGCTTCTTACAGCAGCAGGCGTGTCTGATAAGGCGTCGAGGCATTTAGAACAATCCAATAAGATTGAGGCAATAGCAGGTCTGATCGCGAATTTTCTTGAACCGGCTGGGGTGGATTTCGTTGAGGAACTTGTTTTCAGATTCTTGCTGACACGAGGTGACACCCTTGGCGGCTCAATGCGAAATGTCGGTGGCGTTCTGGCACAGCGCAAACTAACCAGATCAATTATCTCCTGCCTGAATTTGGCTGGAACACAATATTACTGGACAGATAAGAAAAAAACTTCATGGACTGAGGGTGCATCATCTGTAAACGATGCTGATATTGAACTTAATTTATATGGGCTTGCGTGGAGAAATGGCAAGGGCAATAGAACGCTGATTTACAATCTCACCGTCCCTGCTGTTAAAAATAACATTGATATGTGCCTCTTTGACTCATTTCATGAGATATATTCAGGAGATATAATAAGAAACCCGGAAAAATATATCGCGCTTGGCGAACTCAAAGGTGGGATTGATCCAGCGGGAGCAGATGAACACTGGAAGACAGCAAGAACTGCGCTTGAAAGAATCCATAAGGGTTTT
Source organism: Nitrospirota bacterium (assembly GCA_015233045.1). GTDB lineage: Bacteria > Nitrospirota > Thermodesulfovibrionia > Thermodesulfovibrionales > Magnetobacteriaceae > Magnetominusculus. The sequence continues at coordinate 5,589 of JADFYL010000095.1, read as the reverse complement.
GTCAGTTATACACCAGCAACTTTCTTTATTGGTGCCGCGATTGAGAAGAAAATGGCAGGTGAAATATGGGAATTGTTTGAGGATGGAACAATCAGCAACGCCGCCAACCTGACGAACGAGGATCAGGTTTCGTCAATATCAATGTGGCTTTGCAGCTTGTAATTTTATTATTCCAATCGCAGCCCGTCGCCGTTCATCATTGATATGAAACAGATCCTTTTGCCGCGCCGGAGATGTTTACCGGCCTGTCTCTGAACGATTCAGGGAGCGCTAATTCCCCGTCCTTTAAGTTGATATAAATGTGTTGCGGTATTTTGACATCATCCTGCGGGGTTTGGATAGTAATATTGCCACCATCTACGTCAACGCTGATGGCGAAGAGGCTGTTTGTCGCGGCCCCTACTGTGATATTTAAATTTGCCGTCAACTCCGAATACACACCGCGGGGTCTGAACTCATAGTTATACTCCGGCAGTAGAAACCGCTGTCCCGCGCCAAACGATTCCTCTATGTAGTTGCCCGGCAGGCCGGCCCCCTGCACAGCCCCCGATACCGTCAACACCCCGTGATTTACAAAAGATATATTGACGTTACACTCTGAACATCTGATAGTGACGTTATACGGTATTACATATGCGTCATTAGTAGTATGATATATATCCTTAAAAATCGGCGTTGTCAGAAGTACCCCTGATATGACGCCCGCTGTGATAACGCAGTATGCCATGACGGCAACCGCCTTTTTGCGAAAACTTAATGGTATGCGCTGCTGCCCTGCGGCAGTGTCCTCCCGATTCGGTATCCTGAGGATAAAATAATAAAGCGCCAATGAGCTGAGAAATACAATATACGCCGACCACAAGACGTCCGACAGGAAATGCCCGCCCATAGACATCCTCATTACCCCAAGCAGCGTACCGTAGACAAAGGCAAGGGACAGAGACAAAAAGGCAATCGCCCGTTTTTTGCGGCGAAAGATAAAATAAAAAACAAAAAAATAATATCCAATCGACGCATGGCCGCTGGGAAAGGACTTACCCCTGCCGCCCTTGCCCTTTTGAAGCACCTTCTGATAATCCCATGTGCCGCCAAATGTCTTTATCTCAACCGGGCGCGGCCTTCCCCAGTAGTTTTTCAGCGTCAGATTCACTAAGAGGCCGGGGCCTATGGCCAGCGAGAGTATTAAAAATATCGCATAGCGCCTGTATTTCCTGTATTTGTCCTTCATATAGCCAAGCACAAGCGCTACTATGGATACGATTGCCGTCAGCGCGGCAGGCACAGAGGCGTAGTAGTAGAGCTGTTTCCATGGAAAACGGTTTGCCAAAAACCATGCCGCCTTTGAAGAGGCCGCCCCATAGAAAAACCTCTCTATCTCAATATCTATGGGGGTCTTAAGAAATACAACCGTGGTAATTGAGGCAACTCCAATGAGAATCAGGACATCTGGCAGCCACAAGGGGCGCGATGTCCTGCTCATAATCCACCGGGACATGTAGTTATCGCCGGCCGTTGGTAATGCCTAACCTATATATTGAAACCATGACCCTGTAAGTGTCTTGTCACGTATTATTTCTATCTTGCGGTCAGGATTATGGCTGATACGCAGGAGTGTCTTAAAAACCAGCTCGGTCTCTCCCTCTGCCCCAATGGCGGAGGCGGTCTCCTCGGCGGTATATGCCTTACCCTTATTTGTTATCAGATGGTTTAAGGCGGCTTGTTGGAGCGTAACCACTGCCCCTGCGGCCTTTTTCCCCGCCTCAACGCCGGGCTGATGATACGCGTTTATATTTATCATAGAGGCATATAGGCCCACCGCCCTTTCATACAGGGCTATGAGCACTCCTAAGGAAAACGCGTCTATTTTATCAATTGTGATAGTCATAGACTCCCTGCCGCTGCCGGTGAGGGCGGCACGTGTGCCAAGGGCAAAGGCGCTGAGATAGTCCCCTGTGGTGAAGTCCCCCTCAACGGCCATAGATTCGCCTTCCCTGTCTCTGAGGACTTCGACAAAGGTTACGAAGAAATTATTGACGCCGTCTCTAAGCTGCTGGATGTAGGCGTGCTGGTCTGTGGAGCCTTTATTGCCATAGACGGTTATTCCCTGGTTTACGATTTTGCCGACGAGGTCTTTCTCCTTGCCGAGGGATTCCATGATAAGCTGCTGCAGGTATTTCGTAAAGAGATGAAGGCGGTCTTTATAGGGCAGGATGACCATGTCCTTAGCGCCCTTTCCTTTGGTGGCGTAGTGCCACATCAGGGCGAGGATGGCTGATGGATTTTCCATCGTTGTTGCCGTACGCGTTGCCTCGTCACACTGCCTTGCCCCTCTGAGAATCGAATCAATGTCAAGTCCCTGAAGCGCGGCTGGCAGAAGCCCTACCGCGGAGGTCTCAGACGTCCTGCCCCCTACCCAGTCCCACATCGGGAAGCGTTTAAGCCAACCATCGGCTGTTGCAATCTTATCCAGCTTGCTGTCTTTGCCCGTCACCGCAACGGCGTGCCTTGCAAAGTTCAATCCCATCTCCTCATATGCGCGCTTTGCCTCAAGCATTCCATTTCTTGTCTCAAGGGTTGAGCCGCTCTTTGAGATTACAAGTGAGAGGGTCTGACCGAGGTCCTTACCGATCTGGCCAAGGACGAAGTCCATACCGTCGGGGTCTGTGTTGTCGAAGAAATAAACAGCCATGGGGTCATGAGGTGTACCAACGGCGGCGGCGGCAAACTGCGGGCCGAGGGCGGAACCTCCGATTCCTATGACAAGGACATTCTTAAATATTTTTCCCTTTTCGGACACTATTTTGCCCGTGTGTATGTCGTGAGAGAATTCCTTTATCGCAGACAGTGTGTCTGTTATTTCCGACTTTATTTCTTTGTTCGGGGCAAGGTATGGATTTCTGAGCCAGTAGTGCCCGACCATGCGGCCTTCGTCTGGGTTTGCAATTGCACCGGCCTCAAGTTTTTGCATATCCTCAAAGGCCTTTTGTGCGTGTGGCTCCATTTTCTTTATAAAGGCATCGCTGAAGCTCATCCTGCTAATGTCTATCATCAAGCCAAGATTTTCGTTGACGTAAAGGTATTTCTTATATCGTTTCCAATAATCGGTATTTTTCACGCTAAAACCTCCATGTTAAAGTGTTAAGGATATTCGCTACTGCTCAGCCGCGCTGGTAATATAACAGTTTTTTTTATTTAAGTAAAGAACTGCCGCCACTCGGGGCGATTGACATTTCAGGCTTAACTGGTATATCATCTCTTAGCAGTTAGTCAGCCGCAGGTTTGAGGAACTCTAAAGAGCATTTAGGAGGGTCGGGAAAATTATTACAATGTGTGCCAGGTTTATAAGTTTGTTCCTTGCGGTGTCAGTAGCGTTAGTGGCGGTTTTTTTCAGTGGTTCGGGCGCGTTGGCCGAGGACAGGACGATAGCCGCGGGGGAGTATCTTACACTTGAAAACTGTATAGACATCGCCTTGAAGCAACAGCCCAATCTGATGTATTACCTTTATCAAATTCACGCCAACGAGGCTGAGGTTGGCCAGGCTCAGTCAGGGTTTTATCCCTCACTGGATTTACAAAGCGGCTACACGCGGAGTCAAATCGTCAGCAATAGCCATCATACACCATATTCGACGATAATCAACAAGGACGATTACTACGGCAGCGCGGAGCTGTCTCAGACGATTTTCGATTTCGGCAAAACTCTGACGAACGTAAAGATGAGGAACTACTACCTCCTGTCTTCTAAAAAAGACTATGAGGCACAGGCAAACACCACTGCCCTGAACGTCAAAGGCTCCTACTACGGCGTTGTAAAGGCTAAGAGGGCGCGGGACGTTGACGCCGAGACGGTGAAAAAATATGAGCAGCAACTTGACCAGGCAAAGGATTTCTATGATGCTGGCACAAAGGCCCGCTATGACGTAACACAGGCGGAGGTCAACCTAAGCGGCGCAAATATTTCCCTCATGAACTCTGAAAACGCGCTGGCCGTTGCGTGGGACAATCTTACCACTACGATGGGCATTATCTATACCGCCGATTTCAAGATAGACGAAGACATAAGCCCCAAACCTCTCGGAATTAAATTCGAGGACGCACTCGCGGCCGCATACAGTAACAGGCCTGATTTGATGTCTGCCATAGCGGCAAAAGACGCCGCGGAGAAAAACATTGAGTACGCGAAGAAGGACTATTTGCCGGTTATAAGCGGCACGGCCTCGTATAATTTCGACAACGGGCGTTTTCCGCTTGATAACGGCTGGATGGCTGGTGTGGTTATGAAGTGGAATATTTTCTCAGGTTTTAACACCAAATACAAGGCCGCCGAGGCAAGGGCCTCCATGGACGCCGCCGAATCTAAGATTCAATCTATGAAACTGTCTATTTACAGCGGTGTCAGGCAGTCCTATCTGAACCTGAAGCTCGCCGGGGATGTTATTCCGGCCGCCGAGCTACAGGTGAAACTCGCAAAGGAAAACCTTGACATAGCCACATTGAAGTACGAGGCGGGGCTTGCCAGCCCGGTTGATTATACAGATGCCGTAGTGCAGTATAAGTCAGCAAAACTAACATATATTAACGCCCTCTATAATTACAAAATAGCCCAGGCGGCCATATTGTGGGCAATGGGCAGCAGATAACGCGGCAGATAATGAGGAGCAGATAATGAAAAGACAAATCGTGTTTATATTCTTAGCGGTGATCGTTGCCACCGGATGTGCAAAGCACCAGGAGGCCAGGGCCCCAATTGTGCCAGTTCTAACTGCGACAGCAGAGAAAAAGACTATCCCCATAGATATCAGGGCCATCGGCAATGTCGAGCCATACAGGGCAGTAACGGTTCTTTCGCAGGTGGACGGCACCCTGCAGCAAGCCCATTTCAAAGAGGGCGAAGATGTTAAGAAAGGTCAACTGCTCTTTACCATAGACCCGCGTCCTTTCAATGAATCTGTCAGACAGGCGGAGGCGGCGCTCCTGCAGGATAAAAAGCAACTTGAATTTTACGAGGCACAGGCTAAAAGATATACCTTTCTTGTCGAAAAAGGCGCCGTTGATAAAAACACAGCCGAACAAAATCAAACCCTCGCCTCTACTCAGTCAGAAAAGGTGAAAAACGACAAGGCGCAGCTTGAGGCTGCGAAGTTAAAACTCCAGTACTGTTACATACGCGCCGAAATTGACGGCAGGGCTGGCACCTACCTGACTAACGCCGGTACGAGCGTCAAGACAAACGACACAAAACTCGTAGTCCTTAATCAGATTATGCCCATATACGTTACATTTTCAGTGCCTGAGAAAGACCTGCCGACCATAAAGAAGTACAGCGAACATGAGAAGTTAAAGGTGTCCGCCTATCCACCCGGCTACGCTAAAGACGCCCGCGAGGGACAACTTACATTTATTGATAACGCGGTCAACACCCAAACGGGGATGATTAAGCTAAAGGCGGTCTTCGCCAATAAGGACAACTACCTGTGGCCCGGACAGTTCCTCAACGCCGTGATGACATTGGCGATGGAGCCGAACGCACTTGTAGTGCCGGTCAGCGCCGTCCAGGTAAGCCAGCAGGGGCAGTACGTGTTTGTCGTC
>JADFYL010000094.1 GCA_015233045.1 Nitrospirota bacterium | reverse complement strand
CCAATAAATATAAGTGGGCATTTGTAAACATAAACATTCGCCCGTTTTACGCCGAAGGGTCAAAGACACTCGGCTTTGAGATATGTGAGCAGTTGGGCTGGAACGCCCCTGACAACGTGGTAGTGCCCTGTGCCAGCGGGTCTCTCCTGACGAAGGTATGGAAGAGTTTTAAGGAGTTTTACGAGATTGGCGTTATAAAAAAGTTAGAGACAAAGGTCTTTGCCGCCCAGGCGCAGGGGTGTAATCCCATAGCGGCCGCGCTCAAAAGCCACACCGATGTCATAAGGCCGATGAAGCCCAACACAATAGCAAAGTCCCTCGCAATAGGCAATCCCGCCGACGGGTATTATGCCGTCAGGGTAGTTCAGGAAACAGGGGGCTGCGGCGAGGAAGTAACAGACCAGGAGATTATCGACGGTATAAAACTCCTTGCGAAGACCGAGGGGATATTCGCTGAGACTGCCGGGGGCGTCACCGTGGCGGTCACAAAAAAACTCATAGAAAATGGCTGTATAGGGAAAAACGACACCACCGTCATCTGTGTAACAGGCAACGGCCTGAAGACGCAGGAGGCACTTTCTGGACACATGCCGAAGGCACACTATATTCCGCCGAACATGGAATCTTTTGAAGAGGTTTTATCAAAATTAAAATAATATCAACAAAGGAGGATGTATGGCTGTAAAAGTGAGAATACCGACCCCATTACAAAAACTTACAGAAGGCAAGGAGGAGGTAGAGGCGGCCCCCGGGACGGTTATAGATGTAGTAAAAGACCTTGATGGCCGTTACGTCGGCATTGCCGAGAGAATATCCGATGGCGGGAAGATCAGGCGTTTTGTAAATATCTACGTCAATGAAGAGGATGTCAGGTTTTTACAAGGGGAGTTGACACCGGTGAAGGATGGAGATATTGTGTCAATAGTGCCGGCAATCGCCGGTGGGAGCCTGTAACGCCCCAATGCCCGTAATGGAGGTTATATATGAAAAAACGTATAAGGCTGACCTTTCCACAGGATTTGATAAAAGAGCCTGTGATTTACACGGTTGCCAGAAAGTATGATATTATACCGAACATCCGCCGCGCAAGGGTGACAGAAAGCGTGGGTGAGATGATTTTAGAACTCGAGGGGCAAGAGGGTAATCTGAACCTGAGCATAGAGGCTCTTAGGGGAACAGGCGTCGAGGTGGAGCTAGTCGAAGGCGACATAATTCAATAAATTCAGGCGGTACACACTGCTGGAGGATAAATGGCAAGGGATGAGCACCGATGTAGTGCATGGCGGGGAATAATAGCCCATTACAGGGATTTCTTACAGATGGTTACCGGGGCGACCCCGGTGATAACGCTCAACGAGGGCAATACGCCGTTGATAGCGGCGAGAAATCTAAGTAAGAAGATCGGGTTTAACGGTCAGATTTATTTTAAATTCGACGGGCTGAATCCGACGGGTTCATTTAAAGACAGAGGGATGACTATGGCCATATCAAAGGCCGTGGAGGCGGGGGCGCGGGCTGTTATTTGCGCCTCTACCGGAAACACCTCGGCCTCGGCGGCCGCGTATGCCGCCCGGGCGGGAATCAACTGCGTGGTTATCATCCCCGAAGGTAAAATTGCACTTGGTAAACTTGCCCAGGCCATCATACACGGTGCCTCGGTAATTCAGATAGAGGGTAATTTCGACGAGGCCCTCTCAATTGTGAAAAATATTGTCGAGCGCTATCCCATCACCCTTGTAAACTCAATAAATCCATTCAGATTAGAGGGCCAAAAGACGGCCGCCTTTGAGGTCTGCGACCAGTTGGGTGCCTCCCCGCACTATCACGTCCTGCCGGTTGGAAACGCGGGCAATATCACGGCATACTGGAAAGGTTACAGGCAGTACAAGGAGGCGGGAAAGATTGACGCCCTGCCAAAGATGATTGGGTTTCAGGCGGCAGGGGCTGCCCCCATAGTGCTTGGGCACCCGGTAGAAAAACCGGAGACGATAGCCTCGGCTATAAGGATAGGCAATCCGGCAAGCTGGGGACTTGCCGTAGAGGCACGCGACGCCTCCGGCGGCGTAATTGATGCGGTAACCGACGAGGAGATACTCTCTGCCTATTCCTTAATGGCCAAAACCGAGGGTATCTTTTGTGAACCAGCCTCGGCGGCCTCCGTAGCCGGTGTGATCAAACTGAACGCCACAGGGTATTTCCCAAAGGACAGCACCGTAGTATGCACACTGACCGGCGCTGGCCTCAAAGACCCGGACTCCGTGTTTAAAGTGACAAAAGAACCCCTTAAAGTGTGGTCAGACCTGAAAGCCGTCGAGCAGTATATAAAGAATCTGCTTTAGGGCTGTTGCTGCCCGCGGTCGTTCAATGTTAGTTCAGGACGAGGCGAACACCTGATGAGAGACGCCTCAGACGTTATTGAAGCGTTTATGGTAGTAGTTACGAATAGACTGTGTTATATTTTCTTCAAGAACATTAATCTCTGTGTCTTGCTTTCTGGTGAGGATTTCATCAACGGCAGCGGCCAGAAATTCTGTTGACATTCTTTCGATAACATTTCTAAAGCCGCGAGACTTAAAAAAATTATTATGGGAATAATCAGCATCTATCGTATTTTCAAGATGGGTTATCTCGCGTAGTATCAGCACCTCCAGCATATAAATATCATTTAATAATCTATCATTCTGAAATATTTCGCCGCCATCTTTAATCTTAGGATAAATTTTACCGGCAATATATACAAGCGCCAAGTCTGCGTGATGGAAAAAAGCTTCTCCATTTTTCCATTGTCCCCAATGTGCCTTTTTCTTGTTCTCAATAAAGGTCAGCAGTTTAAAACTGATTAAGAGTTGATTCGGGAGTTCTCTGTTATCAATGACAAAGATGTCGTCAAAATATCTTTCAAATATCTTACTCTTACAAGACTTCGCCTCGTGAGGCATTTCTTTATATAAAGATATATACGCCTGAAAGACACGCTCATTATTTGCAATGCTGGCTTTATCGATTTTCTTATCTATATACTCATTTCGATGTGTTTCATAATGGAAGCCTTTTTCAAGAAAATAATCTTTCACTAATTTCTGAACAGGGGCATTTGCCTTTAAATCACGTTCGAGTATCGGATTCTGGCTGTTAGTACCTTCTGTAATTTTATCGATCAAGTCCTCGTTGTCTGTCTCGTAAAGCCTTAACAACAGATATACGTCCTGAAGCGATTTATAGGGAAAGAGGTTTCTTTCAGAATATAAATTATATAAAGCTTTTGTAGTTTGTGCTCCATTGATTATTTTAGGATTGGTAACTGTTATTATTTTGTTGCCAAGCAAATCATCGATAAATGAAAATTTATCACATGTAATTGTAACGCCATTATTCAAAAACCAGAAATATTTCGAGTCTTTAACAGAAGACGCTGTTTCCTTAATCTTTTCATTAATTCTGTTATCGCCGAGAAAATACCTTATATTTCTGCTTAGTATCCTATCCCGTCCCGATGATTCGTATATTTTTATTAACTCATCGGCCTGTATGGTAGCAACTATTCCTCTGACATCTCCAAGTTTGACATCGCCTCCGATGTGAAAAATATCTTTGTGGGTAGTAATATTGATTTTATAGACTTTCTGTTTTGAACTATCTATTGTCTGCAATATGTCATTGCCGTCGTGAAAGGAAACATAATAGCTTTCTCCTTTTGCCTCCAGCATTTTAACACGATCTTTTGTGGATTCGTCCGGTTTGCTTGTATTTACCACAAAATAAATATGCACCTCGGGCTTTTTCATTGTACCTTTGAAAATGTCTCTTATTTCTTCAACTCTTGTTTTCATTATAGCAGACTGATTGTCAGCTTCATAGCCCTGAAAAATTTCTTCGACCTTTGCAATAGTCAAATCGATTTCATTTTTTCCAAATCCTTTTGCCAGATTAGTTCGATACTTGGACTGGAATATATGGATAATTACATTATCTTCCGTCTCATCAATATATATAGCGTCAATTCCTCCATCACCAGAGCCATCGGTGGTAGAAAAAACAGCTTCATTTACTGTGATGCCAAGGAGGGACATCATTGCGAAGATCAAAAACACATAGGAGTCGTCTTTCTGCCTTTTCTCAGGCAAATTGACCCGAATGTTGTCTAAGTTCGCTTCAATAACGGCCTGTAATATTGACATCTATGATTACCTCTTATGCTATTATACCTTGTTCAGGTCTATATTTACAACGCCGTGAGCGGTGCTCAAGACAGTCTTTATGAGGAGGTTAGACAGAGTTTAGGCGATGTCAACAGGGAAATTCTACAGATACACGTCCATCTTAGCGCTCATTGGCGTGTTTGGGTTTTTGAGTTTTCACGTAATGCTGCCGTTTCTTCCGGCTATCGCGTGGGCAGTGGTGCTTGGCATAGTGTTTTACCCACTGTTTGCGTTTATCAGCAAATACGCCAGATGGAGGCACGCGGCATCGGCGTTGACTACCATTATTATCTTATTTATAATCATAATGCCGTCTTTTTATATCTCTACTCAACTGGCAAAGGAGGTAAAACACCTGATTCAGTATACCCAGGACAAGCAGTTTACAGAGCTTATGGACTTCTCACATTACCGGCCTGTTAACTGGCTTGTTGAGCATCTGCGCCGTGAGGGTGTGCGCGTTGATTACGGGGCGCTGCTGACGGAGAACTTCTCTGAAATCAGTAAAAACGTTATGCCAAAACTGACGTACGGCATGAAGAATATCCTGGATATGGCGACGACTTTTGCGCTGATGATGTTTACGCTTTTTTTTATTTTTGCGGATGGCCCGGCGTTCATAGATAAAATCAGGAATATGCTCCCATTTTCTGAAGGGCAAAAAGACCGTATGGCAAAGGACATAAAGGACATGGTGGTTACGGCAATTTATGGCGGGCTGGCGGCGGGATTAGCGCAGGGGATTCTCTCAGGCATTACATTTTATCTGTTAGACCTCTGGTCTCCGGTGCTCCTTGGGGCGTTGACAGGGTTGATGTCCTTCGTCCCGTTGATGGGTGCCATATCGGTATGGGCAGCGGTAGATGCGGTGTTGTTCTTAACAGGTTCGTACAATGAGGCCATTATATTGCTTTTTGTAGGGGTGGTGGTTACAAGTGCGATAGACAATGTCCTGAGGCCGGTTATCATCAGAGGACGCACTAACGTCCCTATTCTGATAGTGTTTTTTACGATTATCGGCGGGATTAACTTCTTTGGTTTCATAGGAATTGTCATGGGGCCGCTCGTCTTTGTGCTGTTTGTCTCGCTTGTTGATATATTTATGACATTTGAAGAGGCCGCTGGTATTCTGAGAGAACTTCCAGACGAGGTTGCCCAATATGGTAAATAAATCAATCGCAAACAACAAGTTCTACGTAATAACCCTGTTGATGCTGTTGCTGATTTTTGGGTTTCTCATGTTTAACGTCATCAGTCCTTTCCTCAGCCCGATTGCGTGGGCAGTGGTGCTTGGGATTGTGTTTTATCCGGTTTACCAGTTTATAGGCAAATACCTGGCGTGGAAAAAGACCGCGTCTTTAACGACCGTTTTGATTATCGTGTTTATCATTATCGGGCCTTTTTCTTACATACTAATATTAATGGGAAAGGAACTGCTCAGCCTTATCCAGTATGTGGAGACGGGGGCGTTAGGCCACCAATACACCGATTCATTGCTGTCTATGGCACCGCTGAAGTGGCTTGATGAGCGGGTACACATATATAAGTATATAGGGACGGAGGAGGTCAAAAGAAAGATACTGGACAATATATCAAACTTTGCCCAAAGCGTTTTGCCGCGGCTGACGATAGGCGTAAGGAATCTCCTTGGCGTTGTCGTTGATTTCGCGTTGATGGTGATTACTCTTTATTTTTTCTTCCTTGACGGGCCGGCCTTTATGAAAAAGGTGAGGGACTATCTGCCCTTTTCCGATGCTCACAAGGACAGGCTTATAAGCCAGACGAAAGATATGGTGGTCTCGGCGATTTACGGCGGGATGGCCGTTGCGTTGTCACAGGGGGTAGCGGCCGGGCTGGTGTTCTATTTCCTTGGCGTGGGGGCGCCTCTGCTGCTTGGGGCGGCAACTTATCTCATGTCCTTTATCCCTTTTGGGGCGGTGATAATATGGGGAGGGGTTGATATATTTTTATTTTTGAACGAGTCATATCTCAAGGGGTTTATACTGCTGACACTCGGTATCTTTGGCATAAGCATGATAGACAATATACTCAGGCCGATTATCGTGAGTGGCCGGACGAAGATTTCGTTTTTACTGATATTTTTCACCGTTATCGGGGGGCTTGGATATTTCGGCCTCATCGGCTTGATTCTTGGCCCGCTTGTGGTGGTTATCTTTTTATCGTTATTTGATATTTTCAGGACAATTGATGAGGAAGAGAGCGACGACTGCGCGGGGGGATAGCCGGTATCCTGCCCTCATCGCGGCGGCAGTGGTGGCGCTTGCCATCATATGCTCGTGCAGTACCAAAAGCGGCACGTTAGACGGCTATGTCTGCATTCGGTTGAGCGCGAATCCTACGACCCTTGACCCTGCCTTCATTGTGGATGTGCAGGGCGGTGCAATAGCGGCAAAGATTTATAACGGCCTCATCAGGCTTGACGCGGATATGACTGTTGTCCCCGATATCGCTGAAAGTTGGCAGATTAGTCCCGACCTGAGGACATACACGTTTAAGCTGAGGCGCGACATAAAATTTCATAACGGTAAGCCGCTTACCGCCACCGACGCCGCCTACTCCCTTACACGCGTCCTCTCTGCCGAAACCAGCTCCCCCAACGCGTGGGTGCTGAGGAATGTGGACGGCGCAGAGGATTTCCTAAAGGGTAAAAGCGGCAGGCTTACCGGCGTCACCGTCGCCGACAACTATACCATTGAGATAACCCTCAGACAACCGTTTGAGCCGTTTTTAAAGCTCCTCTCAATGCCGGCGGCATACATAGTCCCCGCCCCTGCGCCCGGTGAGACAGGCGGCTCTTCGCGTATCGTCGGCACAGGCCCGTTTATTGTTGACAAGTGGGAGCCGGACAGGGAGATAGTTCTCAGGAAAAATGACGAATACTTTGATTCCCCCGCTCGGGTGAAAGGTTTATATTACAAGATAATCCCCGAGGATCTCACGGCTGTGACTGAGTTCATGCTTGGCAATGTTGATGTCTTTGAGGTAACGGCATCCGCCTTTTCCATGTTTACAAAGGATAAAAAATATAGGGCAATGCTGCGCGAAGGCCCCGGCCTGAACGTCTACTACCTTGGCTTTAACACATCAAGGCCGCCGTTTGATAATCCTCTTCTGCGCCGGGCAGTGGCCCACGCCATAGACAGGCGCAAAATTCTGGAGACTTATTTCCAAAACAGGGGGAGCCTTGCCGTGTCCCCCGTACCAGACGCCCTGAAAAAATACACACTGGCGGATAGTTACCCGTTTGACAGGGAAAAGGCGAGGGCGCTGCTTAAGGAATCCCATTACAGCCCGTCAACGAAATTACGTTTCTACGTTACCGCGGCGCAGGAATCGGTTGATATAGCTGAGATAATCGTATCCTATTTAAAGGACGCCGGGATAGAGGCAGAGATAAGAACCCTTGAGTGGAGCGCATATAAGTCTGCGATAAATAACGGTGATACCGACATGTTCTGGCTCGGCTGGATAGCGGACTACCCTGACGCCGAGAATTTCCTGTACCCGCTTTACCACTCGTCCAATTTCGGGGCGGGCGGCAACCGCACACGATATACAAACGCCGAAGTTGATAAATTAATAGAAACAGGAAGAAAGACGGCAAACGAGACCGAAAGAGAACAGTTATATAAAACTGCCGAGGGGCAAATACTAAGAGACGCCCCTGCGGTATACTTCTGGCAAAACCGCGGGTTTACCGCCGTAGCGCCCCGCATAAAGAACTTCCGCGTCTATCCGATATATAACATAGACAAGGGGAATTTGATGGAAATACAAGCGCCCTAGTTTTTCTTATTTACTATAATAGCGGTTGTTGCTATAATAAGTGCTGTCTGATATAACAATTTATGTCCGGGGGGGTGGCAATGAGGATAAAAGCAATACTTATCGCGGTGGTTTGGGTTATTTTACTGTTATCAGCCGCGTATGCCGACAGGTCAATGCCCATACCGGGTGGCAGGGGATATGTCCTGTGCAAGGATTCGTTTATTGTGCGTAATCAAAACAACGAAGTGATTCAGTGCGCCCTTGCGGCGCCTCTTACATATGATGTATATGGAGGGACAGAGGTATGTCCTGAATTCGCCGTAGTCAAGTTTGATTATAAAGGCCATGTTGCAAGCTGCGCATCTGGCGGGAAAAAGAGCAAACGTTGAGCATCTGAATTGGGGGTTTAGCTTGGGATTGTTCTTCAGGAAAAAAGACCGCGACGATGAGCAGACATTGAAAGAGCTTCTGGAAAAGCTCGGCGAGTGTGCTGAGCAGAGCAAGTTCTACATGTCCGGCGTCAAGGCCCTGCTGGTGTTGATGAAGGATTTTTCTTTCGATATCAAAGAACTCAACGCCGATGCCTTTAAAAGACAGATGGACAGTCTGAGTGAGGAATTCTCACACACCAACAAAATAAAGAAGCTGGAAAAGGCCTTCGACAAAGGCAAAGACACGATAATAAACTATATCAATGACAAGAGGGACTATTTAAGGGAAAGGGAAGACGAATTCAGAAACATTATAGACCTCCTTACGAGGAGCCTTTCGGTAATCAACGACGAAAACACTGTGTTTAACCGAAAGATCTATGACAAGAGCATTGCCATAGCCAATATTACGCTCCTCGACGATATAAAAAAAATCAGGGACAGCATAAAACTTGAAGTAGAATATATGCAGACGACCATAAAAGAGAAACAGGCCTCCGGCGAAAAACAGATCGAGGCTCTCACAAAGGAGGTGCAATCCCTTCGATGCGACCTCGAAAAGGCCCAAACTGCCTCAATGACCGACGGCCTGACAGGGGCATTCAATCGCATGGCTATGGACAATTACCTGGAGAGGCTCGTTGACAGGAGTGTTGTCTCAGACGCCCCATTTGCGGTATTGATGATAGATGTGGATAATTTCAAGAAAATCAACGATTTTTACGGCCATCAAATAGGCGACAGCGTTCTTATGGCGCTGATAAGCCAGTGCAAGGAGCTGATCAGAAAAGAGGATTTTTTGGCCAGATACGGCGGCGAGGAGTTCATGCTGATACTGCCAAACGCGTCGCTCAAAAATGCCATAAAAAAAGGAAGCGAGATATGCCGGGCGGTAGAGCTGTCATGCTATTTGCTTGGCGAAAAGTATGATGAAGAAAAACTGTCCTTTACCATCAGCATAGGGATAAGCACATTTCAGAAGGGCGATACGGTGAAGACTGTTACCGAACGGGCGGATAAGGCCCTTTACTTGGCAAAAACAACGGGGAAAAACAGGGTAGTCACAGAAAAGGAAATACTATGAGGAGGAGTGCTTAACGATGGGAGCGCGTTTTGTGAATGTGGTGGTGGTCTTAGTTATGATATGTTGCCTTGGCGCCACGGCGGTGGCGGATTGCATCTCAGGGGATTGCAGAAATGGCCGGGGCGTGTATGTCTTGCCTGATGGTGGCAAGTACGAAGGACAATTCAGGGACGCGAAAATGACAGGCACTGCCACAATAACATGGCCGGATGGGCGCAAATATACCGGCAGCGTGAAGGATTCCATCAAAGACGGTGCCGGTACGTTTCTGTTTCCCGACGGCAAGAAATACGAGGGCGAATATAAAGACGACAAGATGACTGGAAACGGGATTTTCACATGGCCGGACAGCTCCAGATATGAGGGCGCGCTATCCGATGGAAAATTTGTAAAAGGCGTTTTTACATGGCCTGACGGCAGCAGATATGAAGGACAGTTCAAAGACGACAAGCCAAACGGTTTCGGCACCATGTACACACCTGACGGCCTCACATACTCAGGGGAGTTCAAAAACGGCAAGAAAGATGGAAACGGTACGCTAACCTATAGAGACGGAGCCACATACATGGGAAAGTTCAAAAATGATAAGAAAAACGGCCCTGGCATTATGGCCTATCCAGACGGCCAAAGGAAGGAACTCATGTGGGAAGACGACAAACCCATGAAACCCGGGCAGACTCAATCACGCCCTGCACAATCCAGATAGCGTCACCATGTACGGCACGTTTTTTCTCAGGGCAATAGCATTAAAAAAATAAAGCGGAAGATACCTAATGCAATCATTCCGGCTTTGTCCGGAATCTTCCCTTTTACCGTGAAAATCCTACGGAGCTAAGACACACAACTCCCCTTACCGTCTTTTG
>JADFYL010000093.1 GCA_015233045.1 Nitrospirota bacterium | reverse complement strand
TCCTGCGTTGTTGCTATTTGTTCCGCCAAGCAATTTCTATACCGGACAGTATTGGATGTGTCCCTATAATTACTAACCATTCCCCCGCTACCATTCCGCGTTCCCAAAAAGGAGGACATGTAAATGGGGAGCTCTCTTGATAAAGTGACGATAAATGGGTTTAAATCTATTCGTGAGTTGAATGATTTTGGGCTGAAAAATCTGAATGTTATCATCGGCGGAAACGGTGCGGGAAAGAGTAATTTTGTAGAATTTTTCCGCATAATTTCGGCCATGATGAAATCAGATGGCCTAAAAGAGTACGTTGCTGGCAATGCTGATTCTTATCTTTTTGGCGGTACGAAACTAACAAAAGCTATTACTGTCAGAATGGTCTTTGGGCAGAATGGCTATGATTTTGAATTGGCTCCTACCCAAGAGGGTTTTTTTCTCGTTAATAACGAACAACGCCATTATTTTCCTTATAACTCAACCCGAAACCTTGGGAGCGGGAATTTTAATCCTGGCCTATTAACCGATAAAAACAACATAGGGAAGGCTTCTTGGCACACCTACAATGCGATATGTTCATGGAAAATCTATCACTTTCACGATACCAGTAACGAATCTGGAATGCGACGTTATCACGATCAAGGACATGCCGAGACATTATTTATGGATGCCTCGAATATCGCTCCTTACCTGTTCCGATTGAAAGTAAGTGCCCCTAGTGTTTATAGCGAGATTGTTGAAACAGTCCGTCTGGTCATTCCCTTTTTTGATGATTTTATTCTTGAACCAAATATCCATGAAAACTTGAGGCTTGACTGGCGGCAAAAAGGGCTCAATGATTATCCAATGCGGCCAACGCACTTATCCGATGGCTCAATCCGTTTCATTTGCCTTGCAACAGTATTGCTGCAACCTGATCCTCCGTCTACAATCATCATTGATGAACCGGAGCTTGGATTGCATCCATCAGGCATTTCCATCCTGGCGGAACTTATTCAGAATGCATCCAAACGGACGCAGTTGATTGTTGCCACACAGTCTCCGGTATTGATTGATCATTTCAGTGTCGAGGATGTCATTGTTGTAAATCGGAAAGACGGCGCGTCAACTTTTGAGAGATTGCAGGAAAAGGACTTTGATGTCTGGCTGGAAACCTATTCTGTTGGTGAGCTATGGAGTAAGAACGTAATTTCCGGAGGGCCGGTTTATGAGTGATTACGCTGAAATTGTTGCACTTGTGGAGGGGACAACCGAAAAAATATTTGTTGCGGATATTTTGGCGCCCTACCTGGAAAAGAAAGGTGTTTGTATGACGCCGATTGTTATTTCCAAGCCGGGACAGAAGGGGGGAGACGTAAAATTCGACTGGGTAAAGAATGATATCAATCTTCATTTAAAACAGAGGCGGGACACCTATCTGACCCTTATTGTTGATTTCTATGGCATCAAGGGTGATTGGCCTGGTCTTAAAGAGGCGAAACAACAAGCAACCCCTTCCATGAAATCTTCAAAAATTAGCAGTGAAACCAAAAAACAGGTGGCGGCATTATTCAAGGGTTATGATGTGGACAGGCGATTTGTCCCTTACTTCTCCATGCATGAGTTTGAGGCGTTACTCTTCAGCGAACCTCAAACGCTATCAACATCGATTCATGTCTCCCAATCAGAAATTGATACAATTCTTACGAAATGCGGCGAGCCGGAAAATATTGATGATTCACCAAATACTGCGCCATCTAAGAGATTGGAAAAACTCTGTGGCCGGTTCAAGAAGACAACGACCGGCATTGCGATTGCTAAAGCAATTGGCCTGAACATAATTCGTGAAAAGTGCCTTATCTTCAATGGATGGTTAACGGATGTGGAAAACCTCAAAGGCGTGTCCTATGGCTAAGCGTTGCTACCGAGGGCCTAAGCCCCTTAAAAAGGGGACAGGCTACTTTCCCGTCATGACAAACCCTTATGACTGCATTTTAGTATAACTCCACAATCAGGGGCGCGTGGTCAGACGGGGTGGGCGTCTTTTTTCTGCGCGGCCAGAGGTCAATACCGATGTCCTTCGTTATATTCAGGGCATGTGCCGTTGCCAGCGCGTAGTCAATCCTCATGCCCTGGTCTTTCCATATGGCTGCCCCGTATGCCCACCATGTGTATTGCCTTTTGCCCGGGTAGCAATGGGCGTAGACATCCGTAAAACCGCAGTCAATGATACTCTCAAAGGCACGGCGCTCTTCGGGCATCGTTGCGATTGTATCCTTTAACGCGACGGCGTCATATACGTCCGTGTCATACCGTGCCACGTTAAAATCCCCTACGACAAAGACTGTATCATGGGCGATGGCGCCGAGATATGATTGAAATTTTTCATACCACCGCAGTTTATAGTTAAACTTCTCAGACCCCCTTTCACCGCCGTGTGGGGCATAGACGTTTACCACGGTAATGCCGTCCGCCGCCCCGCCAAGGCGCACCTGCATGACGCGCCTCTGTTTGTCCCATTCGTCGCCTGAGTCAAGGCCCTTTTTTACGGAGACAACTGGCACGCGGGCACATATCGCAACACCGTTAAATGCCTTCTGCCCGAAGAGTTCACAGTGGTAGCCGAGGGCCTGAAATTCACTAATGGGAAATCCCTCGTCCACCGTCTTGAGTTCCTGAAGACAGAGGACATCTATATCGTCCCCGCGATGCCTCAGCCAATCCAACAGCAGCCCCAGCCTTGCCCTTATTGAGTTAACGTTAAACGTACATATCTTCAATGAGACATTCCCCTTATCCGGCCCTCTGTGCATTTTATAAAACGCACTACCTGAATATAACACAGACCGCGTTCATTTTTACAGAGAGGCTCTGAGCCATATTTGAAATGGAAATAAATGAAGGACTGTCAAATATTTTTTTTGGGCAGCAGTTGAATTATTCCTTCCACTTCAAGCCCCGTAAATGCACGCCCCTTTATTACGGCGGCGTTGAGGCTATTTACGTTGTCCCCGCACTGCAGCTTATACGTGTATATTTCTACGGGTACGTTTTCGGCCTTGCCTGTAAGTATAGTGTCATCTCCTGTCTTTTCATATTGAATGGCGCATGTGCCGGGCGGGTACTGGCTCAGAAGATTGTCTTTCAGTTCGCCGGGGGAGTAGCCATAGTCCATCGCGTGAAAATCAATGAACCAGTTTTTGTAAATCACGCGGCCTGTAAAGTATTCTGAAAACACCGCGCGCAGCGTGCCGTTTCTGTCATAAGAGAAAAAGTCGGGCAGCAGATATATCGCTCTCCCACTTTGCAGGCTTGATAAAACCCCGTTGGCGTACTCACGGGCTGCCGCCTCTGATGGGTTAAGCGGGTGGACGCCGCACTGCAACCCCATGAAATATGGTGGGAACACACAGTTGTCCATCCCTAAGACCGTCGAGTTATCTTTCGCAATTCCGGAGTTTTTAAAGAAATCAGCAACGGGATTATACCTCGCGTGAAACGAAAGCGCTGGATAAACGGACATAAATAGCACAGATGAAATAATAACTGCGGTGCCATAGACTAATACGTTGGAGGTCAATTCTTTTATTTTATATTTTTTTAATATCTCATCAATTACCACAATCATAAGCGGAAAGGACATAAACCCCTGCCACAGAAAATGCCTGTACTTTACGACGGTGATATTGCAGTAGAAATCCGAAATCGCCAAAAACTGAACGGCAAACGCCAGATATATGAGCTTTTTCATCCTGTCCTTCACCAAAAAAGGCGCGGCAAGGCCGATAAACTGCCCGGCAAATAAAAAATTGCCCACGCCATATCTCCAAAAAGCAACGCCCATAGGGAAAAGTTCAGAAAACACGCCCATAAACTGCCCATCATACGGGGACTTGGTCTTGCGAATGAGGCCAATAAAATGTGAGCTGTCGATTATCAGAGATACGGCGAGGGCCGCTCCCATGATTATCCCCACGCGTATCAGCCCCTTTTTCAGGTTCACTTTTTTTAATATATCAGTCCAGTTGTCTTTGACATCAACCGCGCTCATATAAGCAAAAAAAGCAAAAAACGGCAGAAACAGGGTTATCGTATCTTTAGAAAGTATAGCAAGGCCCAGCACAACGCCGGAGATATATTTACAGTACGCGTGGCGGTACTTACCGGCAAGCCACAAGGCGGCGGACAGGTACATAAGGCCAATAAAGTCCTCCTTGAGATGTGTAATAGTCATCAGGGCGGCGGGGGTGATGAATAAAAAAAGCGTTGAGATGAACGCTGGTCTAAACCCCGCAAGCTCTTTTATCCATAGGTAATAGAAAAACAGGCTGATGAGCGTGCAAAGCCCCATTGTTACGGGCAGCGTAAGTTTTCCCAGCATTATGCTCAATGGAACGAGAGTATAGCCGGTAAGACACCTGGCGTCAAAGAAACACTGCAGCTTAGAGGAATCTTTAAATGTATCCACGGTCTTCATATAGAGCACCGTGTCATAATGGTACGGCTCTTTAAGAATGAACGCGAAAAGGACAACGGCGAGGAAGAGAAACATTGCGGCAACGGCGGCGCGCTGTTTGGTAAGATTTATGGACGGGGGATTGAGAGCTGGTTTCTTTTTGGATTTATCTTTTGTCATAACAGCCTAAGGATTAAAGACGAAGGGGGGTAACCCCCCTTCACCCGTAATTTTGCCAACGTTTTGCTTATTGCGTTTGGGCTGCCGCCCGTTGGCGGCTTCAGTACTCCTGCGAAAGGAACCCTCTCGCCGCCGAAACATTTAAAACGCCACACGGTCAAGAGTTCTGTACTGGATGGCCTCGGAGATGTGGCGCTGGGTAATGGTGTCGCTTTCATCAAGGTCAGCGATTGTCCTTGAGACCTTTAGTATTCTTGAATAGGCGCGAGCGGAAAGCCCAAGTCGCTCCATTGCCAAATCAAAGATACGTTGGGCGTCGGGCGTCAGTGCGCAGTATTTCTTTATGTGCCGGGTCCTCATCTGGCCGTTTGAGTAAATCTTATCCTTTTTGAATCGCTCCGTTTGGCGAAGTCTTGCACTGTTGACGCGCTCCCGAATGTTTGAGGACGCCTCGCCGCATGTGCTGCTTGATAGTTCCTTATACGGCACGTTAGGTACGTCAACATGTATGTCTATGCGGTCAAGCAGCGGGCCTGAGACACGGCTCCGGTATCTGTGAATATGTGAAGGGGAGCAGATGCATGGGCGTCGGCTGTCGCCCGAATAACCACAGGGGCACGGGTTCATAGCCGCGATGAGCATAAAAGACGCGGGATAGTTTATTGTGGCCGCTGCCCTTGAGATTGTCACCTCCGCGTTTTCGATAGGCTGCCTCAGCACTTCAAGGACGTTTCGTTTGAACTCCGGCAGCTCGTCAAGAAACAGCACACCGTTATGTGACAGCGAGACCTCGCCCGGTCTGGGCATTTGCCCGCCGCCAATAAGGGCGATGTCCGAGATGGTGTGATGCGGTGACCTGAACGGTCTCCTCGCCAGTATCGGCACGTCGGGTTTGAGGAATCCCGCAACGCTGTGTATGGAGGTTGTCTCAATAGCCTCATCAAAGGTCATCGGGGGAAGGATTGAGGCCGTGCGCTTTGCCAGCATGGTCTTACCAGCGCCGGGCGGGCCTATCATCAGGATGTTATGGCCTCCGGCGGCTGCGACCTCAAGGGCGCGCTTGGCGTGTTCCTGTCCTTTTACATCCATAAAATCTTCCTCATAAACAGAGGATTCCGCCATGACTTTTGACACGTCAGTGACACATGGGCTAAAGGCGGCGGCGTTATTTAAAAACTCAATAACGTCGGTCAGGCGTTTCATTCCAAATATATTTATGCCCTCTACGACAGAGGCCTCGGCGGCGTTTTCGTATGGCAGAATCAGGCCATCAAGCCCTGCTTGCCTTGCCGCTATCGCCATTGAGAGGCAGCCCCTCGTGGGTTTTATACCTCCATCAAGGGAGAGTTCGCCGGTGATGAGGAAGCTCTTCAGTTTCGCTGCCGGTACGGCACCCTCGGCGGCCAAAATCCCAACCGCCAGCGGTAAATCAAACGCCGAGCCTTCTTTTTTCAAATTGGCAGGGGCCATGTTTACGGTTATCTGTTTTAGCGGGAATGAAAATCCAATATTCTTCAGTGCGGCGCGAACCCTGTCCTTGCTCTCTTTGACGGTTGTGTCTGGCAGCCCGACGATAGAAGAATGAGGAAGCCCCTTTGAGGCAATATCAACCTCCACGTCCACCAGATAGGCGTTTACTCCAGCAATCGCGGCACTAAGCACTTTTGAAAGCATAACAAAGGAGATTATAGTGGTTCTCTGCGTAAAAGTGCAATACAACTTCACCTGAATTCACCATTAAAGGTAGAGATAACATAATATTATAGCACAACCCTACTCCGCCCTCAATTAATATACGCGCTTTATCTTAGTCAATAACGACAACTTTATTACGCCTTCTTTGTCAATAATACCAGCCCCGTATGACAGGGTGTTTTGCGCCCCCGCCGCTGCTGCCTCTACAAGGGCGGCTTCAAACGGCATATCACGTTCCATACCCATAGCAAGAACTGCGCTTACGCAGTCCCCTGAGCCAAGCGTGCTTAGAGGCTCCACACGCGGCGGCGTTACCTGCCACACTTCACTGCCTGAGAGCGCGAGCGTCCTGCCCCCGCCGTCGGTTATTATCACGCGCCCTATCCCCACCAGTGCAGCCAGCCGACTCATCTCTTCTATCACCGCGGCACGGCTGTTTAACGGCTTGCCTGTGAGGCGGCCAAATTCCTGCTTGTTTATCTTTATAACGTTCGGGATGGCCTTAATTCCGGCAGCCAAAAACTCGCCGCTTGCGTCAAGTATCGTTGCCGCTCCCTTTATATGGGCAGTTTCGATAAGCTCAGGGAAAATAGCACCATCAATCCCCGCGGCGGCACTGCCGGATATGACTATAATATCTCCTTTCCCTATTGCTCCGCCGTACATTGATTTAAAACTCTGTTGCTCCGGTACGGTTACAGATGGCCCGTTTTCATTGATTATCGTCTCAGTTTTTTTCAGGGAATCAATAAGCGAAAGGCAGGTTCGGGAGTCCCCGGCAATAGGCGTAAACTGAACCTCAATCCCCTCGTTTTTGAGCAGCGAGGCAATTAGCCCACCCGTTGCCCCGCCTAACAGCGTAAGGGCCAGGGTATCGCCTCCAAGCCTTTTTATAGCCCGGCAGACATTTATCCCCTTGCCTCCGGCTGTGATTCTTAAAATATCAGCCCGGCAGATTGAATCCAGCCTCAGCCCGTCAACCCGCAGCGTCTTGTCCTGTGAGGGGTTTAATGTTACCGTGATAATCATTACAGCAGAAACTCGTTATATGGCGGAAATATATTAAACAGCGCCCCACGTGGGCGGTTCATACTCCTGCCCATTCATATGCCGCCGCCGCGTGTGGCGCTTTTAATACAGGTGCTTTGATTTATTGCACAAGTTATAAATGTATAAGACAACTTTAATCCTCTCATGAAGGGGATGCGAGAAATAGAGGTCCTCTGTTTCCAGGCATACAACCATTGCTTCTTTCAAACTCTTCTGGTGTAATAGCTTTAACATGGCAGCCTCCTCTGTAGATATAATTCATTCATCTCTGTACTGTTCATACAGTTAATGTAGCAAAAATCATGCCGACTAAGCCTGTCCATAATATCTATATCGGCTG
Organism: Nitrospirota bacterium; assembly: GCA_015233045.1. Classification (GTDB taxonomy): domain Bacteria; phylum Nitrospirota; class Thermodesulfovibrionia; order Thermodesulfovibrionales; family Magnetobacteriaceae; genus Magnetominusculus. Next base: position 2,694 of record JADFYL010000093.1, on the reverse strand, counting down.
TTTCTATTAAAATGTTTATTTGTCCTCAAATGGGGAAAAATGTTATATTCGGCTATGAAAAAGGCCATTATAATCCAGGGGCGGATGTCGTCGTTGCGATTCCCGGGAAAGATGATGAGTGATTTAGCGGGCGTACCGTTGATTCGCTTTGTATACGAGCGGTGTCTGAACTCTAAAGAGGCCGGTATCACCGCCGTTGCCACATCAGACGACAGGACCGACGACCAGCTCTATGAATACTGCCGCGACGAGGGGATACCCGTGTTTCGCGGCAGCCTTGACAATGTGCTTGAAAGATATGTCGGGGCCGCGGAGTTCTATGGCGCTGGTATTATTTGCCGCGTCTGTGGTGATTCCCCGTTTGTAGATACCGAAGTCATAGACGAAATGTTTGAGATGCTGGAAAAGGCTGGCATTGACTATATTGCGCCGGTTAAAGACAGGTGCATCGCCGGACTAGACTCTGAGGTAATCAGAGACACCGCCCTGAAGGCGGCATTAAAGTATGCGGCAGGGCGCGATTGCCTTGAACACGTAACCCCATATATCAAAAAAGCTGAAAATAAATTTAAGATAAAACTCATAGACTTCAACCTGAGGCCGACGGCACTAAGCGCCCTCGTCCTCACAGTGGATTATCCTGGCGACCTTGAGATTTGTAACAAGGTTGCGGCCATTTTAGGAAAGAGGTATGATTTTACTTCACAGGATATATTCGACGTATTGCTGTATAACAAAGGTATTCTTAGGAGACCGGTATAGTGAAAGAATTATTGAAGAAGCATGAGAATATTTCTAATAAGGGCTATTTCCTGGATGTTGTGGGTCTTATCTGCCTTTTTACTATACTGCATTTGTCTACGTGTATTGTTACTATGTATTCTGGTTATTTTAAAAGCCATGAACATCCTTTTTTGTTGAGAGAATTTATTCTATCTTATGTATTTTTTTTCCTTCTGTTTGGTATTTTTCTGATAATAACAATCTACCTGACAAGATTTAAGTTTACTACAAAAATTTCTTACCTGCTTAACAAGTATGCGGTGGTATTTCTTTTTACATATCTGATTTTATTATCTACATGGGTATACTTTGATGTAACATTAAATCCATTCAGGTTTTTCATTACAAGCGGTGATGTACCATTATGGTCGCAGGTTTTTCACAATTTAATTAATTATCATGTACCTGATCAATCTATTCAATATATAAACGAAAGATTATCCCATAATCCATACTTTCATTTATCTTTTCTATCAGTCAGGCAAAACTGGCTTCCTTTACTGCTTTTACCTCCAGTTTGGGCATTAAATCCAGTACCTCCTATGATTATTTTCTCATCAGTAGTATATGTTTTTTTTGCTGGTTCATTTGGTATATATCTAACTATAAGATCGATTGGAGGCAGTAAGACATTATCGCTTATGGCAGGTATGGGTTATGTCATATTGCCGCAGCTTGAGTTTAGTGTGTTCAGGTTTGGTGATTTAGAAAACTTGGGTTTTGCATTATTGCCATATCTTTTTTGGACAATTCTCACAAAGCGATGGAAATTGCTATATTTTATTGCGTTCCTCTTTAGTATAACAGGGCTGGTATATTCTGCTGTTACCGCCCTGATAGGGATTTTAATAACTATTTTTACAAAAAAGAAGGTTGGACTTGTTGTATTGGCTGTCGGACTTGTTGTTTTTGTATTTGATCTACGTGTCTATGAAAGATCAATTCATGGACTCGTCTCTGATACTATTGCTGATTTGCCTTTGTCTTATCTCCTTAAAAGTGCCATATTAAAAATAAGTTTGTCATATATATTTGCAAATATATATGTATATATATGGCATCGCTGTCGTTATTGCCGCTATTTGGTATCAGGATAAAAAAACAATGGAGTCCTGAAACAATATTTCTAATAACAGTCTCATTGCTGTGCATGTTTGCAGAATCATATCGTAATGATTTGTGGTATAGCCATAGAGCATCTACTTATGTAGTTCCGCTATATATAGCGTCGTTCATAAGTTTTGTAAAAATCGGCAAAGCATATCCATCTAAAATTTCCTTTTTAAAAACCGATATAAAGCTATCCAGTTTATTATCTATATCTTTGATTTCTGCTATTTTATCATGTTCCTTTAGTGTTTCGATAATTTATCCATGGTTTTATTTTTTAGAAACAACTCCTTTAAAAAGATTTAATGATTATCCTGTCCAATTTTTACCCGATGTGATATCTGAAAATAGGAACGCTCTTTTAAAGCAATTAAACGAGATAATACCTCCGCATAGTCCTGTAGCTTATTTTTCTGACGATCCCCACCAACCTACCAGTTATTTATCAAATCGTTATGATGTTTGGGATCTATCATTTCAATCGGATTTCGACAAACGAATTGAAATACCAGATTCAGTAGAATATGTTCTTTTGTTGGATGTGGGCGATATTATGGCTCATCCACATCCTACCATTGATAGAATTATAAAATATCTCCAACGAAGTGGCAAATACCATCTTATATCTGATGAAAGTAAACATACTCAGTTATACAAAAACGACAGTCCGTCGAGTATCCAGAAGCCAACTGACAATTTAGGATGGAAACCCTTAAATATATTTGAAAGCACTGCTGTCCCGTTATATCGAATAAAGACAACTGTTTCCATGAAACACTATCCTCAACTTTGTAGCTCAAT
>JADFYL010000092.1:4025-10418 GCA_015233045.1 Nitrospirota bacterium | reverse complement strand
AAGATAGTATATCTCATCTATTGCGTCATATCATAGTTGACATGACACTACGTATGTTCTCAGCATCCGTTTGAATAGAGCCATAATCAATAGTATCAGCACTCTTTATCTTAGGCACATACTTGCTATAATCTACGTCCTGACATATCTCAAGCACACTACCTATGCCCTGGAGTATATTCAATGTTCGTCTATTCATAGTTCCCATCATACCACAAAGAAAAATTATTTACAACTCTTGACACCGGCGCTCCGCCTGTGCTATAACAACTGCATCGAGACCAGAGGGCTGCCTCACCTAAAGGGGTGTTTGAGTTTTAAAGGGATTTCATATTCCCCGACGTTTCCGTTACCGCGAGGTGCGGACAGTTCTCTGGACTGCGATAAACGTCGGGGATTTTTAATGCCCGGAATCGAAACCAGAGGAGGTACGTTATGAACGTACAAGAAACAAGTCTTATCCCCATCGGCCAGTCAACAATCAATGGGGAAACTAAACAGACAGTCAATCTAAGAAAGTTGCATGAGTTCTTAGGAGTCGGCAAAGTTTTCAGGGCATGGATAACAGAACGCATAGAGCAGTATGATTTCCTTGAAAACAAGGACTTTGTAGTTTCGTCCGAAACTGGACTAAACCCCAACGGAGGCCGTCCCTCCAAAGAATACTATGGGACCCTCGACATGGCAAAGGAACTCTCAATGGTAGAGCGCAACGCCAAAGGCAAACAAGCCCGTCAGTATTTCATAGAGTGTGAGCGCCGCCTTAAAGAGGGTGTCGGTAACTCCGACAGCCTTACCAAGTACACCGATGACCCAATCATGCTGCAAGCACAAGCCATAATGATGTTACGCGAAAAGCAGCTACAGCTTGAGGACAGGGTAGCACTTATCGAACATGACATCAAACCGGTGGACGCACTATCGGACTGGCACATCAACAAACTACAGGGCACTTGCCGCAGCGTAGGCGCTCTCCAGAGACAGCTAAGCGAAAAGACAGGGTTAAAGACAACGGCCAGCCACGAAGCCGAAATTCTGAAAGCTGGAATATGCGAACTGTATAAGGCCAAAAGCCTAAGCGCCTTAACCACGAGCCAATACTACAAGTCTATGATGTGGCTGCACGATAGAAAAGACGCCCTTCATCAGGAGATGTGGAGTAAAGGGCTGTTCGGCGGGAAGGTATTAAATATGCCGGAGGTGACAATATGAGCACACAGCCTATGACCCCCACGACCGGCCAAACTATACAAGACTGCGAACATCTATTACATTTGACAGTCGGCATAGCCACCTACGATTTCAAAGTAGGTGATACCGTTTTTGTCAACCCACACGCTCCGGTTAAAGCTGGAGACTTTGTGTTTGCCTATGACTTTGCCTCAATACAAAGGTTCGGCGATGATACAGAAAAACATTTAGGCCGTGTCATGTGGCACTACGTGCCGGAGAAAAACCTATATCCGCGCTGTGAGTGCTGTAACCATGTGTTGAATGCTTAGACATTGAAAGAGGCGGCTGGCTGGCCTCGGCTGGTCAGCCGTACTACTTAACTATCAAAAATTTGATAACAGCAATCGTCAAGGCTATTTGGCCTATCCAGAAGAGAAACATCCACTTGATTATTTCAGACTTAGTCTCTGATATGCGTTCGTTTACTTTAGCTATCTCTATGGCTAAATCAGCCTTTGTTGCCAGTTCATTGGTTAGTTCAGCTTTGATTCTTGCAGTATCAGGCTCAACCTTATTTAAGACTTCAATAAGGGCATCAGTGGCCTCTTCGCCCAGTTTCTCACGTAATGGTTTAGGTATAGCAATCACGCTCATAGTTTCAGCATAACACAAGGGAAGGATTTAGTCAACTACCTCCCCACCGCGGCCTTGTACTGCTGTGCCAATCTCTCTTTCTTCTGTGCGGCCATAAGCAGCTTTGTCAAGTTCACGGTCGGCTCGTCTTTCTCTTCCTGCTTGGCGTTAAACTTCGCCACCTCAGACTTAACCTTCGCCATCGCACCGGCGTCGCCCTGTTTCTTAGCGTCTAAGTATCTCTGTGTCCACTCATCGCCCAGTTTCTTAGGCGTGTTATATGTTGACGATTCCATGATACCTAAACTCTTTGTAATAGTGTCTATACCGTCCTGCTCACCGGTGGCATAATTTAGCAACGCTTGCAATTGCACCGGCATAAGTCCTGTAGCACTTGACGCTAAGAACGATGGTATCTGGCCATACCCTATCGGCCCCTTATTGCCTTCCCGCTTAGTTAAGTGACCGGCAAGCTGGCCGCCCTTAGGTTCACCAGCATTGTGTGTCTTTGTGTTTTTCAGATATACGCCTTTTTCGTCTGTGCCTGCCAACTCAGACGCACTTGTAAACGCCTGCCCTTTCCAGTCCTGCCCCGTCAATGCGCTTTGAGCCATACTGAATAACGGGGATGCTTTGTGTTTCAGGAAGGTTAAAGGATTAAGCACCGCTTTAACAGGGTCAGCGTAATGGCCGATAAGCCTGAAATATTTGCGGTCGTTTTCATTCCCGCCAAACAACCTCGTCAACGGAGTGATATTCACATCTAATACCTTCAAGTGTCCATCATCATACGCCTGCTTCGTGCGTTCCCAATAGCTCTTATCATCAAATGCCGACATAATCAGATTCGCCACTACCGTTGCCCCGACACCCTTAGCAATAACATTTCCCCACGTCCGTTGATACATAGACTTCTCTTGTTGACTGCCACCCATAAGGGCTTTACCCATAAGCCTGATGTTCGATTCTGTCCAGTCCGGCGCCAGGGCAAATATCCTGAAAAGGTGCTGCACCGTAGGATTCCTAAACTCTCGTTCGAGGTTCAGCCCGCCAAACTTGTTATTCATAAGCTCGGCGGTATCTTTATAAAGCTGCTCATCAGGAACATCAATCCCTCGCCTTTTACATTCACGTTCAAGCGTAAGCATCGCCGCCTTAACCTTTAATCCCTGACCGAACGTCTCAAACAACCATCTTGACTGTGCGTCATATAAACCCTTCATCTTGTCTTTGACTGCTGAAACTATGGGCGCTTTATCAATTAAGGATTCAATCTTTCCTTTGTCTTTATTCCAAAAGCTCTCTTCATATTCCAGCCGCTGCCGTCCTAATGTCAGCCCGTGATAGACAAGGTTCATTACGTCCTTATTCATTGCCATGACAGCCGTATTGCCATCTTTCATGGCCTTAATCGGGTCACTTAATGACACAGTAGCAAACTCACGATAGAACGCTTGATGATGATACAAGTTGCTCATTAAGATGGTTCTCTTCGCTATGGCGTTGAAAGCTGTTATCCCGTCTATACCTCTTATCCCTTTGAGCTTAGATCGACTGAAAGCGTTGTCAAGCATATCCGCTACCGGCCCAGGCGCATACAGCGGTTTAAGCTGTTCTACATTACCCTTAGCGTCCCACCGTAAATCTTTAGTTTCGTTTATGCCTGCCTCTGGATTTTCTGATTTTACACCCTCAGCGCGCACCCATGTTTTCATAGCGTTCGGAGCTTTCTTATATCCTTCTTCTTTTGTCGTGGATAACAGCTTTTGCCCTGGTTGAAATTCAGCACCCTTTAGGTCTTCTATTAAATGCTTCTTGGCTATGAGCGCGTCTATTTCGTTGTGATGATTCCGCAGACTATTAGTCGCGCCTTCTACGCCTAATTCTTTGCCGCCCTTTGCCCATGCCTCAAAGATGGTGTTGTATTTCCTGTGTTGTGTCCTGTCCGGGGCATAGGGCTTATCGGCATATTGACGGTTGACATACCCGCCGCCGGGGAGCTTATTTTTAATAATCCCTTCGGCAAGGGCTTCGTCGGCCTTTGAGCCGTACTGTTTTTCTATCTCTTTGGCTATTTCTTGAAACTGCTTATTGTTTTGCCACTTCTCCATATTGGCTACTTCGGCCTTTTGCTTGTCCGTAAAATCACTGTAATATGCGGCCAAGTCTGACGGATTGCGTTTCATATCTACATAGAGCTGTAATGCCCTGTCTATCTCTTTCGATTTATCGCCGTATTTACCTGTAGGAGAAAACATTGTTGGTTTCTCACCGGCTAACTTTTTTATGTCGTTCTGAATGTTTTGAGTTAACACCCAATTTCTATATTCACTCTGGTCAACATTGCCTCTCCATTTTTGGCCTATTGGCATAAAGCCCTCTTTGGCCGCCTTATCTCGTAACTTCTCTTCGTCATCTTTAGATTTCAGGAAATCTTTTACCTTGTCTTTAATATCACCAGCTATCGAATAATCAACCTCCGGCCCAGCGCCTTGCTCACCAATATTTTTACCGTCATAGGTCTTGACATCTTTGAGTAAATCCTTTACACTAAGAGCATGAGCCTGTTGTTGAGGGCGGGGGATGTTATCTCCTGTCCACCGTCCAACAGGCTTTTCTATTTCCGTTAGACTGTGATCGTAAAATTTCTTACCATCGGCAGTTTCTCTTACAGTTAATTTAGCTCTATACAGTTTGCCATCTATCTCCAACGGTGCATAAAACCTGTGAATATTTTTTATATCAGCCCCGCCCTTTTTGTCTGGATGAGTTTCAGCCAAAACCGCGTTTTCTAATAATTCAGGAATTGCCCTAATAGCTTCAATTTGGTCTGAATGTGATGTACGTGCCTTGCTTAGAGACTCATCAATACCCTTTCCTGATATGTCAATTTTCCAACCTGTATCTTTATTGATTGGAGATTTATCTCTCAAATTCTCTTTAGCCCATTTCTTAGCATCTATCCTTGCCTTCCAAACGGCATTGCCAAACATCCTATCATCAAGTCTCGCCACCTTTACATCCGGCTTGGATTCTAAGTCTTCTTTCTTCATTGAGTAGTTTACATCTTTATTGCTGCGCTCTGCTACACCACCCGCCAACTCCCCGCGATACGCCTCACCGAATATGTCATTGACAGATTTAAAGCCTCTACTATTCAAGTAGTTCTTTAACTTTTCACCGAACTCAAGTATCCGGTCAAAGATACGACGGACTAGGCCTTTCGGCTCTGCACCCTCTTTGCCTAAGACGTAGTCCCTGAACTTGTCGGCTATCGTCTCACTGACGGCCTCACCGTTGGCCTTGGCCTCCTTAGCATGAGCGGCTTTCAAGATTTCCATATCTTTAGATCTACCCATCGCCTCTAAGGTCTTCTGTATGCCGTGCCCGATTTCATGTAACGAAGTAGCCCGCATTTCCTCTGATGACATTATTGACAGCTTAATCGTATGCGTCAGGTTATCCGCGTTGAACTTGTGAGAGCCGACGGCCACGGCCTCACCCACCGTGTCCGGTGTTAACCCGTGCTTACTCAAGGCGGCCTTGTCATCTTCTGGGGTGTGCGCTTGCCGGACATCGCCTTCCACGAACTCTGACTTAGTGTTATCTCCGAGTATGCGCTTCTGTTCGGCTGTTATGGCTTTTTTGGTCTGGTCGAGGGGTACGGGTTCATTTTTCCCCTTGACAGGTTCGGTTGGGTGTGGTACAGTAGAAGTAGAAGAATCGCTCTGGCCTAATCGCCAGGCCTCACTTTGCAGAGCCTTAGTGGGTGAGGAACCGTCAAGGGTAGCTGGCAGCTCTGGCTGGCTAAGAGGAGAAGGCGGCCTCCTCTCAAAGAGCGGTTTTCCCAATTCACTGATTCCCTTAGATGAAAGAGGATATGCAGTTGTAACCCCGTAGAAGTCGCCTTTTATGCTTGGACGTAACTCTATTACGGCAGTGTTCGCAATGCCATTCTTAACTGCAAGGATAAGTCGTCCCTTTCTGTTTCGATAAATCGCATTGTATTTATCAGCAACATGATTAATATAATCCTTGACGTTATTAAACCCAGCCTTTTTTATTTCTTTTAAATGAGCTATATCGAGATGTATCTTTCCATATCCTGTATCGTCTGAGAAGTTATGCTTCCCTATCTGTAACCTAATAGGAGCTGATTTCCGTCCAATCGCTTTAGCAGCAGCATTGTCAATCTGCCCGAAGTCAATTGAGCCATCTTTGGTTTTGACAAATTCTTTCTCACCCGGGGTTTCTATATTCATAATATCTTTACGTTCTGATTTAGATGGAAGTTTGCCCTTCATAAGCCCTTCGTCTCTTAACACCTGCGCTTGCTCTTCTGACAATCCTTTGCCGCTCTTTAAGTCAGCAACCGCTGAATGTTTTATACTTTCCCGTGCGTCATCTTCCCCCTGCTTCTTCATGTCAAAGCTGGTGTCGCCTTCCGAAGCCGCGCCCTTCATATCCCGAATAGCCTTAATCTCACTCACCTTTGCCAACTTACCCTGAACCAGCCCTGCGTCCTTCAAGGCTGCCTTCTGGTCGGCGGTGAGCTTGGGGTATGCCTTACCGCCCTGTATGTCGGTT
>JADFYL010000092.1:0-3679 GCA_015233045.1 Nitrospirota bacterium | reverse complement strand
TTTAAATTGCTTTCCATTTCAGCTAATTGCTCAGGCGTCATTTCTTGTTTATATCCAGTACGAGGAAGAAAGGTTTCGTCATCTAACGGCTCTTTCTCTACGGTGTTTGCAGATTTATCTTTTTGCATACTTTTAGGAACGTTCCCTGCTACATTGTACTGCGCTTCTGAATTCCACATTTTGTTTATATCGTTGTCATCATATCCTAATGCTTTTAACTTAGCGATTACTTCTGGTGTTTTAACAATAGGCTTGGCCGCCTGTGGCTCAACCCCTGCCCCTTTCTCACTATTTATTTTGGTAGCTGTGGGTATTTCTACCCCTGGTTCATTAGGCGTGGGATATCCAATCTGTAATATCGGAGTTGATTCATTCGGTAATGCTTCTTGACCCCTTATTTTTGACATTACGGCCATATGTTCAGGTGGGATATTGCTTTGTATGTAATCCAAGAACTGCACTTTTGACATTGTATCCGGTAAGCCCTGTCCTTTAAGTAATGCCTTAAAGTCATCGTCCGGCATATTGTTTAACGCGGCTATTCCACGCGCATATTTTGCTTCAAGTGATTCAGGTTCAGGCGTAGGCGTATTTCCTTGTTGTATTACTGTCCTATCTGTCCCTATTTGTTTTTGCCCTTCATATGGGGTAACTATTGGCTCTTGTGCTGGTTCGTACCCTATCCTGTTGGGAAGTTGCCCTTGATATGGTTCTCCCTGTGTTGTGAATTGCTGACCACCATATCCTAAAAGCCTTTGATATTCTGACTGCTTAGGTGTATTCGACGCACCCCAATTCACATTCACGTCTGTTGTCGGCTGCCCCTCCGGCGGCGTTGGTGTGGCTGTCGGCGTAACTGTGGCCTCCGGCGGCTTCGCGCCCCACAAATCGCTAATACGTGCAGAGGGTATCTGACTAAGCGCATGAGAAGCCGCAAACGTGCCAGCACCTAACGCCGCATGTTGCAATCTTTCATTCCAATCCTGTGCCGGTTCAGTTAATCCCATACCACCACCTATCACGACAGGAAGAATATCCCCATAGGCGGCCATAGCCGACTTCTCGGCGTCAGACAATGCAGTGCCAGCCTTAGCCTTCACCAAAGCGCTTGCCAATACCGGAGATAACCCACCGGCAATAGAGCCTAACGCGCCACCGGCAGCCCCAAAGCCCGCGCCCATCTCTGCCCCACTTAGGGCATTACCCGCTACTGTCTCGCCCTGATTCGGATAATGGGCGGCCTCATACATCACCATCGGCAATACTTCCTTTGCTGCGCCACCGGCTGTCTTAGCCAATAGATTTTTAATCGCATTGGTAGCGGTGTTCCCTGCATAGGAACTCAACGCCTTATTCACAACACCACCAGCCGCGCTTTCCAATGCACCAGAAACAGGCGCGGCTACCTTACTAAACGCGCCTAACGGACTGAACATACCGGCAAACTTCGCAACCTGCTGGCCGCCCTTTTCCCATATGTTTGCATCTGGTGATAGTGGTACTTCCGGTAGATTGTTGGCGCTTGCCCCGGACTGATATGCAGTAACGTAAGGAGCTGCTGCCCCGTATCCGGCTTTTTCAGCCTCTTGATACTGGGTTATATCTTCCGGTGTTGGCGCGTTGCCTTCTATCTTACCCCACAGGTTCTTAGAGGCCATTGCCGGGGCCTGCATAGCGGCGTTTAGCGTTGAACCCACCACTGGGACGTTCTTTACGAGGTTGCCAGCGGCATTATATAGTCCGCCTTGCGATAACCACTGTCCAATCTTTGTTATAGCCGACGGCTGCGGTGCGGGCGTAGCCGGAGCGGTGTCGGCTGCCACCGATGAGCTATAAGGCGAATACATACCGCTGATTTCGTCAGGCGTTGCTTCTATCATGATTACCCCCTCTCCGACTTGAATACTTTGTCGGGCGCTCCCGGCAATGACCACATCGTATGGCCGTCAGGGGCAATCCCTACACATCGCGCCCCGTGGGGCACATCTGGTGGCGGCGCAACATTGGCTCTGGCTATTTTCAGATTCTTAGCCGCGTCCTGCTGTTCGGCCTGCTGTTCAGGCGTAGGGTTTGGAATTCTCATAATTGCCTGATATTCCTGACTTGCTTTATCGTGCAAGTCTTTGTCTCTGGTTGTTTGGTCTTTAGCTGCTTTAGCTTCACCTACCTGTTCACCGCCTAACGACTGACCTGTTCTGGTGTTAACTGCGGTAGCTCCATACCTGCCTGGCACCCACTGATTTGCTTCTTTAGTTGCGGCCTCCGACTGCTTAACTCCAAGCTCACCCATCTTATATTTCTGGTCAAGCAACATCCTCTGATAGTTCATGCCCATCATCTGCGCGTTCCGCTCATGCCCTAACCCTGCGGCACCTGCCGCTAAGCCACCTAACATGGCAAAGGGGTTTCCACCTGCCCCATTCGCCGCGCCTTTGTAAATTGCCGTAAGTTTGGAGAGGTCTGCACCTCCACCGAAAGGATTACTGCCCATACCGTTATCACCCTGCTGTCCACCCGTACCGGCAGGATTAACCCCCATGATATTTTGTCCTGACGCATTGGCGTATATCTGTTTGGCCTTATCGCCATACCATTTTTCAAGTAGCTGATTTCGCTGGTCAGGGGTTAAATCCTTCCCGCCGTTCGCCTTGATTATGGCCGCCGAGTCCCTGTTAAACCCGTTGTACATCTGGTCGTATGGATTGAATTTCGATGTATCTATCGGATTGCCCTGCGCGTCAGTACCAGAAGCGGTCGCACCGGCAATGCCGGGCGTCATGTTCTTAAAGTTATCGGCATTATATGGCACATTGCCTGCATATTTTCCTGTATTTGATTCTGTTGTAGCGTCATTCCCGCTTGATGTCTGGCCTGAGTAGATAGGTTCGCTTCCATATGTCTTTGGCGCACCCTTAGCTACCGGAGCAGCGTTATAGGCGGCCTCTTCTGAATCGTATGGTGATTTAGCATTGCCTGTAGCCCCTTGTCCAAATTGCACGGGGCTTGTTACTTCTTTCCCTGCAAGGGTATTGTTGTTCAGCGATGCTTGAAACGGGGACTGCGCTCTCCTTATTGCCATTCTATTTGTTATATCGTCTGCTGATATGCCTATAGCAGACGGCATTGATATATTCGTTCCTGCGGTCGGAGCGGGAGCAGGTGTCGTGCCCAGCGATGCTTGCCTTTCTGCTGGTGTCATGGAAAAACCACTACGTCCAATATCTTGTAGTTTGTTTGCCAAGCCTTCTGTTGTTGATGTGGGTGCTAAAGCCTTCCCAAGTTCATACGGTGCATTGATAACAGCTTTTGCCACTGGAAGTATTTTATCTTGGTAAAAAGGCATTAGTTGACCAAAGTTACCTTGTGTTGATTGCCCCCCCAAATTCTGAACAGGAGCAGCCGGTAAAGCCGCTACGTTATTATTGCTTCCATATAATGATTGCCCTGCGCCAATTCTCTGAACATTATCGTCATAACTGGCTGGCACAGGAATTGACCCGAACCCTGCGGCGTTATTCGTTCCCGTCGCCCCGGCCCCTGTGCCAGTCTGAGCATTCCCATTAAGTTGATTCCATACATTCTTCACTATCGCCGCATTGTCGATCTTCGGCTCTGCCGTCTGTACGGCTGGCGCGGCCATGTTCTGAGCAGCCGGTGTAAGCGCCGGTGTCGCCGTCAA
>JADFYL010000003.1 GCA_015233045.1 Nitrospirota bacterium | reverse complement strand
GCTGAGCTAGCGGCTCAACTATGTGAGTATAGCACACAGAATTTTATTTGTCAAACAAGAGAAAACAGCAAGAGAAAACAACAATACAATTTTAGTTGCGGCCAATGTTGGCGTTATGTTACAATGCCGTGTGTTTTGAGCATAAGCTAAATCGGTGAAGTAAACTTATTTCGAAAATGGGGAATAGGGCTATAAAAAAGCAAACGCCATCGTCCAGGGTGTTGATGAAGGGCAATGAGGCCATCGCGGAGGCTGCGATTGCGGCGGGGTGCCGTTTCTATGCGGGGTATCCAATAACGCCGCAAAACGAGATACCTGAGTACATGTCTGAGCGAATGCCTGATGTTGACGGTATCTTCATCCAGGCGGAGAGCGAAGTAGCCGCCATCAACATGGTTTACGGGGCTGCCGCTGCTGGAGTGAGGGCGATGACATCATCGTCTTCGCCGGGGATAAGCCTAAAGCAGGAGGGGTTGTCTTTTCTTGCGGGGGCTGAGCTTCCGGCCCTGGTGGTGAATATCCAGCGTGGAGGTCCTGGGCTTGGCAATATATCAGGCTCTCAGGCCGACTACTTTCAGTCCGTCAAGGGCGGTGGGCATGGCGATTACAGGCTTCTTGTCTATGCCCCATACAATGTTCAGGAGATGTGGGACCTCACAATGCTTGCCTTTGACAAGGCAGACCAGTACAGGAACCCCGTACTGATACTCGCTGACGGCATTCTTGGGCAGATGATGGAGCCCTTTACGCCAAATCCTTACGTAAAACCCGATCTTCCCGAAAAGACATGGGCACTGACGGGGTGTTTAAACAGAAAGCCGAACGTTATTAAAACCCTGTACATGGGGGACAATGAGCTTGAGGAACTGAACCTCAAGATGCAGGCCAAATATGACGCGATGAAAAAATACGAGACGCGCTCTGAGTCCATTGACACAGAGGATGCGGAGGTGGTAGTGGCGGCATTTGGGTCTGCGGCGCGAATTGCCTACTCCGCGATTACGGCGCTTAGGCGTGAGGGATATAAGGTTGGGCTTTTCAGGCCGATAACCCTGTTTCCATATCCAGACGAGGCCCTCAGGCTGCTGGTACGGCAAGGCAGGAAGAAAATCCTGGTCGTTGAGCTTAATTCTGGCCAGATGGTAGAGGACGTGAGACTTGCCATAAATGGGCAGGCTGAGGTATTGTTTTATGGCAGGCCGGGCGGTGCGATGATAAAGCCCAACGAGGTATACGACAAAATTAAAGCAATCTATTAGCAATAAAACAGCGGCTTCGCCGCAAAAAAAATACGTGAAAAAATACAGGTCAAGGAGGGTTACCCTCCTTGCGGGAGTTTGAGGGCAGCGTCCTCAATGTCTTAGAGCATGGAAACCATAGTAATCAAAATCGGAAGCAGTATAATCACCACGCCGGAGCTTCTCAACGAAGCCGTAGTCAACCGCCTTGCCCGCGACATATCGGCACTTTGCGACATTGGCCATCAAACGATAATTGTCTCATCTGGTGCGGTGGCCGCAGGCAGAGGCAAGCTCGGCATAGAAGGGCCAATTAACGACATCAACATTAAACAGGCGGCAGCGGCGGCAGGGCAAAGTTCCCTTGTATGGGCATATGAGAGGGCCTTCGGCCTGTACAATAAAAAAGTAGCCCAAGTGCTGCTTACCAGAGACGTGTTCTCCGACAGGCGACGCTACCTCAACGCCAGAAATACGTTGCGAACCCTGCTTGATTTTCATATCATCCCGATTATCAATGAAAACGATACCGTATCAATAGACGAGCTTAAGTTCGGCGATAATGACCGGCTTGCCGCCCTTGTGGCCTCTCTTCTAACCGCGGATAGACTAGTCATCCTGTCAGACGTGGACGGCCTTTATGACTCTGACCCCAGGAGAAGTGAATCAGCCAAACTTATTCCAGCCGTAGGAAAAATCACGCCGGAACATGAAAAAGCGGCATGCGGCTCAGCAAGCGAATGCGGTACGGGCGGGATGTCCTCGAAACTCATGGCCGCTAAGATGGCAACCGGAGATGGTATCGCCGTCAACATAGTAAACGGCAACTCTGACGGCGTTCTGACGACAATCTTCAATGGCGGCGAAACAGGCACACGCTTTGAGCCAACTGCAAGGAAACACGGCGCTCGAAAGGGCTGGATTGCCTTTGGCATTCGCTCAAAAGGTCACCTCACCCTTGACGACGGTGCCGCTAAGGCCATTTTAAGCGGTGGGAAAAGCCTCCTGCCTTCCGGCATTAAATCTATTTCTGGCAGCTTTAACAGAGGTGACGCCGTTTATTGCGTCAACTCAACCGGCAAACAAATAGCGAAGGGCCTTGTAAACTACGACAATGCTGAACTCATTAAAATCATCGGCCATAAGACCTCAAAAATCGAAGGCATCCTCGGCTTTAAGTACTCCGACGAGGTCATCCACAGAGACAATATGACGATACTATAGACTTATGAATCAATCCTCTTCCCTTCTTAAAAAAATCCACTGATGCGGCCTCGCTATAATCACTATATGAAAAACCATTCGGAACATAAGAATTGCCCCTAAAAAGCAGAGTTACCTCCCCATATATGCCGTCACGCAGATGAATCCTGTGGGCGTAGTTTTTCGTAGTGGCCAGGACGAGTTTTGACAGCGTAATATAACCGGGGTCTATGTTGTATTGCCTCTTGCCGTTTAATGAGAGACTTTTTTCCAGTTCGACTGTCCTAAGTTTTATATCAGACAGGGTCTCAGAGCGAATCAACGTGTCGAAGATTACAAAACGTCTCATAATAGGGACACCAAGCTCTTCGTTATAATATTTAGAGTAATCCCACGGCCTCTGTTCAGACTCCAGCCTGATTGGACAAAACAAATCAACAAGCCGCCGCCTGAGCAACTCATAAGAGCTGCCCTCCGCATACAACAGCCCGGCAAAGAGGAGCGTATCTTCTGAGTCTGCCCTTTGTGTTGATTTGACCAGCTCAGAGTTAGCCCTTCTGGGCATCAGTCAACCCTTAGAGAGGAGTTCTTTGACTAATTCCTTTAAATCCGGGGATTCCCATTCGATAGGACCAAGAACCTTCTTAAAAAGTACGCCGTGTTTGTCTATAAAAAACGTCTCCGGCACCCCGGTCAGACCGAAGGCGCGCGCGTTGGCGCTTTTGTCATCAAGGAAAACTGGCAAGTCGAACTTATTTTCCTTCATAAAATTCAGGGCATCGCCATAGCTGTCCTTATATAAGACAGTAATGACCGCGAGCGAAGTGTTGGACTTATTGGCTTCATAAAACTTCTGGAAAGAAGGCATCTCAGCTACGCATGAGGCACACCATGACGCCCAAAAATTTACAATCACCGCCCTACCCTTGTAATCTTCGGCAGAGATTGCCTTGCCATCAGGCGTGGCCAGCTTATAAAGCGGCGCCTCCTGTCCCTCGGCCAGTTGTTTGGAGACACGCCTACCCTCTTGCCTGCCGACCTGTAATATAAGAATAGCCACAGCAAATATAACGATTAACACAATCGCCTTTGTCTTCACTAGTTAACACCAGCCGGTATGTACTGCATCTCTTCAACCCCAATAAACACAGGGGTGTTGTCTCTGAGGACTATTCTTACTGTCTGGACATCCTTAAATCTGCCCCTTAGTATCTCCTCAGAAAGCGGGTCGTCTATCTCCTTCTGAATGGCTCGCCTCATCGGTCTTGCCCCATAGGCGGGCTGGTAATATTTTTCGACAATCCATTCCCTGACCTCGTCAGAAAGCTCAATTGCAATATCATGGTCAATAAGCTGCAAGTTCGTCTCCTCTATCAGCAAGTCAATGATTGCGTAGAGGTCAGGCTTGTCCAGCGGATGGAATACGATAATGTCGTCAACCCTGTTGATGAACTCAGGATTAAATGTCTTTTTAAGTTCGTCCATGACGTTGTCTTTGATCTTCGAGTAAACGTCCAGCTTCGCATTCCTCTGGAATCCAAGTGGAGTTGATTTCTCAATAATTCTTGCGCCAAGATTCGATGTCATGATGATGACGGTATTTTTAAAGTCCACCTTTCTGCCGTAATTATCTGTGATCACCCCTTCGTCGAGTATCTGTAGAAGGACGTTAAAGACATCATGGTGAGCCTTTTCTATCTCGTCAAAGAGCAACACCGAATAGGGTTTCTTCCTGACTTTCTCGGTAAGCTGCCCACCCTCTTCATAACCAATATACCCCGGAGGCGCGCCGGTTAGTTTTGACACGTTAAACCTCTCCATGTACTCGGACATATCTATCTTAATGAGCGCCTTCTCGTCGTTAAAGAGAAACTCAGCAAGGGCCTTTGCCAGTTCTGTCTTGCCAACGCCCGTAGGTCCCAAAAAGAAGAACGACCCAACGGGCTTTTTTCTGCTCTTTATGCCAGCGCGTGAACGCCTGATTGCCCTGCTTATGGCAGCGATGGCCTCGTTTTGCGAGATCACCCTTTTGTGTATCTCCTCTTCCATGTTCAGAAGGCGTTCGGTCTCCTTCTCTTCTAATCTGGACAGCGGTATACCGGTCATCTTTGACACCGTGTATGTTATGTCCTCTTCGATAATAACAGGGACTTCGCTGTTGAGGTTCTCCTGCCATTTCCTCTGTATGGAGTCATAGATGCGCTTTAGCTTCTCCTCTTCACCCCTGATTGAGGCCGCCTTTTCAATATCATTAAGGCGAAGAAAGAGGGTCTTTTCCTTGTTTAGCCTACCAAGGTCCTTCTCTATATCCTTAAGCTCTAAGGGAGGCGTGAACCTCTTAAGTTTAATCCTTGAGCCTGTTTCGTCAATAACGTCTATGGCCTTGTCGGGGAGATTTCTGTCCGATATATATAGGTCTGAAAGCCGCGCCGCTGACGCCAACGCGTCATCGGCAAGTTTCACGCCGTGGTGGCTTTCGTATCTGTTTCTAAGGCCGGCAAGTATTTTTACCGTATCCTCAACCGTGGGTGGCTCAATATAAATAGGCTGGAATCTGCGCTCAAGGGCGCCGTCTTTCTCAATATATTTTCTGAACTCCGCCGAGGTGGTTGCCCCAATGCACTGTATCTCACCCCTTGAGAGCGCCGGCTTTAACATGCTTGAGGCATCTACTGAACCCTCGGCAGCCCCAGCGCCGATTAACGTGTGCAGCTCGTCAACAAATAAGATGACATTGTCAGATTGCTTTATCTCTTTCATTATTACCTTCAGGCGTTCCTCAAACTGTCCCCTGTACTTCGTGCCGGCTATGAGGGCGCCAAGGTCAAGGGCGATTATCCTCTTGCCTGCGAGGTTTTCTGGTATATCGCCGGAGGCTATTTTCTGCGCGAGGCCCTCCACAATGGCGGTCTTGCCCACGCCGGGGCCGCCGATTATCGCCGGGTTATTTTTTATCCTGCGCCCAAGGATCTGGAGAATCCTCTCAACCTCGTCCTCTCTGCCGATGACAGGGTCAAGAATGCCCTCCTGCGCCATTGCCGTCAGGTCACGGCCAAACTCGTTAAGCGCGGGGGTTGTGTTTCTTTTCATCTTGGTAAAGGCCTGTGTGCGCATGGAGAGATTTATTGTAAGCTGCCTCGCCCCCAGTAGATTTGCCCCAAGATTCCTTAATATCTTACCGCCTATCCCCTCGTCTTCTCTTATCAACCCAAGCAACAAATGCTCGCTCCCAATGTAATTATGGCCAAGGAGCCGCGCCTCTTCAACTGACAGCTCAAGCACCTTCTTTGCGCGCGGCGTAAACGGTATCTCTCCAAAGGTCAGGAGATTCGTCCCCGCGGGCAGATTGCGCTCCACCTCAATTCTGATATGTTCCGTAGAAAGGCCCATCTTCCTTAGGATGGCCACTGGCAGGCCGTCTTTGTCCCTTAGTATGGCAAGGAGCAGGTGTTCTGTTCCAAGATAATCGTTCTGCCTGTTTTCAGCCTCTTCCTTGGCATATATGATTATTTTTCTTCCTCTTTCAGTAAATTTCTCAAACATCTATTGGCACCTCTTTCGCCGCCTCTTTTACTAGCCCAGCCACAGCGTTAACATCCTCATTCACACGCGATACTTCCCTCTTCCGTATATAAAATAACTGTTTTTACAGGACAATGTCAATAATTATCTTAGCGCCTTGCTAAAGGTTGATCGTGCGATTGAAAAAAAACCACTCAATTTTTCACATAAGACACTTGATAAAACGCACCCAAGTCGTGTATTCTTTAGCGGGGTGTCTCCGCGTTTGGGCTGCGGGAGGCCGCGAACTATGGACTCAGAGGATGAAGGGGATGTCATACTGTAAAGCTAAACGATGAGAACTCTGGTAAGGTTGACGGTTTTTTTGATCTTGTTTATCGCCATATCGGTTTTGGCTGGTTATGTGACATTCGCCCTCCTGACAACGAGTAAAAGCGTTGAGGTGCCGGATTTGAAATTAAAAAATCTTGTAGAGGCAAATGAGGCGTTAAGCGGCATGAGGCTCTATTTAAGAGTTGAAGGGGAGGACTATGACCCCATAGTGCCGGCAGGCCATATAGTGAAACAAAACATACCGTCTGGCAATAAGATAAAAGAGGGGCGGACGGTCTCCGTGTTGATGAGCAAGGGGCCGCGCTATCAGTTCATGGGAGACCTGAGGGGGATCGCGCTGCAGCAGGCAGAGGAAACGGTGGCCCAGAGCAAGGTGAAGATAAGCAAGGTAATAGAGGTACACTCAGACACCGTAGGACAGGGAATGGTAATATCGCAGAGGCCGGGGCCGGATGAGAGGAGCGGCAATGACATAACGCTGATTGTGAGTAAGGGACCAGTTGCCACAACGTACTATTGCCCTGATTTCACAGGTAAGGACAAGGCACAGGCAGAACAGCTTGCGGCATCTGTTGGCCTGAAAATAGATATTACAGGCACGGCTGGACACATAACAAGCCAATCCCCCACCCCCGGGACAACAGTAACGCAGGGCGGCCTAATCCATGTGATAATGTCTGCCACTAAAGAAAAAGAGGAGCAATAATTATGGTCCTGACAGCACCGTCTATATTGTCTGCTAATTTTTTGGAATTAGGCAAAGAAATCAGAGAAACCGAAGAGGCCGGGGCAGATTTTTTTCACATTGACGTCATGGACGGCGGCTTCGTCCCCAACATTACAATCGGATATTTTATTGTGGAACAGATCAAGAAGGCCGCCACGCTGCCCCTTGACGTACATTTGATGATAGAGCGGCCAAACAGATTTATAAGGAATTTCGTTGACGCGGGGGCGGATATTCTCACCGTCCACTATGAGGCGGACAGCCATCTCAACAGCACACTAAACCTGATCAAGTTACTAGGGGCAAAGGCGGGCGTCTCCATAAATCCATCCACTCCTGTATCGGCTCTGGAGGACACCCTACAAGACGCCGACGTAGTCATGCTGATGTCGGTAAATCCGGGCTTTGGCGGGCAGCGTTTTATCCCCCATTCACTCAAAAAAATTGCCGCCCTGAAATCTATGATAACTCAAAAAGGCCTCACCGATGTGAAAATAGAGGTGGACGGCGGCGTAACAGTTGGCAACGCCGCGGATATTGCCGCCGCAGGGGCAGACGTATTGGTCATGGGCTCCGCCTTTTATAATTCAAAAAACTATAAGGAAACCATTAAGGCCGTAAAGGAAAAGACAAACCCGTATGGACGCTAGAACTCTCATTGCAAGGGCACAATACCTAAGCGGCAAATCAAACTACGCCGAAGCGGCCAAAGTCCTAAGGGCCGCGCTTAAGGCCGCCCTTAAAGAAGAGGCACCCAACAACCGCCTGTACATTGGGTGTCTTACCTCAATCGCGGACACACAGCGAATGACGGGAAATTATAAGACTGCCGCAAAAAATTACGCCAAGGCGGCGGCGACGGCCTATGAGGCGTCAATAGAGGATGCCGCACTCGACGCCCGGCTTGGCGGGGCGCTCTCAAGACGCGCTCTTGGCCACTGGCAGGAAGCCCTCAATGATATAACACAGATAAGGGCGCGTTACGAGGAGTTAGGCGACCACGCCGGGGCTGCCTTCAGCACATGGGCGCTTGCGGGTACGCTGCGTGTGAAGGGCGATATTAACGGCTCAATAGAGGCTTTTACCACGGCGGAGGGGATGTTTAACGCCCTCAATGACGCCTCCGGCACCGGATACTGCCAATGCGGCCTCGGCGGGGCATATCGCATGAAAGGCCTGTACGACGAATCGCTTCGATGTTATACCAACGCCGGCAATATATTCTCTTCAAATAAAGACCGCTTTGGCACGGCATATTCGCACTGCGGCATAGGCAACGCCCTGAGGATGAAGCTTTCATATGGCGATGGGCTTAGACATCTTAAGACAGCCCTCAATATGTACGGCAAGATTGGCGACACGGTAAGCTCCGCATACACGCTGTGGAGCATTGGGATGTTAAAGCTGATGGTATCTGATGTCATATCCGGCGAGGATTTCTTCAAGGCGGCCGCCGCGCGCTTTAAAAAGACACTCGACGTGCGCGGCTCAATATACGCCGACCTTGGCATTTGTCAGGCCCGATATTTATACAGGCACCTGGGGCAGTATAAACGTCCGCTTCAGAGGGCGGTTAATAACGCGGGCATATATTCCTTACAGTTAGAGGGCTGCCACGCGCTTAAACTCCGCTCTATTATGACGGAAACCGGCACGGCCCAATGCTATAAGACAATCGGGATTCGGGAATTAGAAGGCGAGTCAATACCATTAAATATACCTTGAAGGTGAATATGGGCGTACTAAACATACCAAACACACTGACACTGTTACGGATAGTGGCAATACCGTTTTTTGCCTCTACGCTGATTTACAAGAGGTATGACATCGCCCTTGCGGTATTTGTCGCGGCCTCCATCACTGACGCCCTCGACGGCCTGATTGCCCGCGTTACAAATAAGCAGACGAGGCTTGGACAATTTCTTGACCCTATGGCCGACAAGTTTTTACTTATAACATCCTTCATCTTGTTTGCTATATACGGGTGGGTCCCCACATGGCTGACAATCTCCATAATAAGCCGCGACCTGATTGTGCTTTTGGGCTGGGTCTTGTTTTATATGATACACCATGTAGTATTCATAAGGCCAAGCATACTGGGGAAATCGGCCATAGCGGCACAGATGATACTTTTGGCTTATATTTTATTGAGAATTAACTTTCAGCAGTTGCTGCCAGACCCGGCTGTGTTGATTTGGGTTACAACCATCCTGACGGTTGCCTCAGGGCTGTATTACATCATAAAGGGGCTTGTCTACAACAATGCCTAGCACAATAGCTGCGGTCATAGGCGGTTCACTGGCTCATGAGGCCGGACTCAGGATTGGGGATGAGTTAATCTCCATAAACGGACACACAATCGCTGACGAAATAGACCTCATGTTCTATTCAAACGATGAGGAATTCTCCCTGCTGCTCAAAAGAAGGGGAAAAATATTTGAAAAAACAATCACTAAGGCCGAAGGCAGATGTCTGGGGCTGGAGCTTAAATCCTTTAAAATATCAATATGCAAGAACCGCTGCCTATTCTGTTTCGTCAATCAACTCCCCAAAGGGCTGAGAAAGACCCTCTACATCAAAGACGAAGACTACCGGATGTCGTTTCTCTATGGAAGTTATATAACGCTTACCAATTTGAGCGACACAGATAGGCGAAGGATTATAGAGCAGAGGCTCAGTCCGCTCTACGTTTCCGTTCACTCCACAAACGAAGAGATCAGGAAAAAGCTGATTGGCAACGCAAAGGCGGGAGAGGTTTTAAAGGAAATCCGGTTCTTGACAAAAAACAAGATAAAACTGCACGCACAGATAGTCCTCTGCCCCGGTTACAATGACGGCAGCGACCTTGAGCACACAATAACTGACCTGAGAAAGTTCTATCCATACCTGTCGTCAATAGCCGTAGTGCCCGTGGGGTTAACCGTCTATGGGAATAAAAAGATGAGCCCTGTCACAAAAGAGGACGCTACAGGCGCTCTTTCGATAATTGAGGCGTTTCAAAAGAAATTCCTTAAAAAACACGGTGAGCAGCTTGTCTATGCCGCCGATGAGCTGTACCTGAAAGGCGAGGCCCCCTTCCCTCCCCTGAAAGACTATGGCGAGCTGCCCCAAAAAGAAAATGGCGTTGGCATGGTGCCAGAGTTCTTACATCGGGCCGGGAAATTTAAGAAACTAAAACACGTACCAAAAACTCCCATATCGCTGTTAACCGGCACATCGTTCTATCCATACCTAAAGAAATTATCAGAGAAATTAAAGAAGAGGACCGGGGTAGATTTACGGGTAGTCCCCGTAGAGAATCAGTTTTTCGGCACAACTGTAACCGTAACCGGCCTCCTTACAGGCAGAGACATTGTGCGTTCCTTCATGGGGCGGGCGGATGAGATAATTTTTATCCCTGATGTAACGCTGCGCGACGGTCAAAGCGTGTTCCTCGATGACACGACAACAGATTTTGTGGAAGAGGCTCTCGGCGTAAAGACAAAAATCATAGAGTCTTCATTTGAAGGCCTGATAAAGGCTATTGAGGAGGTAGATTAAATGATTACAGCACATACCAAACTGGCGGGGCTTATAGGAAACCCCGTAGGGCACAGCCTCTCTCCGGCCATGCACAACGCTGGGTTTAAGGCAATCGGGCTGGACTGCCGCTACTTAGCGTTCCCAGTTGCCCCTAATATGCTGGGAGATGCGATACACGGGATACGCGCGTTGAACTTTCTTGGCGCGAATATTACAATTCCATACAAGGAAAAGGCCGTCCAATTCCTCGACGAGATACATGAAGAGGCAAGGTTTATTGGGGCGGTAAATACGATTGTAAACTTTAACGGCAAACTGATAGGACACAATACAGACGGGCGCGGGTTTATGAAATCCATGGAAGAGGCTGGCGTCACCTTAAACAATAAGAGGGTTTTTATGGTCGGGGCAGGCGGCGCGGCAAGGGCCTTAACATATTACATAGCAAAAGAGGCGGCTGTATTAAGGATTTTCGATACCGACACGCCAAAAATAAACTCCCTTGTACGCGAATTAAAAAAAGTAAGTCCTGATGTCTATGCCGAGGTATCAACTGATGCCATAAACAACTCGGACATATTAATAAACGCTACCCCGCTCGGGCTTCACCCCGGCGACCCGCTTCCTATCAATAAGACATTACTAAGAGAAGGTCTTGTCGTATGCGACGTTATTTATAAGGACACGCCGCTTCTTGTTGAGGCAAAGAAACTAAACTGCCAAACGGTAAACGGCCTCGGTATGCTCTTTTGGCAGGGTGTCCTTGCGTTTGAACTCTGGACGAATACCAAAGCCCCCATTGACGTTATGAGGGATGCCCTTGTTAACCGTTTATGATATTTATCATGGTATTGTCTCATGCGAACTGGTAGTATAGATTAAATACTACTTAGTGGAGGAATGAGAGATGGATAGTTATGTAAAGAATTTCATAATTGCAAGCGTTGTGTATCTGGGGATATCGTCATTGTTCGGCATACTGATGATGGCCTCGCCCGCCCATTTGACATTGAAATTCGTTCATTCGCATCTGATGTTGTTAGGCTGGGTAACAATGATGATATACGGCGTGGGGTATCATGTGCTGCCCCGGTTCGCCGGTCGCGTGATAAAAAGCCGCAAGGCGGCCGAGGTCCAGTTCTGGCTCGCAAACATAGGATTAATCGGCATGGTTGTATGCTATACAATCTCCCCTTACAGCGCCATATTTGGCCTCATGGAAGCCGCGTCAATTATGCTGTTTGTATATAATATGCTGGCAACTTTGGTTCCAAAACCGGAACATACGGCTTAAAGAATAAAGGATTAACGACGAAGGGGGGGTAACCCCCCCTTCACCCCGTAAATCTCGTCGGCCTTTATCTAATGTCCAAACAGGCTAAGGCCGTCGGGGTCTTTAATGATGAACGAGCCCTTCTTCTCTGTGATAAGGCCAAGCTGCTTGAATTTGCTTATCGTGCGAATGGACGTCTCAACCGTCGTACCGGCCATGTCGGCAATGTCCTGCTTAGTGAGTTTCAAATCAATGTGCAGGGCATCAGGTGAGGATTTTACCGCAAGTTTGAGAAGCAGTGAGGCAATGCGGCTTTCAACACGCTCAAGGGCAATGTTCTTTAGTGTGTCATGGGAGTTTTTCATCCTGTCACCAAGCATAGAGGCAATCGAAAACATCACGCTTGGAAATCTGTCAATGATTTTAAAGAGGTCCTTGCGCGAGATTTTAAGTACCGTCGAAGGCTCCATCGCAACGGCGTTGGCCGGATAGGGAAACCCCTTAAAGGCCGCAACCGCCCCGAAAAGCTCATTGGCCTGGATTAGCTCAAGAATGAGTTCTTTGCCGTCCTGCGATTGTCTGGTGATTTTTATCTTACCCTTTGAGACAATATAAAGCCAGTCAGAACGGTCACCCTCAGAAAATATCATCTCCTTCTTCCTGTGGGTCACGCTTTGGAAATAGGGTTTTATCTCCACGACATCCTCATCAGACAGGACGCTGAAAAAGCTCACATCTCTAAGGTTCATATCTTACTTTCCGTAAGAGCAGTTCTTACACAGCAGGACATATAGGGCGTTTATTGACTCAAGCAAATCCCTGATTATATGGTTTCCATCCTCCGTTAACTTAAACCCGTGCGCCTTGATTTTAGTCAACAGCAAGTTCCAGTCGTCTTGTTTCCATACGCTGTCATTTTCCATGATAAAAGCTAATGTTTCATGGCACATTGCGGGGATAAGTTTCTCAACATCAATAGTAATCGACAACGACAACGCTGACGCATATATCTTCTTAATCGTCTCAAGCAACACACCAATATACTGCGTGACATCGTTTGAAAACGGGATGCCTTGCCGTTTTACGTCAATTACTAAATCCACCCAGCCGTCATGGTCCCAAGTACCCCTGTGTTCAGTGACGAAGCCGCATACCTTATTGAGTAAAAACTCAACATCTCTGTTCATCTGATCACATGTTTCATTAAAAAATTTGTATTGGTTCTTTCCGGCTTCTTTCGCGCGGTACATGGCAATATCCGCCTCTTTTAGCAGCGTCTTCAACGTGTCGCCGTCTGAGGGAAACAACGATATGCCAATACTTACGCCTAAAGCACAGTTGGTCTTGTTTACATAAAACGGCTTCCCGACTGACAGGATTACCTTTGTGGCCGCATCACAGACCTCGTTAGGGTCCGCAATATTTGTAAGCAATATTACAAACTCATCCTCCCCCATGCGCGCTACCGTATCAGCCTCTCCAACACACGCCGTCAGCCTGGCGGCCGCGTCAACCAACAACGGCTCTCCGAATTCATTGCCCATAGTGCTGTTTATACTGCTGAAATCGTTTAAATCTATCATCAACAGGGCAAGGGACTGCTGACTTAGTTTTGCCTGTTTCAAGGCTTGCTCCAACCTGTCAAAAAATAACGCGCGGTTGGGAAGGCAGGTCAACGTATCATAAAACGCCGAATCTTTCAGGTTGCGCTCAGTACGGTGCTTGTATAACGCCATCTCAATGTTGGACTGCAGCTCCTTGCTATTAAACGGTTTTAGCACATAACCATACGGCTGTGTTATCTTCGCACGCTCTAATATTGCCTTGTCCGAGTTGGCGGTTAGATAAATGATGGGGACACTCATTCGCTTGAGTATCTCAGTCGCGGTTTCAATGCCGTCCATTCGCCCTTGCAGCTTGATGTCCATAAGGATTAAGTCCGGCTTATCCCTCACCACGCTTTCGACGGCGTCCTCTCCAGAAAACTCATGCGAGGTTACGACATACCCGAGATTCTCAAGTATATCCTGTATGTACGCGGCGGTCAGCCCCTCATCCTCTACTATCATTATCTTATTTTTCGGCATATAGCATCTCCATGAACAACCATGATGTCTATCGTGATATGTGCCTGATATATTACTTTATTTATATTCGTTCAATCAATCCCTATTTGTTAAATGTCCCTATTTGTTAAAATCTCATTTTTTAAACCTCAGAATAAACGTGGTTCCACCTACCCTGTCTATTTTTAAGGTCCCCCTGAGCTGCTTAACCAGTATCATGACTACCTTCAGGCCTAAACTCTTGGTTTTCCCGATGTCTATGTCCTCAGGCAGGCCCACGCCATTATCGCCGACGATTAGTTCAAGCTCGTCTGCCTCTAACACGTTGAGCTTGATTGTAATTTTACCGGAGCCTCCGCCATTGAAGGCGTATTTTAAGATATTTGTAAAAAGCTCGTTTATTATCAATCCACATGGAATCACCACATCAATTCCAACGTTAATATCTTCAACATCAAATTTAAGGTCAATCTTATCCTTATCAACGTCAAAAAATGTGAACATTGCGTTTACAAGGCTTAAAATGTATTCCTTAATACTGATCTCAGAAAGATTCTCCGTGTTATAAAGTTTTTCATGAACCAACGCAATTGATTGTATCCTGTTCTGGGTATCCTTAAGCGCGCCCTTAGAGCGCGCATCCTCAACATGGCTTATCTGAAGCCCCACAAGACCCGCTATCACCTGCAGATTGTTCTTCACGCGATGATGCAGCTCCCTCAGCAGCACCTCCTGCTCCGTGAGGGATTTCTTTAATTTATCCTCTGTTTCTTTTAGTTTAGTAATATCTGATATAACGGCAAAAGACCCCGTGTGATTTCCTTGTTCATCTGTTAAGGTCGATACGGAGACAATGACATTGACCACTTCGCCATTCTTATGCGGTAACGTAATTTCTAGTCGGTCTCTTTTCCATGATTTCAGTTGGTTATTTAAGGTATCTTTCGCCATGGCCTTCACCTCGTCGTCCATAAAGTCTAAAAACGACGCTCCTACCATCTCCTCAACCGTATAGCCAAGCGTATCTGCCATTGCCTGATTAACAAATGTGGTAATGCCAACGTTATTGACAGCCCATACGCCCTCCTGAGAAAGCTCTACGAGTTGGCGGTATTTGTGTTCGCTCTCCTGAAGTGTTTGCTCTAATGATAACAATTGCTTTATGTTTGTTTGCAACTCCTGAGTCCTTTCCGCTACCTTCGCCTCAAGGTCTTCGTTTATTTTTGTAATTGTCTTTTCGTATTCCCTGCGTCTTTTTATTTCCAGCGCCATAAGTGAAAGGAGCAAGGCGACAAGAAATACTATGGTTACCACCATAAGTGCGTAAACGGTATTCTCTCGGATTTCTTTGTTTACTTTCGATAATCCGGCAAGAATATGTATATGCCAGTCGTCTTCAGCATTATGTATCTCTTCCATAACATAACTGACATCCTTGTATTTATTATCTTCAGCATCCTTCCAGCGAAGGGTAACTATGGTTGTATCATCTTCATTCACAGATTTCACTATCGGCAAAGGTGGCAACGGTTCCGACAAATATTGCCGACTATCTTTGATTTGCCTCATGGTTTCCTCCGGCACTTCAACGCTAGTGTGGAATATGTACCTGTCGTCATTGGAGGCAAAAATCACATGGTTTTTATCTTCCATAAACAATATCCCTTTGATTTCAAGTTTTTTTACCTGAAAAATATTCAAATTATATTTGATTACAAACACGCCGGTTATATCATCGCCATGCCTGATGGGATAAGCGGTATAATACCCGGGGACGTTAGTCATAGCGCCGATGGCAATATAACTGTTGCCCTGTCCCTTAATGGCCTTCTTAAAATATTCCCTAAAGCCAAAATTCCTGCCAATTAACGATTTGGGGGATTTATAATTGCTTGAGGCAATTGTAAGGCCGTCATTATTTATTATAAAGGTTACAAAGGCTCCAATTGAATCATTAAAGTCTGACAGGTATTCATTCATGGCTTCAACCTTGTCAGGGTCAGGATGATGACAAAAATCAGTGATTCGGGGACTTTCCGATAATACCCGCGCGTAAACACTATAGCTGCTTATGGTAGCCTTAATATAACGATCGAATAATGTCAAACGTTCCATCGTTTCCTTCTTCAGGATTTGTAGCTCGGTTTCCTTTGTGGTAGCATAGGTGAGCCATGCCACAATCAGGCAAACAGCCAGATACAGCAGAACAATCCGAAGATTAAAGAATCGCTTGATAATATTTCTCATTTACAGCCCAACATGATTGCCTTTGGCTTGCTTATTTCCATGCAATAGTTTATCATAAGAATGATGGTTTATCGCAAGTATGGAGGTGGCTGAATGAAAAAAATCATTATCATATCGCTGTGTCTTGTTGTCTTTTCGGCGTTGTCATCAAACGCTTATTCGTGGTACACCGATTGTAACGCGACATCCCCAAGGGATACGAGTTTCTCTAATCCCGGCGGCGCGTTCCCCTCAGCCGGTGAGCAGTACTGTGGGATGGTCTTATTTCGTGTCAAAAAGGAAATAGATAAGCCTGCTGATGTCCAGGTGCTCAAGGGTAATTTCAACGAGGTGTTAAAAGAAGCCCCTAAACCGACGACTAAGGATGTCGAAGTGGAGGGGAAGTAACCCCAGCAAGTAGCAAGAATCAGAGCCGGTGGTTGAGGCGCTTACTGTCGGGTTATTTTTCATAACACGGGAGGTCATACCGGGACGCTGCCTCTGCGGCTCCCTGCTTTTCATATGGCGAAGATATTAGTTATAGACGATGAGGTAATCATCAGGGATAGGCTGAGGAGCCTCCTGCTGCTTGATGACTTTGAAGTCTGTTCCGCGGCGTGCGGTGCCGAGGGCCTTAAAATATTCGATGCCGAAAACCCCGACGTCATCATCTCCGATATTAAAATGCCCAAGATGGACGGCATAGCGGTCTTAAAGCGCGTAAAAATGAAGAGCAAGATGACCGAGGTAATCTTTATGACCGGCCACGGGGGCGTGGATACGGCCATTGAGGCGATGAAAGAAGGCGCGTTTGCCTATATCCAAAAACCCATTGACTACGACGAACTTAAGGTAGAAATAGATAAGGTTCTAGAAAAACAAGGAATGCAGGTCAAAATTGATTCATACGTCAGGGAACTCAAAAGGAGCGTGGATGAGTGGGAAGAAACATTTAACTGCGTAAATGACTGTCTCTCTATTCATGACGAAGACTTTAATATAGTCAAGACTAATAAGGCATTCACTGATACATTCGGGTATACGGCGGATGAACTCAACAAGAAACCATGCTATGAGATGTTCGGCTGTTTAGAGGCGGACATATCCAAATGTCTTAACATGATAAGCCGTGGAAGCAAGAAATCATGCGCGAAAGAGATTTATAATCAGGGGCTTAACGTGTATTTCGAGATCACCGCGTCTCCTATATTCAATGAAGAAGACGAATTTAAGGGCACCATTCATAGGTTTCATGACATTACAGAGAGGAAACTCAACGAGGAAAAAGTTAAAGCGTCACTTGAGGAAAAGACACTTCTGCTGCGGGAAATCCATCACAGGGTCAAAAACAATATGGAGATAATCTCAAGCCTCATGGAGCTTCATATTGAGGACATTGAAGACCAGAAGGTCATAGATATGTACAACGAGATGAAAAACAGGATACGCTCCATGGCACTTGTGCATAAACTATTATATCAAAACGATAATCTTTCTCAGATTAATTTCAGTGAATATACAAACGACCTTGTAACGGACATTTTTGGCTCACGCAGTGTTGACCCCGCCGCGGTGTCTGTCGCCATTGATATCAACAAAGATATTTTCATCGGGATGGACACCGCTATCCCGTGTTGTCTTATAATAAACGAACTTATAACAAATTCCCTAAAGCACGCCTTTAAGGAAATGAAATCAGGCACGCTCTATATCTCACTGAAAGACCTTGGGCAGAATTCCTACGAACTGCTCGTCAGGGATAATGGAAACGGTATCCCCGATGGCTTCGACATAAACAAATCCACTTCACTTGGATTAAAACTGATAAGGACATTGGGGGAGTATCAGCTCGGAGGGAAGATTGAAATGAACTCAAACGACGGGATGGAGTTTAAGTTGTTCTTTAAGGAATTACAATATAAGAAACGAATCTGACAATATATGCTAAGAGTTGATGTATAATAATAATATGAAGAGGAAGGCGTGGACGACAAAGGGGTGCGAATAACTATGGTACATGAGGCGAAGGTGCGGGAAGCAAGGATTCAGGTAGTAGAGGACGAGGGGATAATCGCGTTAAACCTGGCGAGGAAGCTGGAGAAATTGGGCTATATCGTCAGCGCGGTTGTGCCGTCGTCTGAGCAGGCTATCAGCAAGGCCGAGACCGACAGGCCTGATTTGATATTGATGGACATAGCGATTCAGGGCGCTATGGATGGCATAGACACCGCCGCCGAAATTGCCAGACGGTTTGAGATACCCGTAATCTTCATGACCGCCTACGCCGACGAGGCACTGCTTGAGCGCGCTAAGATAACCGAACCCTACGGCTATCTGGTTAAACCATCCACAGATAAAGAGATACACATAATGATAAAGATGGCCCTCTACAAGCACGAGATGAGTAAATGGCGCAAGTCCGCGGAATACAAGGAAACGCTCCTCAGGGAGATTCACCACAGGGTTAAAAACAATTTTCAGATAATTACCAGCCTGCTGAGCCTCCAGTCGGAAAACATAACCGACCGGACTATGCTGAATGTCTTCATAGACAGCTATAACCGAATCAAGGCGATGGCCTCTATCCATAATAAGCTCTATCAGTCGGCGGACTTGTCTTCTTTGGATTTTGACGAATATGTTCGCGAGCTTTGCACCGAGCTTATTGACTCATATGAACTGAATTCAGCGTCACCTACGCTGAGGCTTGAAATGAATACTAAAACAGTCACTTTAGATATTGTGATTCCCTGTGGGCTGATAATCAACGAGATAGTCTCCAATTCGATGAAGTATGCCTTTGCTGGCAAATCAGACGGCGAGATTTTTATAAGTTTCACAAAAGACAATGACGATAATTACGTCCTGACAGTCGGAGACAACGGCGCTGGTATCCCCAGTGATTTCGATATGACAAAGTCGCGGTCACTTGGTATGCGCTTAGTGCATGACCTCGCCACAAAAAAGCTGAAGGGAACTATTACAATAGACACGGCCTCAGGGACTGTATATAGGATATGCTTTATGAAGTTGAAGGCGGAGGGCGTGTAAATGTACATGCCTTTAGCCGGAGTACTGAAGCCGCCAACGAGCGGCAGCCCAAAATTAATAAATAAAACGTTGGCAAAAATACGGGTGAAGGGGGATTATCCCCCTTCGTCTTTAATCCTTGGGCTTTGGGGAATATGAATAAAATAGATAAACGCACCTCTGGCGTGTTTGGCAATGTCTCGCTCACGCTGAAAATAGCCGCCATTATGTTGGCCATGGCCATTGTACTTGGCGCCGTGATTAATCACCTGCATGGAAATATGCTGAGGGAACAGTTTAACGCCCAGCTCACTGAAAGATTGGACGGGCAAAGCAGCGAAAACAGGCAGATTTTCGACAACTATTTTTTGGGTTATCAGCGCGCCGCCGGTGCGTTGGCAAACAACAGCGCTATGACTACCTATGTTAAAAATGCGGCATGGGAAAGTGGTCAGACGATTAAGACATACGAAGAGCAGGATATCCCGCCGTGGCTGCCACGGGCCTCGGTTCTCAAGTATTACGTTGGAATCGAGTACGCAATCCTCTATGACGCAGAGGGAAGACTAAGAGAGGTGTATAATGAAACAGCCACCCCGCTGCCCGGCGTGTTTAGTAATTTGGAGCAATTGCGGCTGCCTCAGGAGCAATCCCGCATGACCAACCTCGACGGCATAAACTATATCCTTGCCTCCGACAATGTGAAAGACTCTGCAGGCAACAAGGCCGCCGTCCTCGTCGTTGCCCATCGTCTGAACAAGGATTTACTCCAACACACAATGGGCGCCCTCTCAGACAGGAGAACCGTAGTACTGGCCAACGCCAAAGACCATACCATAATTGCTATCAACAGGCCGGAGTTTCTGACAACAGAGAGAAAACTTGAAGACCTGAATAATAATTTTATTTTCGGAGGCAAGTCTTTTTTGGACTATGGCGAGAACGAACTCTACCTGATGTTTGCCTCGTTAATCCCCCTAAGCGACGTTAGTGTCCTCAGGGAAAAGGTACAGGCCGGAAACATGCGTTTTAATATTATCAGCGCCGCCGCCCTCATCATGGCCTTTATCGTTATTATGCTCTATATCACTACGCGCATTAAGATGCTTGATAACTACGTGTCAACTGTCTCAAAAGAACACCTTGGGATAGAGCCTCCCGGCTCACTGGCGGGCGATCAACTCATGGTACTGGAGCAGAGATTCCACGGCCTGTTTGATGAGATTATTGTTGCGAAGGCGCAGCTTGAGGCACGGGCAGAGGAGTTGGAGAGGATTAATGCAGCATTAAAGGAGGCCACGGCACAGTTGATCCAGTCGGCAAAGCTCTCGGCCTTAGGCGAGCTTACCGCGGGAATTGCCCACGAGCTGAACCAGCCCCTAAACGGCATAAAAATAGTCTGCCAGTCCGTACTAAAAGATATTCAAAAAGGCCGACACGACCAGGAAGAGCTTGTTACAGATCTTTCAGACATCGTAAAGCAAGTTGATAAAATGGCGGCAATCATTGACCACATGAGGGTTTTTACGCGCCGCACCGAGGCAATGAACACCGAAATACTGGACATAAACTCTGTGGTGGAAGAGCCTTTTAAACTGTTAGACCAGCAGCTAAAAAACATCGGGATAATAATAACAAAGAATCTGGCCCCGGAACTACCTAAGATAAAGGGCGACGTTATACGGCTTGAGCAGGTGTTTATTAACCTGATAACCAATGCCAGAAATGCCATGAGAGACGACCAGAAGGGGGAGAAACGTCTAACGATAAGTACGTATCCGCTTGCCGCTGGTAAGGTTGTCATAGAGATAGGAGACACAGGGGCTGGCGTCCCTGACAACATCAAAGACAAGATATTTCAGCCATTTTTTACCACAAACGCCCCCGGCAAGGGTACGGGGCTTGGCCTTTCGGTCTCAAAAAAGATAATAGAAGAGCACGACGGTATAATATCAGTGGAAAGCACCGTCGGCAAAGGAACGATATTCAGGGTAATGCTGCCAACAGTGGAGGGAGAAAGAGATGCTACTACATAAGGTTCTACTAATCGAAGACGATGAGGTAGTCAGAAAGCAACTGGCGAAGTATATTCAAAAGGAGAGATTTGATGTAATCCAGGCCGCGGACGGCCACACCGGCATTGAGTTGTTTCGTTCAGAAAAGCCGGACATAGTTTTAACTGATATGAAAATGCCTGGCATTGACGGGATGGAGGTCATCACTACGGTCAAGCGCCTGTCGCCGGATACCGATGTAATTCTGTTTACCGGCTATGGAGAGACCGATACCGCCGTTATGGCCCTTCGTGAGGGCGTCCTTGACTATTTAAAAAAACCGATTGACCTTGAAGCCCTCAGCATGACACTTGGAAGGGCAAGAGAAAGAGTGGTCGCGAGAGACGAGCACTATGTTCAGCCTATAATACTCCTGGTTGAAGACGAGGAGCTGCCACGCAAACGCCTTGCGAGGGTTCTGGCAAAGGAAAACTGGATGGTCATTGAGGCCGAAAACGGTGAGGACGCGGTCAGGACGTTTGGGCTTGCCAAAATAGACATCGTCATAACAGACATTACAATGCCTGTTATGAACGGACTTGTGGCCTTGCATAAAATGAGGGACATGAGCAAAGATTTCGAGGCGATAGTCTTCACAGGATACGGCGACGAGGAGAGCGCTATACAGGCGCTGCGCGACGGGGCAATAAATTTTATAAAAAAACCCGTTGACATTGACCAGTTGTTAATGTCGGTGGAAAAGGCCTTAGAGAAACTGCGCCTTGACAGGGCATTAAAATACCGCAATCGTGAGCTTGAACTTGCCAGACAGGTAATCGCCCAGGTAACCGCCGAGCAGGAAATAATAATCAACCTGCACAATTCGGTCGTAAAACAAGCGACGGACTTCGCCCAAAGACTTTTAGACGCCATCCCTACGTCAATCCTTGTGATAAGGAGGGATTTCACTATAGTTTATGTCAACCAATCTCTCACATCCATAATAGGGGGACGCTGCGATAAGTTAGATGAGCCTATGATAGAGATTATGAAAAAAATGGGGGTAAAGGAACTTACGTTGCCGCAATTGACAGAGACGATGGACAGGCTTTATGAGACGCCGGGCAACATAGAAATCATAAAGACAGGTGATTTCTCATCCCTTACTCTTACCTTGGTTACGATTGTGGGGGATGTGAGGGACAGTTATGTCCTGATTGCCGTTCGCGGCGAAAGGTCAGTGTGACTTCAAATAAGACAACAGTGCTTATTGTTGATGATGACAGGATAATCAGGGAGCAATTAGAGAAGGAGATATCAAGGGGGTTTTATAATGTCGTTACAGCGGCAGACGGCAAGTCGGCCATTGAGGCGCTGGGCCGCGGCGACGTGGGTATCGTCATTATAGACATAAACCTTCCCGACATTGATGGCATCAATCTTCTAAAGAGATTAAAGGGGATGAGGCCAGAGTGTGAGCTTATTGTGATGACCGGATATGGGAATCTTGATTTGGCCGTTCAGTCACTGAGGTCTGGCGCGAT
Source organism: Nitrospirota bacterium (assembly GCA_015233045.1). Taxonomy (GTDB): domain Bacteria; phylum Nitrospirota; class Thermodesulfovibrionia; order Thermodesulfovibrionales; family Magnetobacteriaceae; genus Magnetominusculus. Next base: position 23,805 of record JADFYL010000003.1, on the reverse strand, counting down.
TGACTATATAGAAAAGCCCTTCAACATGGAGGAGTTCCACGCTGCCCTTGGCAGGGCGCAAGAGAAACTCTCCGAAAAAGACATGCTTATCGGCAGCAACTCCATATTAATAATAGACGATGACGAGCTGGTTGTCAGAAGGCTGGGAATATTTTTTAAGAAGGAGGGTTTTGAGGTATTTACCGCTGTAAGCGGGCAGGACGGCCTGGAAATTATCGAATTCAATAAAATAGATGTGGTCATTACGGATATACGAATGGGCGACATGGACGGCATCGAGGTTTTAAAGCGGGCAAAGAGCTACTACAAGGATATCGAGTGCATCATATTAACCGGCATTAAGGACAATGAATACGCGGTCAGGTCGCTTAGGGCAGGGGCGGCTGATTATATAACCAAGCCCATCAATCTTGACGAGTTGCTTCTCTCAGTCAATAAGACAATAGAAAGGATAAACCTCAACCGAACCCGCCTGTACAGAAACAGAGAGCTTAAAATATCCCACGAGATTATAGCAAAGATGAACGAAGAACTTGAAAGAAGGATACAGGAACGCACATCTGAGCTTGATAATATTCAGGTAAAACTCTTTCATACGTCGAAACTGACAACGCTTGGTGAGATGTCAGCCGGCATCGCCCATGAGATGAACCAGCCTCTGGGCGGCATAGCCCTCGTTGCCAAGAGTTTTCGCAAAATGCTCGAAAGGGATAGATTGACGCGGCCAGAGATAGAATCCGGCCTTAACGACATAGAGGCGTCAGTAAAGAGAATGGCAAAGATAATCCAGCACATAAGGACATTCTCAAGGCAGGACACATTGAAATTTACAGAAGTCAATGTCGTTGATACGATTGAAAGCGCGTTCGGTCTTCTGGACGAGCAGCTCAGGCTGCATGAGATAGAGGTCGTTAAAGAATTTCCTTCCTCCATAGCAAGGATTACAGGCGAACCTTTTCGACTTGAGCAGGTGTGGATAAACCTGATAACTAACTCCAGAGACGCGATGAACGAGAAATCCAGGCTGATTAAGGCAATGAAAGACCCCGACTGCACAAATTACAATAAATGCCTGAAAATAACTGTCATGCAAGACGACGAAAATAGCCCTGTGGCCGTCGTAGTAAGCGATAACGGGATAGGGATGTCTCCAACTATAAAGGAAAGGGTGCTTGAGCCGTTTTTTACGACAAAAGAAGTCGGCCAGGGAACCGGACTAGGCCTGTCCATAAGTTATGGCATCATCAAAGCCCACAACGGCAGGTTAGAAATAGAAAGCACTGAGGGCGAAGGCACCGCAGTCAAGGTATTGCTGCCAAGGAATATACCGAAAGAGGATTAACGACGAAGGGGGGGTAACCCCCCCTTCACCCCGTAAATTTCGTCCACGCTTTGTCTATTGCGTTTTGGCTGCCGCCCGTTGGCGGCTTCAGTACTCCGGGCACGCCGTCCCTTAAATCACCCTGATAACCTGCGCGCCACCGGCAAAACCGTCCTCTGTGGATACGCGTGCGCTGCCACCCGCGTATGGGATAGACGACGGGTCTTCTTTTAAATAGAAGATGATGTAGTAGTATCCCTTTTTGTGTATTTTTATGGATATGGAAAATTCGCCGCTTCTCACATCAAAGTGTCTGCCGTCTTTGTTGAAATCCCATGGGGGCACAATGGTCGCCTTCTGTGCACCGGCGTCCTTGTATGATGTCGGCTGGGATTTTGGATTGGCTGGTGGGATTAATGCCGCGTCATAAGTTACAGATACCATGTACAGGCCATACTGACCCGGGTCTATCACCCTGCCCGTAAATACGAGGTCATCCCCAAGGGGGATAGTCTTTTGCGACGGGCCTGATATTTCTATATATTTATCTAAAAACTCTTCACAGTATGTATAGTTTCCATCTTTAACGAATGCCCCTATGCCGATATAATTGTGCCGTTTTTCGAGAATATTACGCCTATGGCCGTCATCGGGTGGCACCTCGGCCATGAACATGCCGTGCCCCTTTATTGCAAGGCCGGTAACGGTCGTCTGGTCTGTCGCAATTGCCGTGGAACTCTTAAAGAGGCAGACGTTTTCAGCGATATGCCCATCACCGCCCTCATCAAGATTATAGCGGTGGAACGGGCGTGAACCGTTTAGTCCAATATGGCCGAAGAAATCCTCCGCGGCCATTGCCTCACAGTGTCTCTGGGCTGCCCTGGACGCAGTGTCATCAAGATTCACCGGCGGCAGGCCGTGGGAACTCCGGGAGTTGTTAATCCGCCGTAGCGCCTCAGCGATGGGCGTGGCGGGCGGCGGGTGTGCCTCAGCGATGGGTGCGATAGTCTGCGGCGGGTGCGCCTCAACCGCGGCATCCTCGGTCGCTTTCTCTGAGCCATAATACTTCCAGAGGCAAACGACAAGCACCGCACACAGGACAATCAGCAGCCATCTTCGCATTTTCAGCGTCTATCGCCCAGACCAGTTTAGGTAATTGGCGAACTCGTGTTCAAAATTGCCGCTTAAAATCCCCTTGCCGAGGGTATCTTTTATCTCGTCTAAATCCCAGTACCGGACCTCATCTATCTCATCGGTATTAAAAACTATCTCTCCATTGTGTATGTAAGAGTATGAATGCACGAGTTCTGATTCTATTTGATTTGAGTGAATGTACTTGTACATAAACCGTGGCGCGGCGCAACTGCATGGCGGCCCCTCGCCCCACCCTTCAGGGACAGGCATTGTAATGCCCAGTTCCTCCTCCATCTCACGAAATACCGCCGCCTCTATTGTCTCCCCCAAATCCACATGCCCACCTACCGAGGTGTCCCACACGCCGGGGGCCACGTCCTTTGTCATCGAACGCTTCTGCAGCAGGAGTTTTCCCTCAACATTAAATACGAACACGTGTACGACACGATGGAGCAGCTCATTGTTGCCGTGGGCTTCGCCGCGTCTGGCCTGCCCGATTACCTGCCCGTCAGGTGTGACGATATCAAGCAGTTCGCCGCCGTTAATACCCTCAGCGCCCACTTGTGTCAACCCAGTAACCTCCTTAGTATCTCGTTGACGGCCTTTGGGTTGGCCTTTCCCTTTGTCTTCTTCATTACCTCGCCTACGAAAAATCCCGTCAGCTTTGTCTCACCGGCCTTGTATCGTGCCGTCTCGTTAGGGTTTTCGGTTATAACAGCCTCTACTGTGGTCTCAAGTTGCCCAACGTCAGAAATCTGCACAAGTCCTTTTTCTTTAACCAGTTCCTCTGCTGACTTGCCGGTGTTAAACATGTCCTCAAAGACGATTTTAGCGGTCTTTAAATTAATCGTACCGTCGGCCACCAGTTTTATCAGGCCGTTGAGGTGCGCTGGCATCACAGGAGGCACATCGGATTTACCTTTTTCTTTTGCCAACCTCATCATCTCGCCCATCATCCAGTTGCTTACATCCTTAGGATTAGAACCCAGCCTTACGGTATCCTCAAAGTAATCGGCCGCCACTTCCTCCGCCACCAAGAATTCGGCGTCGTAAGGCGGCAGCCTGTAATCGTTGATAAATCTTTGCCTCTTGTCATCAGGCAGCTCAGGGATTTCTTTTCTTATCTGTGCTATCCAGCCCTCATCAACTATGAGCGGCACGAGGTCTGGCTCAGGGAAATATCTATAGTCATGTGCCTCTTCCTTTGAGCGCATGGATTCGGTCATGCCGGTTGTCGTGTTCCAGAGCCTTGTCTCCTGTATAATACGCCCACCTTCGTTTAGTATGCGCTTCTGTCTCTGAATTTCATACTCCAGCGCCTTTTCTATGAATTTGAAAGAGTTGATATTTTTTATCTCAGTCTTTACGCCCAGCTCCTTCACGCCCTGCGGCCTTAGTGATACATTGGCGTCACAGCGCAGAGAGCCTTCCTCCATATTCCCATCGCACACTTTGAGGTATCTTAATATCGTCCTTATTTTACGCACATAGGCCGCCGCCTCTTTCGGAGTTTTTATGTCCGGTTCGGACACTATCTCCATCAGCGGCACTCCGGCGCGGTTTAAATCAACATAACTAAAGCTGCCCGCCCCTTCGTGGATATTTTTGCCCGCATCCTCCTCCATGTGAATCCTCGTAAGGTTTATGCGCCTTTCTCCTCCTTCATCATCATCCACAAGCAGCGTAACAAAACCCCCTTCGCAGATGGGCAACTCATACTGGCTTATTTGATAGCCTTTGGGCAGGTCTGGATAAAAATAATTCTTGCGGGCAAATCTACTAAACGGTGATATTTTGCAGCCCAGCGCAACCCCCGTCTTTATCGTAAACTCAAGCGCAAGCTTATTTATCACTGGCAGCACGCCGGGCATTCCTATACATACCGGGCAGGTCTGCGTGTTGGGCTCTTCGCCGAAGCGTGTCGGGCAGCCGCAGAACATCTTCGATTGTGTGCTCATTTGGGCGTGAATCTCAAGCCCTATGACGGTTTCATAGTCGTTAACGATTTTCATATAGACGGCCTCCTCTCGTACCAACCCGCGGAGCGTTCGTATGCGTGGCCAGCCTTTAATATCACCGCCTCGTCGAAATGTCTTCCTATCAGTTGAAGCCCTACGGGCAGACCGCCCGAGTCAAAACCGCAGGGAATGGATATTGCCGGTACTCCGGCAAGATTTACTGATATAGTAAAAATATCGCTTAGGTACATTTGGAGAGGGTCATCGGCCTTTTCGCCAATCTTAAACGCCGTCGTTGGCGATGTGGGCGTGGCAATAACATCAACAAGCTTAAACGCCTCGTCAAAATCCCTCTTTATAAGTGTGCGCACCTGCTGTGCCTTCTTATAGTACGCGTCATAATAACCTGAGGAAAGGGCGTATGTCCCAAGCATTATCCTCCGTTTGACCTCTTGCCCGAATCCCTTAGCGCGCGTCTCCATGTACGTGCTGATAAGGTCGCTGCCACTAACCCTCATGCCGTACTTTACGCCGTCGTACCGTGCGAGATTGGAGCTTGCCTCACTTGTGGCGATGATATAATAAGCGGCCACCGCGTAAGCCGTGTGAGGCAATTTGATAGAGACAACCTCGGCACCAAGCCGTCGCATCTCCCCTATCGCAGCCCTTACCGCCGCCTCAACCTCTCTGTCCATGCCATCAATGAAATACTCCTCCGGTATACCTATTTTGATGCCCTGCAAATTAATACCCTGCAAATCTCCTGACATGGACGCAGTGTAATCGGGGATGGCGTTGTGGGCTGAGGTTGAGTCTCTGTTGTCACCGCCAGCTATCGCATTTAACACGATTGCAGCGTCCTCCACTGTCTTAGTAATCGGGCCAATCTGGTCAAGTGACGAGGCAAAGGCCACGAGGCCGAACCTTGATACGAGGCCGTATGTGGGTTTAAGCCCTACGACGCCGCAAAATGACGCCGGCTGGCGGATTGACCCGCCGGTGTCAGAACCAATGGCGGCGATGCACATATCGGCCGCCACTGCTGCCGCAGAGCCGCCGCTGCTGCCGCCGGGGGCACGGGTGATGTCCCATGGGTTTTTCGTCGTAAAAAACCCGGAGTTCTCTGTTGATGAGCCCATGGCAAACTCATCAAGATTGGTCTTTCCGGTGAGACAGTATCCGGCCTCATGAAGTTTAGTCGTTACGGTGCTTTCGTATGGGGGAATGAAATTCTCAAGTATCTTAGAGGCACACGTAGTACGCACACCCTTAACGCACATGTTGTCTTTGATAGCCATTGGGATACCGTGGAGGGGGCTGTTGCCGCTGCCTGCTGATAAACGCCCGGCTTGTTCCATTGCAATATCTTTTGTCACGGTTATGTACGCGCCGACAAGGCTGTCAAGCGCCCCAATCCTGCCCATAACTGACTCTGTGAGGGCCAGTGGGGTCAATTCATTTTTTGAAATAAGCCCCGCCGCTTCCGCTATTGTAAGCCTGAATAGTTCCAAATAAAACTACCTCCCGTGTTTCTTTAGACATTAACTATTGACTCTATCGTTATTGATGATTCTATCACGATTAAGACAGCAAGTGCAACATTTTGACTGGACACATTTTTCGACCCATGACAGCCGGAGACGCTGAAGCCGCCAACGAGCGGCAGCCTGAAATTAATGAATAAAACGCGGTGAGATTTACGGGGTGAAGGGGGGGTTACCCCCCCTTCGTCGTTAATCCTTTTATCTTTTTATCTTTCATCTTTTATAAACCATACTCAGGCCAACGCTTATTGACGAGGGCGATGATTTCAGCAGACATCGCGATGTCATCAGGCCAATTCCGCGTAAACCCTTCGGAGGCAAGTTTTTTTGTGGCGTCTATGCCAATCTTGCCGCCGTAGGCTGGTATTGCGGAGGCATGTTCAAGAACATCCAGCGGTCCTTCAACAATTACGGTATCTCTTTTGGGGTCAACATTGTTTCCTATTCTCCAGACGACTTCTGAGGGGTTTTGAACGTCCACCCACTTGTCCACAATGACAATCATCTTGGTAAAACTCATCTGTCCCATACCCCAGAGGGCATACATCACCTTTCTGGCGTGGCCGGGGTAACGCTTATCTATTGATATAAGGGCTATGTTATGAAACACGCCCTCAAGGGGCAGGTTCATATCAATAATTTCGGGGAGTTGTTTTCTTAGTAGCGGCAGAAAAATCCTCTCTGTCGCCTTTGCTATAAAACAATCCTCCATAGGAGGCTTCCCTACGATAGTGGCCGGATAAATAGCATTTTTTCTGTGCGTGATACATGTAAGATGAAAGACGGGGAACTCGTCGGCTAAGGAGTAATAGCCGGTATGGTCACCAAACGGCCCTTCTGTGCGCCGTTCAAACGGCTCGACATAGCCTTCAAGGACGAACTCGGCATTGGCGGGGACTTCAAGGGCGACGGTTTCACATTTAATAAGCTCAACGGGGGACTTCCTTAAGAACCCGGCGAAGAGCATCTCGTCTATGCCCTCGGGCAGTGGCGCTGTGGCTGTATAAAGCGTTGCCGGGTCCGCGCCGATGACGACGGCCACATCAAGGCGCCTTCCCAGCTTCTCCGCCTTTTTGTAGTGCCTCGCGCCGTCTTTGTGCATATGCCAGTGCATCCCCGTTGTGGTGTCGTCATAGACCTGCATCCTGTACATGCCGCAGTTTCTCTCACCGGTCTCAGGGTCTTTGGTGAACACCATAGGCAGGGTAATAAATCTGCCGCCGTCCTCTGGCCATGTCTTTAAGATAGGAAGGGCAAACAGAGATGGGTTATTTCTTATTATCACATCTTTACACTGCCCGTGCCTGACGTATGAAGGGAAAAAATCGGCAAGGCGTTTTAACATCGGCAGCGCCCTGAGCTTGTCAATAAAATTAGTGGGGATTTCAGGTTCTAAGAATTCGACTATCTCCTTCCCTATTGAATCAATTGACTCTACACCGAGGGCGAGGCACATCCTCTCATAGGAACCGAAGAGGTTTACCGCACAGGCGAACTCAGAACCCTTGCAGCGCTCAAACAACAGCGCCGCCCCACCCTGTTTCACTATTCTATCATTGATCGCCGCAATCTCAAGCACAGGGTCAACCTCTGCCTTCACGCGCCTGAGCAGGGCCTTCTTTTCCAGCGTCCTTATGAAATCACTCAAATCTTTATATGCCATATCAACACAACCAGCCGTATTATAGCACAAAGGGATTGTCTTAAAACATAGGGGGGATTGCCCGCACACCCCGGCCTGTGGCTGGAGTGTGCAGGGTACTCAGTCGCTATTAGCCTTGTTTGAGCGTATTGAGAGTCTGAAGCATCTCGTTAATGGTCTGTATGCCCTTGGAGTTCGCCTCAAACGCCCTCTGGTATGAAATCATATTGACGAATTCAGTGCTGAGGTCAACGTTGCTGGCCTCAAGGGAACCGGAGACTACCCGTCCAAGTCCGTCTGACTTGGCTACATTGATAATCGCGGTGCCTGAGTTCTTTGACTGAGCGTATAAGTTGCCACTCAGTTGGGTAAGGCTACTAGGGTCATTAAAGCGCGCAAGCACTATTTGGCCAAGCGTACTTAGTTGTCCGTTTGAAAGCGTGGCGGTAATTGTTCCATCATCAGCTATAGAAACACTCTTTACAGAACCTGCCGCGTAACCGTTTTGTGACGAGTTTAACATTTGATTGCTTTCGGCAACCTGAGTGCTGCCGTTAAGCCCGTTGCCGTTTTCGTCTAACGACGTTCCATAATCAAACACAATACCTTGTGGATTGCCGACTGAGGTGCCGAAGCTAAAGTATGTAGTCGGGTCAGTATTTGGTGATGAGGACGACCCGTCGCTTACCAGCTTGCCGCTCGTATCAAACGAGAGGGTCTGCGCGTTGCCTGTTGCCAATGTAAGTGATGGACTTGATGAGGTTGATGTGTTAACCGATGCTGGATAGGCATAGTTAACCTGCCATGTATTATCGGCGGTTTTTGTGAAATATGCCGTAACCTGGTGAGAGCCTCCCTGAGAATCATAAACCGTTGTCGTCTGGGCATAGTTATAATTTGTAGGATCATTGTTCACACCGTCGCCGTTACCGTCCAGTGTAAACGCGGCGGAGATAACCGAAGCCTGCGAATTAAGGTTGACCCCCGTTGTTACGCTGTTCGTTTGTTTTGCCGTAGCTACATTGCTTTGGATCTTAATATCTGTCATAACACCATTATCAGTGGAGGAAGTTGTAGCGTTAACATCGGTTCCCATATACCCCTGAACCCTCATTCCCGCGGACGTTACAAGGTAACCGCTCTTGTCTACATTGAAAGTCCCCGCCCTCGTGTAATCAGTTACACCAGAGGAAGGGTCTTTAACCACAAAGTATCCCGTACCGTCTATCGCCATATCATACGTATTGCCGGTGGTTATCAGAGAACCCTGTGTCATAAACGTACTTACGCTCGTCACCTGGGCGCCGCTTCCAACCTGCCCATCTGAGGTACCGACATATTGGCTAAGCACATCGCCAAAGTTTGTCCTGCTGGTTTTATAACCTGTCGTGTTCATATTGGAAATATTATTACTAACTACGTCCAAACCTGTACTGGTTGCGGACATTCCGCTTACCGCGCTCCACAGTGAAGATATCATTTTATTAACCCTCCTTTATAATCAGCTTTATGTAGTCGTATTAGTTGTGCTAGCGCTTGTGCCGCTGCCAGTTGTACTGCCGCTGCTGCTGGCAGTTATTTGTTGCACGTTAATCATCTGTACGCTATTACCGTTGCTGAGCGTAAGATAAGTAACGCCGCTGGAGAATTTTACACCGGTTACGGTTCCAGAGGTGCCGTCATTCATGAGAACGTTCTTGCCTATAAGACCTGTGGACATGAGGTTGTTTAACGAGTTTGAATACGAGCTGAGGTTCTGCATGTTCGTGTTCATAGAAGTCAGGTCCTGAACCTCAGTAAACTGAGCCATTTGGCTTGTGAAATTGTTAGTGTCCATCGGACTTGTCGGGTCCTGATACTTTAACTGAGTCATGAAAAGTGACAGAAAGTCCGTCATGTTGTTGCCGAAGGTGGAAGAGGTACCGGTACTGGAAGTTGTAGTGCCGGATGACGAAGACGTGCTGCCCGTAGTTGATGTTGAACCTGTAGTCGTTGTTGAACCCGCTGATGTTGAGCCCGTAGTTGACGACGAACCCGATGTCGAGGCGGCCTTCGCGCTTTTGAACGCGGAATAATAATCCATTGTATTTGTTGTACTTGCTACGCCGACTGATGATACTCCCATAATATCCTCCTTATTTACGTTATCTTTTTATGCAAATATACTTATGCCATCATTTATCTTATATCCGGTCTTTACATACCCTGAAACGGCAACCGGCTGTATCTGCCTTTGTTCTTTCTGGCTCTTATTGGCGCTATTTTCGTTTTTTCCTTCTTTAAAATTCCCGCCTCTATCTTTAAGGGAAACAGTAAATCCCCCTACTGTAAGACCTTCTTTTGCGAGCGCGCCGACTATCTCGTGGAGGTTTTTCTCTATAATACCCTTTGCCGAGGCGTCAGAGGCGCTTATGTTTGCGTTTAAAACACCTTTTTCAACATTTACATGAATGTCAAGCTTTCCCATGCCGTCCGGCTCAAGTTTCACCTCTATGGACGTGTCGCCTTTCCTCATAATCGTAAACTTGTTGCCGTTCAGTTCGATAGTCTTTGATGCGCCTACCGCAAGCTTCTCGCCCGTATCAACTGTGTTAGCGGCCTCGGTATGGGCAGCCTTCCCCACTACTTCGTGAAATGGCTGCTGAGTCTTGTCAGCCGAAACAGTGGTAGCGCTGATGCTGTCATCATGTTTGGAGTCGCCGCCACTTTTCGAGGAGATATCCTTAATAGCCTCAGAGGTGTCCTTTGAGGTCTGATCATGCTTAGATAACTGCGCGCCGTTTGAATCCGCAAGATTCACTTCCGACAGATTGCTGTCAGGGGCATTGCCGTTTGACAACACATCCTTAATGGCACCGGACGTGTCCTTAGAGGATACATCGCGCTTAGAGTGCCGGGCGGCGTTCGAATCCGCAATATCTATTTCCCGCGGGTTGTTGTCTGGAGTTTTTACGTTTAAGGCCCTCATTGCAGTGGTTAGCATCTCAGGGGTTATAGCCCTACCCGGCTGCATCTCGGGTATCTTCGTCTGCGGGGCAGCCGTGTTTTCTGAGCCGGACTGAGGGGTAAGTTTAGCAAATGCCTGCTCAATAGTATCCGGCGTAAGATTATCTGTGTCAGTTTTTGTATCAGTTTTTGTATCCGGCGTTGTTTCGGGTTTTGCGTCTGACGTCTGTTGTGCCACAGGCAGAGAAGGAATTGCGTTTTTCGCCGCTCTGATATCCACTCCCACAGGCTGAGGCTTGCCATTACCTGTATCAGTTTTTGTATCCGGGTCTTTTGCCGGTTTTGCATCAGGGGTTGTATCGGGTTTTGTGTTTGACGTAGGTTGCGCCCCCAACAGAGACAAGATTGTGGTGTTGGCGGTGTTGACGTCGGTGCCCACAGGCTGAGGCTTGCTATTATCTGCATCAGTTTTTGTATCCGGGTCTTTTGCCGGTTTTGTATCTGACGTAGGTTGCGCCACAGACAGGGAAAGAATTGCGTCTTTCGCCGCCATGACATCCACGCCCACAGGCTGAGGCTTGCCATTACCTGTATCAGTTTTTGTATCCGGGTCTTTTGCCGGTTTTGCATCAGGGGTTGTATCGGGTTTTGTGTTTGACGTAGGTTGCGCCCCCAACAGAGACAAGATTGCGGTGTTGGCGGTGTTGACGTCGGTGCTCACAGGCTGAGGCTTGCTATTACCTGTACCAGTTTTTGTATCCGGGTCTTTTGCCGGTTTTGCGTTTGACGTCGGTTGTGCCCCCAACAGAGACAAGATTGCGGTGTCGGCGGTGTTGACAGCAACGGGTTGCACTTCAGTGCCGGGAATACCGGCGGGTTGAAGGGCTGCCACAGCGGTTGAACCTGCCAATGCGGCGACCACGCTGTTGTTTTTACTGGCCTTGCCTTTCATTAACTTATCAAGAATAGAGTTAAATTGCTCCCCGTTTTTATCAGTGGCGGTATCATCTGAACGCTGACTGGTTGAATCCTTTGCCTCCTGCGTAGTATTGGACGTCTGGCTTGCTGAATTAGTTGAATGGTTCGCCCGCTGTTGGCCGTTATCAGGGCGATTCGCTGAGGAATCCCCATTGGAGCGGGATGCGGATGTGTCGTTTCTTGCGTCGTCGGCCCCTGGCCTCGGAGCACTTGCATCTCTTGCTTCGGGTCTTGGCGCCGGTTTCGCCATGCTGCCTGTGCTGCTTCCGTTTATCTGTAGTATCTCACTCATGGAAGTAATAAGAGCAAAATACGTGCCAGATAGACGAAGGCATGTATATTGGGGTTTTACGCTACGGCAAAGAGGCTACGGGGAAACTACAGGGAAAAATTTTCACTTAACAGGTAAATTTTTCAGTAGCTTTGACATACGATCAGTTAACGCGGCGGCCTTTCTCTGTCCCATTGCGGCAAGGACTGGTCCTGCCTTACGGCTTTTCATCTTACTGAGTATTGTGGCGGCCAGCTCTTCGTCAGACGATTCGAGGTCTTTTGCGGCATTCTCCGCGGGCATTGACTCATAAGTCTTGACTAAGTTAGCCATTCTTTGGCTGTTGGCTTCTTTCAGTTTTGCCATCACCGCGTCAAGCTGTTTTAAGATTTTTTCATATTCTGCTATTTTAGCGTCTATGTCCACCTTTAACGCGTTGAGTCTCTCCTCTTCCTTTCGTACGGCCTCTTCCCTCTTTGATAGTTCTATGTTTTTACTTCTGGCAGATTCAACAGGAGCGGCAGAGGGAGCGGTATCGGCGGCATAAACGGCGCCGCCACAGATACAGGCCCAAAACACCAGTGCCAGTAGTGTTATACTATTGCCTTGTAAGGCGCGAAAGGTATGCGAAGTCCATCTGGCGTTGTTCAATTGTAGTCTTCCTTTTATTGTCTTCATATACTACCTTATCCTTGAGTATTCCAACCGTTTTTAATTCCTTGTACGTCTCTACGAGTATAAGCTGTTTCTCGTTGAGCTCCTCATCCTTCTGTTTTATTACGAGTACCTGTTCGTCTATTTTTTTATATAACATATCAATGTAATCATAGTAAATCGTAAGTTCGTACGTATTTGCAATATTGCCAATTTTTTTCCGCTCCAGACCGACTGTCGTATCTGTGAGAAGTTTCTCCAGCGCCGCAAGGGCCTCCTGTTCTGTCCTCAGCGCCTTCCACGCCTTATGAACCTCTATTTCGGCCTCATCTTTTCTAAATTCCCTGACCTGTTCTATTCGTTTAAGAGTATCCAGTTTTGACATCCACTATTCCTTTTTTGATTTTGAAAATAACGTTTCAAGTCCCCTGACGCTGGCACTGAAATCCCTTGGCTCATTCATCCCCTGCTTTAAGAAGGCATTTAACCTGTCAATCATTGATATGGCATAGTCAACCTTGGGATTTGAGCCTTCCTTGTACGCGCCAAGATTTATCATATCCTCAAACCGCTTATAAATTGACATCACCTCAATAAATCTGCCGGCAACGTCCATATGAGCCTTATTTATGATATCCGGCATTACCCTGCTTATTGACCTCAAAATATTAATGGCGGGATAATGGTTTTCCATTGCCAAATCACGCGACAGTACGATATGGCCGTCCAAAATAGACATAACCGAGTCAGCCACGGGGTCTGAAAGGTCATCGCCCTCAACAAGGACGCTATAAAGACCCGTGATGCTGCCCTTTCCCTTCTGTGTCCCTGCCCTTTCAAGGAGCTTCGGCAGGAGGGCAAACACAGACGGCGTGTAGCCCTTAGTGGCCGGTGGTTCACCCACCGCCAGTCCAATCTCGCGCTGTGCCATAGCAACACGCGTCAGCGAATCCATAAACAGCAGCACATCCTTCCCAAGGCTCCTGAAATATTCGCTTATGGCCGTGGCCACAAACGCCCCCTTCACCTTCGCAACCGGTGACTGCTCAGACGTGGATACCACAGCGACAGATCTCCTCATCCCCTCCGGCCCAAGGTCGCGTTCGATAAACTCCCTGACCTCTCTGTTTCTCTCCCCAACGAGGGCGATTACATTGACATCGGCACGCGTGTATTTTGCCATCATCCCAAGGAGAACGCTCTTTCCAACTCCGGCACCGGACATGATTCCTATCCTTTGTCCTTTGCCAACTGTCAAAAGGCCGTTTATCGCCGCAACGCCAAGGTCTATGGGTTCATTGATTCGTTCCCTCAACATGGGGTTTGGCGGGACTGACATCAATGGATAGCTGAAACCGCTTATCGGACCTTTTCCATCAATGGGCTGGCCAGATTCATTTATGACTCTTCCAATAAGTCCCTCGCCGACCTTTATAGAGACCTTTTTTCCAAGGGAAAGTATCCTGCTGTCTGGTTTTATCCATGATATGTCGCCAGTGGCCATTAAAAGTGCCTTAGAATCTTTAAATCCAACTATTTCGGCGTCCAGCGGCATCTGGGTGTCCGAGTAAATCCTGCACGCCTCGCCCACGCTGGCCTTCAGGCCAGTGGCCTTTATCATAATACCGGTTATCTCCGTTATCCTGCCGTAAACCCTCATAGGTTCCGCCTGTTGCGCTGCCTTTATATAGGGCGATAGATCAATGGGCTGCAAGGTTTTGCCTCATATCTTCAAGTGTGTTCATCAGAAGTTCATCAATATTTATTACCACCTCTTCCACAGGGCCAACCACCAAGGGGCCGTTCACCGGCAGCGATGGGTCTATATCCAGCACCACATCAACATGCAACTCATGAAACTCAGGCATTTTCTTTAAAAACAACTCGTGCAGAGCCGGGTGAATCTTTATAGTAATCTGGCCCATTTTTTCAAGTCTGTTTATGCCCTCTTTGACAAGTCCAACAATAATCTCAGGGTTAATGGAAATCTCCGCATAGAGCACTTTTTTTGCAATGCCTATGGCAAGCGCAAGCAACTGCGGCTCGGCCTCCCGAGTTTGCCTCTCCCTTAATTCCCCGAGCTGCGTTATCATACCGCTGAGTTGTCCTATCAACAGGGCAGCCTTTTCCTCATAGGACTTTTGGCCTTCCACAAGCCCGGCCTTAAAACCCTGTTCACGGGCGTCTTTTTCTATTTGAACAGCTTTTTGCCTTGCCTCACGCTCAATGGCCTCCGGGTCTGGCGGCGGCTCTGGCGGCATGTCAACACGGTCTGAGACCTCACCCTCAAACTCATGCGCCTCCAGAGAGGGCAGCGTATATCGCTCAAGGTTGGAGTTCTTTAATACCTTATGGCTAAACAAGCGCCTCTTCCTCTCCACTTCCGGGCAGGGTTATTTTACCCGCCTCGCTCAGCCGCCTTGTCGCCTTGATGATACTCTGCTGGGCCTTCTCCACCTCTGAGACCCTGACCGGCCCTTTTACCTCCATATCTTCTTTGAGTATTTCGGCGGCCCTCTTTGACATATTCTTAAATATCAGGTCTTTCAGCGCGTCAGAGGCGGTCTTCAGCGCCAGTGACAGCTCCTCTGTGCTGACCTCTTTAAGAATCTGTTGAACATCTCTGTCGGCTATCTTGACAATGTCCTCAAAGACAAACATGAACTGCCTGATAGAGTCGGCAAGTTCGTAGTCATGGCTTTCAATATTTTCCAAAATCAGCTCTTCTGTTGCCTTGTCCGTAGAGTTAAGAATCTGGGCAACCTTCTTCACACCGCCCACCTTAATACCCTCGCTCCTGTCAAGGTCAAGTTCGCTCTTGAGCACCTCCTCTATCTCTCCGATTGCGTCGGCAGGGATGCCCTCTGTCGTTGCCATCCTCATGGCAACATCAACTTTTAACGATTTTGGCAGTGTCGTCAACACGGTTGCCGCCTGTCCGGGGTCAAGAAGAGTAAGAATGAGGGCAATGGTCTGTGGATGCTCAGTGAGCAGGAAGTTAGTCAGTTTTTTCGCGTCAACCTTCTTCAGTGAGTCCAAAGTGGCCTCCACGGCGGTCTTTTCCATGATCTTCTTCGCGGTCTTTTCGTCCAGGCCCTTAGTCAACATCTGCCTTACATATTCACCGCCACCGACGAACACATCTCCCTTCTCAATTTTCGTGAACGCCTCTTTGAAGACTGATTTTATCTCATCCTCTTTCAGCGATTGCATCTTTGACATCATTGAGCTAACCTTGCCGATGTCCTTAAACTCCATGCTTTTTAGTACCGCAGCAGCGGCGTCTTCCCCTATTGCCGTTAGAAATATCGCGGCTTTCTCTGAACCGGTCAGTTCCATCTCTTATCCTCCTTCCTCCACAGCGCCAATCCAGTCTTTTATCATTTTTGCCGCCTCGCCAGGGTGTTCCTTCGCCCACTTAGACCATCCCTCTCTGTCCTGGGAATTAGGGGAACCGGGACCTTTGGCCTCTGGCAATGGCGGCATTTTCCTGTCTGATTCCTCTTTTGACATTATGTCGGCTCCTCAGTACCCATCCATTCTTTGATTAGTGTGGCTGCCTGCGAGGGGTTTTCTTTCACCCAGTCAGACCAGCCCGTCATCTCTCTTTTAATGGTCGTCTCCTCAGTAGGCGGCATCTTTACACCCTTCTCTTTTGAGGACATCCCCCCCTCTCTGGCCTCATACTCTCTCTCAGCGGCAGTACCACCAGCCCTGGAATACGGTAGCTCCTTTACCACCGGCGCTGACTCCATTACCAGAGATTTCACTATCGGCCTGACCACAAATACGATAAACAATAGTGCTAACATCACAGGCGCCAGATACTTCGTAACCATCACGCCGTCCTTAATGTAGTCTGTATAGCTCCTCTTAACCGGCAGGATTTCCTCCTTTGGCAGCGGCTCAAAAGGCATGTTTATTACCGTTACGTCGTCTCCTCTGGCCTCAGTAAAACCAATGGCCTTCTTCACAAGGTTCTCGTACTGCTTTATCTCATCCTCCTTGTGCGGGGTATATACGACATCTTTGGGGTCTTTAGAATCCGCTTTCATCGTATAGACGCCATCAACCAGGACGGCGGCCGTGAGCTTCTTGACACTGCCATATGGGGCTATGATATGGCTTGTTGTCCTGCTGATTTCGTTATTTATTGTCTCGGTCTTCTTTTTCATCTGCTGCTGTCCGCCCTGTGACTGCGGCGTGGTCTTTGCCGGCAGGTTCGATTGAACCCCAACTACACCGGCCGGGGCAGAGGTCTGAGAATCTTCACTTGTCGTCTGCTGGCTCCTTACCACCGCGCCATCCGGGTCATATGTCTCTTCCGTTTTCTCTGTGCGCGAAAAGTCCAGCTCTGAGTGCACCTTTACCTTGACCTTGTCCTTGCCGACCACCGGTTCAAGGATGTCACGAATACTTGCCTCTATGTCCCTTTCATACTTTCGCTGGTAATCCAGCTCTGTGCCCGTAAGGCCCATCATCTCGTCAACCGGGCGCGTCAGCATGTTGCCGCTGCTGTCAACAATCGTCACATCGTTGGGATTTAATCCCTCAATACTGCTTGAGACAAGGTGTACGATGCCCTGTATCTGGCCCTGTGTCAGAGACTTTGAGGATTTTAGGGTAACGAGTATAGAGGCCGTAGGCGGCTGTTTCTCCTTTACAAAAAGGGATTTCTCCGGCATAGCCAGATGAACCCTTGCCCTGTCAACCTCCGCAAGGGCCGATATAGTCCTCGCAAGTTCTCCCTCCAACGCCCTCTTATAGTTGAGTTTCTGGACAAAGTCGGTAGCCTGAAAGTCTGCCTTGTCAAACACCTCAAACCCTATTCCACCGCCCTGGGGAAGCCCCTGCGCGGCCATTTGAAGCCTTAGGTCATAGACTTTCTCCGCAGGCACCATGATGCTGTTTGACGTTACCTGATACGGTATTTTAAGCTGCTGCAGTTTCTCTACTATCTTCCCAGCGTCACCCTCAGAAAGATTCGAAAACATCACCGCATAGTTTGTCATCTGGGACCACGAAAACAACAACACTATCGCCGCAATCCCCATCACCAGTGATAAGGCGATGACTACCTTTTTCTTATTAGACCAGTTCTTTATCGTTTCAATAGTGTTTGCCATATCGCCCTGCGCTTGCATTTTATATTAACTGTTAATAATCCGACTATATGTCTGAGGATAAACGCCTCCCCGCTTCAATACAGGGCAAACTCCTCAGAAAATAATCGCAACCACCACTGCCTAAGCCACGGCCACTACCAGCCGCGGCACAACCCGCCTCTACTAACTGTACTACTGCGTAACCACTTCCACAACCGTATAGCCACTTCTACAACCCGTCTCTGTGCAACTGCCTTAGCTCACGACACTACTACACCTGCATCCTCATCACGTCATCGTAGGCGGTGAGCAGCCTGTTTCTCACTTCCACCATCAACTGGAAAGACATGTCGGCCTTCTGCATTGCCATTACCGCGTTAGTGACATCGCCGCCTTTAGTAAGGTCCTGCACTGCCTTGTCGGCCTCCTGCTGAATGGCGTTGACCTTTGTGAACGCCTCATTCAGGGCGGCGTCAAAACCGCCAGCGCTTGAATCGTCAGCGCCCTTATTGGCAGCGCCATTGCTGGCAGACCTTAACTGCTGCGGTATTTCAAGGCTCGCGCCGTTTATTTTTATGTCAGACATAAGCTACCTCCCTATTTCCCTATTTCCAACGTTTTAAGGTACATACCCTTAGAGATGTTAAAGGCCGACACGTTGGCCTCATATGCCCTTGACGCCATCATCATGTTTACCATTTCCTCTACCACATTAACATTTGGCATCGCCACATATCCAGAGCTATTGGCGTCAGGATGCGTTGGATCGTAAATCAACGTAGGCGGTGTCTGGTCCTCTACTATTTCAGAGACTTTTACGCCATTATTCAACGTGTTTGGGTCTTTATCCACGGGAGCCACCTGAAACGCCACGTCCCTTCTCTTATACGGGCCGCCCTGGTCTGTCCTGGTCGTGTGCGCGTTTGCCAGATTCGACGCCACTACGTTCATTCTCTCGCGCTGCGCCGCAAGGGCAGATGCGCTTGTCTTAAAAACTCCGTACAAATCCATCGCTAACTCCTTTGGACAGCATTCTTATACCCTCTTCAGGGCATTCTTATACATCGTTATCTTCTGCGATACCAATTTTACAGCCGCCTGGAATTTTAAGCCGTTTTCAGTCATCTTCGCCAGCTCCATGTCAACCTCGACATTGTTGCCATCACCCCATAACAGGGAGTTATCCTCCACCGTCTGGCCTGACGCCGATGTTGGCGCGCCGTTGCTAAAGTGCATTGGCTTTGTCGCGTCCATCTTCAAACGTTGGTCGTCAAAAAATGAACCAAAGTCAACATCCTTCGCCTTATAGTTGGGCGTGTCCGAGTTGGCGATATTTGACGACAACACGCGGTGGCGCAGCGCGGTGGCGCCTATAAGCTTCTCTAAGTCTGCAAATCCATTGTCCAAATCCATAACACACTCCTCCAAATCTAAATACCAACTAACAATTACCCTATCAATAACCATGCCAGCCTTAATAATACGCCCAATCCTTAAACTAATTCTCCACATAATAACACATAACTATATGTAATCATAGAATAATAACACATAACTCTTGCCGCGCCCCAAGTCTGAAAGGGGTCAATACAGCGTCGTATTTCCAACAGTTTACTGTTCATCTGGAAAATTTTTCCCATATTCGCTAAGTTTATTTCTGATAGTCCTCACGTTGACGCCCAGAATCTTTGCCGCCTTTGTCTTATTGCCATTTACATCCCTGAGCGTTTTCATAATAAGGTCCCTCTCCATTTCCTTTATGCCTCGTTTGTTGTTGTCATCAGCGAGCAGACTGGTTTTATGGGCTGGCGTTGGTTCGTCAAGCATGAAATCTGAAATATCAATTAACTGTCCCCTTGAAAGCAGCACCGCACGGTGCAAGGCGTTTTCCAGTTCTCTGATATTGCCGCGCCACTCATTTCTCAGGAGAAAAGAAAGGGCATCCTCTGTCAGCCCTTTGACTTCTTTGTTTAGCAGGGCGGAGAATTTTTTGACAAAGTACTCAGACAGCAGGGATATATCCTCCGGGCGTTCCCGCAGCGGGGGGACGTGAAGGGGAAAGACGCTTAGCCTGTAGTAGAGGTCTTCTCTAAAATTCCCCGCCGCGGCCTCTTTTCGGAGGTCCCTGTTGGTTGTGGCCAGAACCCTCGTATTGATGGGAATGGTGTGTTTTCCGCCTATCCTGTCTATTTCCCTTTCCTGAAGCACACGCAGGAGTTTGGCCTGAAGGCCCATTGGCATCTCCCCGATCTCGTCAAGAAGGATAGTGCCATCGTTGGCCAGTTCAAATTTGCCGGGTTTCTTATCGGTCGCGCCCGTAAAAGAACCTTTTTCGTGGCCAAACAGCTCTGACTCCATGAGGTGTTCAGGGATTGCCGCGCAGTTGACGGCAACGAAGGGTTTTAATTTTCTGAGGCTTTGGCCGTGTATGTACCTGGCAATCAGTTCTTTGCCCGTGCCGCTCTCGCCGTATATCAGCACCGTTGTATCTCCTGCGGCCACATCGCGGGTGATTTGTAACAGGCGCACCATCTTAGGATTCCCGGTGATGATTTCCCTGTCCGCGGCCGTGGACTCCATAATGGAGCTTATCTTGGCGTTTAACTTATCGAAAGAAAACGGTTTCATCAGGTAGTCAGTGGCGCCTTCTTTCATCGTCTCCACGGCATTTTCCACAGTGCCGTAGCCGGTTATGACCAGAACCGGAAGGTTGCCTACGCGCCTCCTCACCTCTTTCAGGAACTGGAGGCCGTCCATTCTGGGCATCTTCATATCGGTGATTATCATAGCAAACGGCGTACCCGCCATCTTGACAAGGCCGTCCTGGCCGTTTTCGGCCACAGTAGCCTCGTAACCCAGCCTTTGTATGGCCTCTCTTAACGCATCTCTCATCTGAGGGTCGTCGTCAACCACTAAAATTGGCTTCATTGCTTTCAATCGGCTCTCCTCATTACTCATTTTAACATAACCGCGGTTATAATATTAGAGGCAGAACGATTTCAAATGTACTGCCCATCCCCTTTTCGCTCCTTGCCCTGATTATCCCGTCATGGGCTAGCATTATCTTTGAGGCAATGGCAAGCCCAAGCCCTGTGCCTTTTTCCTTTGTGCTGAAAAAAGGATCGAAAATCCTCTCAAGATTTTCATGCTCTATGCCCTCGCCGTTGTCCGTAACCTCTACGACAGCGGCGCCGTTTACGCGTTCGTTTATTCCTATCTCTCCGGCCTCACCGGCGGCCTGAATGGCGTTTATAATCACGTTCATAAGCACCTGTTTTAACAGCTCGGCGTCTCCAACGACCTGAGTGCCGCTGCACTGGCTCCTCGTAAAGCTTATTCCACGGGCCTCTACCAGCGGCATCAGCATGAATATTGTCTCGCTCACCACGGTGTTTAAGTTTAGGGTGTGGAAGGTTGGCTTTTGTGGCTTTGCAAAGAACAGCATATTTGTGAGTATGTTATTAAGGCTCTTTATCCCTGTGTAGATTCCCTTTGCAAAGTTCGTATGTGGCGAGCTGCCCAGCTCGTTTTCAAGCATACTTGCGTATAACTCTATGCTGCAAAGCGGGCTCCTTATTTCATGCACTATCTGTGCCGCCATCTCGCCCATTGCTATCAGGCGCTTGTTTCTCTCCTGATGGGATTCAAGTTCCTTTATCCTCGTCATATCCTGTATCATTATCACCTGGCCTCTGACAGAACCCCTTGAGTCGCTTACGTTTGACCGGGACATGAACACATTATGCGTCTTTTTGCGCGTCTTTAGAAACGTGTCTGTCCCATCGCTTTCGAATTTTATCCCAAGTCCGTCAAACGGCCTTCCTATTACGTCCTCAGCGCTCATGCCAATCAGCTTCTCCGCGGCCTTGTTAAACATGGTAATATCACCAGCGGGGTCAATGACTATTATTGATTCGCTCAGGCTCTCCAAAATCCCCTTCAGGTAGTCCTCCGCCTCCTCCGTGTTGTACAAGGCCTTTTCTAATTGCCTATTTTTCTCCTCAAGCTCCCCGGTCAAATACACTACGCGGTCTTTGAGTTGTTGATACACATGCTCAAGGCTTTGCGAGGCGAGCATAAAATTCTGAAACGCGTCGTTCAGACGTGATATGTCTTCAATTGGCTTTACCATTTCCATTAGCTTTCCTTATAGTTAACCATATTTTATTAACGTATTACTGTAAATCCTCTAGTTGTTTGTTAACACCGTCGCCCTGAATTATTGATTTGGCAAATTTACTCAACTGAGAGTTTCCCTCGCTGAGTTTCTTCAATGCCTCTTTGCCCTCGGTGCCGTTTTGCATTATGCCTATCCTGTACAGCGCCCACTCGTTTGTCGGGTCTTTGGTCAGTACCTGCTTATAATAATAAATGGCGTCGTCTTTTCTGCCCATCTGGTAAAAATTCTCTGCCAGAGTCATGGCATCCCCTGTTTCAGCTCCGAGACTTCTCAATACGTGGTCGTAAAAGGCCAGCGCCTTCTCTTTATTCCTGGCGGCGCCTACGGCATCCCTGAGCATCGGAAGGTCTTCTCTTTTCAAATGCTTCATAGCCGTCAACCTCTCGTACACGCCCTGTAAATCGTTATTTTCGAATAACACCTTTGCCTCAGACCTCAGGATATCGTCCGCGGGCACTTTGAACCTCTTCAGCTCGCTGAGGTATTTTACGGCCGCGGCCTTGTCGCCAATGTTGGAGTATAGATTAGAGAGTTCGTAGAGGGCATTTTGCTGTTGCTCGTCTGAGGAGTTCAGAGAAATCCACTCAAGGACATCTATGTACGGCTTGCCACCACTATCTTTCAATATGTCGGCTGCCTGTAGGACAAGTTTTTCGTGTGCCTTGTCCATAAACATCTTCCCATAGTCTTCCCACAGGGCAGTGAACTGCTCCTTGTCTGACAGGGCTGTGGCGTTGAGGACAGCCTCAAGTTTCAGCAGTAGCTCTTTTGAGTTTGGCTGTGCCGCAAACATGGTCCTCAATATTTTTACTGCCTCTGTAATATTTTTCTCCTTCAACAGAAGTTCAAGCGTGAGAAGGTCCCGCTCTCCCTTGTCCTTGCTGCTTACAAAGAGTTTTTTCAGGTCATCTATGGATCTCCTCGCGTCTATAAGCTTATTTGATGCTATCTGCACGCGGGCAAGCCGCATTAGGGCCTTAGGCTTGATGTCAGTGCCCATGTTTTTTTCCCTGACAGCCGCGGCCAAATATTTGACCGCCGCCTCATTATTTGAGCCGTCGGCCTCGATTGTGCCGAGGGCAAGGTTAACCTTTTGTTTTAATTTTACATCGGAGAACGTCACGTTATCAACTATCGGGCGGAGCACCTCTTTGGCCTTTTGCACGTTGCCAGTCTGGATTAGGTTTTCACCGTATAAATAACGTGTATCCACACTTTTGTCCAAATAGGCGGAGTCTTCGACAACCGCCTTGTCGTACATCTGCTGAGCCTCGTTTGTCCTGCCAAGCCTCTGCAGCACATTTGCCTTGCCGTAAAGGGCCGCGGAACCACTACCCGCCTTTTCATACGCCTCAAGCGCTTCGGACTGATTCTTAGTAAGGTCAAGGCTCTTTGCCAGATAGAGATAAGCCTTTTCAATATTCCTCGCCTCAGGGTATTGTTTCACATACGCCCTGAAGCCTGACGAGGATTCATAGAAGTATTTTCTCTCAAAGAACAGCTCTGATTTGCGAAAAAGCGCCTCCTCACGAATTCCAGGGTTTGTTGAACGCGCAAATGACCTCTTGTACGCGTCAATAGCGCCCAGTACGTTTTTCTGCCTGTCAAGAATCCTGGCGCGGATAAAATTGCAGGTAGCGCCGGTCTCGGTGGTATCCAGATAACATTCCCTCAGCGCCCCCTCTGCCCGCTTATAGTCCTTCATCTCAAGATACACCCACGCCTGTTTAAGCCCGGGCGTCACCAGCACCTTGCTTATCTCTATGGCATCCACAACAGCCACGCCAAGCAGCGCTGTGATTACTAATACCACCTTTATCAAAAATCTGTTTGTCATAATATTGCCACTATTACCCCTCAATACCTGTAACATAATTATATAGTAGCAAATTACATACCAGATTGGAAATATTTAATTTTAAAGGTTTTATAATGCTGGACGTCAAAAAACCGACGCTTCTGAGGTTACGTAACCGGCTATTCGCCTGTCTTTATGTCGAGGCCCTTTTTCTTGAGCTTCTCCAGAAAGGTAGTCCTGTTCATCCCAAGCAACGCCGCCGCCTTGCTCTTTA
>JADFYL010000091.1 GCA_015233045.1 Nitrospirota bacterium | reverse complement strand
GCGGCAAGTACGGGATACATCGCCACGCTGAAGGAGGCAGGGATGATGTTCAGCCTGTTTAACAGTCGGGCCGGGGCCTGAAATATCCCTATATCGTAGTCTGTTGCAAATTCCTTCAGGAAAAATACCCCCATATACGCATATATTGAGATGATTATCATGTTCAGGGCAAGATAGCCGCACTCTTTTAAGAAATAACGC
Source organism: Nitrospirota bacterium (assembly GCA_015233045.1). GTDB lineage: Bacteria > Nitrospirota > Thermodesulfovibrionia > Thermodesulfovibrionales > Magnetobacteriaceae > Magnetominusculus. The sequence continues at coordinate 10,821 of JADFYL010000091.1, read as the reverse complement.
ATCCTGCCAAAATCTATCTTTATGACAGGACGCACATCTAACTTAGATAAAATAACCAACGATATACAAAACCCTATAATATTAGACAACATAAAGGCCGTAAACGCGCCATTAATACCCATGTCAAAGTGGATTGCCGCTAACATAAACAGCACGGACATCGAAGAGACCGCAAACGAAACCAACGTCTCATATCTCACCTTCTCAAAGGCAATGAACGCGGAGGTGCACACACTGTTGAGCGCCGCAAAGGTGATTACAACCACGTTTATGGCAAGGGCGACAAAGTAAACAGAATCAACCCTAAAAATCAGAAGCAAAAGCATGGTAAAGATAAGTATGGGCGGCGCTGACAGGCCGATTAACGTCAAGCCGGTTCCAACGATTTCAGAGGCGCGCCCCTTATCAACGGCAATATCCCTTACCAATATCCTTTGCAGGACAAAAAAAAGCGGCAGGACAGCCCAGCACACAACCACTAAAAACGAATAGACACCAAACTCTTTTACCCCCAAATACCTCGCCACAAGCGCTATCAACAGCAGCGAGTTTACCACCTCAGCCATCCGCGAGGTAAAAAACCAGACTGTATTTGACGCTATCCTCTTTATTCGTTTAGTATGATCCATAAGTTTTCAATGTCTCTCAACAGCGATGCCACGGCGGTACTGCGGACACTACGTAGAGGGTTTGTTATATCTTTTTAACAGGCCGTCCATAAATCCTTTAAGCAGCAACAACAGTTTCCCCGGACTTCTCTCATACACTATCGTACCTATGGCAATCCTTATGACCGTCGCGCCCAGAGAGAGGTATGCGAGTCTGGAAAAAGTGCCAAGCCGTTTCAGGTACTCAAATATGATAAACTGGTTTCTTATCATATAGTAAAGCTCCTTGTCCCTGAGGCGGAGGCTTTTTCTGCCAAGTATTATTTTATTTCCGCCGGGCTTGAGCTTTTTTATTATCAGGCCCTCCTTGACCATAATGATGTTTGTATACAGTGAGGCCATCAGGCCGTAGGCGAAGTCATCGCACCAGCAGTAAAACCTCCTGTCGGGATAACCTATCTCTTTTATAATATTGCGGCTGATAAGAAGCCCCTCAAAGGAGACAAAATTCTTGCTGGAGAATGTCTGATATTTCGCAAACACGGCGTCTTTTAGGACCTTTTGTCTTCCCGTGGCAAGGTCAATGTATTTATTGTCCTCAAACACCTGTCCATCGGGATACACCCTTGACGCCTGGATACATTCACCCAGATTTGCATAAGAAAGGAGTGTCTCTAAGGCATGGAGTTTAGGCTCCACATCGTCGTCCATTGTCCATATCCAGTGGAATCCGCCTTCGTATGCCCTCTGCATCCCCTCATAATATCCCCCTGTGCCGCCTGTGTTTGCGTGCATTCTGATGTAATGCAGCACAGTGCCGCTTTCCTCGTGCCTTTTTATTACCTCATGCGGGGCGCTCAGGGTGGTGGGCGGCAGTGTATCAATAAATCCCTGATTTAAGAGTTCTGTGGGGGTGTCGTCGCTGGAGGAATTGTCTATCAACCAGACGGCGTCAAGCCTTCTGGTCTGTCTCATCAGGGCGCTTAGACACTCACACAGCAGCGCCTTCCTGTTGTATGTTACCACAACGGCGCACACGCTGAATGAGGCCGCACCCTGGTCAAGTGCCCCTGAGTTCAAAATAACCTAACGCCTCAGCGACTCAAGCATCAGCTCTGTTATCTTCTTAGCGAACGCCGCCGGGTCTTTTGGCTTATTGCCGTCAAGCACAAGGGCCTGTTCATAGAGCATGTCAATACTGGCCTCTGCGGCGTGTCCATCTTTTTCTATTGCAGCGCTGAGGGCCTCTATCAGTGGGTGGCGGGGATTTATCTCCAGGATTCGCATATTTTTTGGGACGTCTTTGCCCATTGAGCGCAGCATCCTCTCCATTGCGGGGTCAATGGCGCCCTCGTCTGAGACAAGACAGCACGGCGACTGTTTCAGCCTTCCTGAGAGGCGCACCTCTTTTACGTCGTCCTTCAGGCGATTCTTTATTTGGGTGAGCAGCCTTTCGTACTTGTGGCCCTCTTCCTCTTTCCTCTTATCGTCTTTCTTATCAAGGTCAACGCTGCCCTTGATGACGGACTTCATGCGCTTGCCCTTGTACTCAAAATAACCGAATATGATGTCATCTACCTCATCAAGCATGAAGAGGACCTCATATCCCTGTTCATTAAAGCTCTCAAGGTGAGGCGATTGTGACACCTCGTCATACGATGAGCCGGTGATGTAGTAAATCTCCTCATGGCCCTCTCTCATGGTCTCAACATATTCTTTCAGCGTAGTGTAGGCCTCTTTGCCCGTTTTAGTGGACCGGAAGAGCAGCAAGTCGGCTATCGCCTCCCGCCTCTGAAAGTCAAAATGGACGCCCTCTTTGAGTACCTTGCCGAGTTCCTCGTAGAATTTCTTGTACTTTTCGAAGTCCTTCTGCTTCATATCAGACAGTGTGTCGAGGACTTTTTTTGTGATATTTTTGTTAATCACGCTGACGTGCGGGTTATTTTGCAGTATCTCTCTTGATACGTTCAACGGCAAATCCGAGGAATCCACAACGCCCTTAATAAATCGCAGGTATTTCGGCACCAGCTCTTCGCAGTGGTCCATAATCTGAACCCTCTTTACATAGAGCACCGGGCCTATCTTAAATTGTTCATAAAAAATATCCATCGGCACATGCGACGGGATATATATCAGGGCGGTAAACTCGGACGTGCCCTCGGCCTTAAAATGTATAACAGTCAACGGGTCGGTAAAATCGTGAGCGACATGCTTGTAGAACTCGTTATACTGCTCTTGGGTTATCTCTGATTTATCTTTCAGCCATATGGCTTTTTGGGAGTTCAGTGTCTCTTCTTTTGTCAGTTTTACCTTTGTACCCTTATCAAGGGCGCTGTCCTCTTCGTGCTCGACATCCATAACTATCGGGTATTCAATGTAGTCGGAGTACTTTTTAACAACGGTGCTGATTTCCCAGTGATTAAGATACTTTTTATCATCGTCCTTAATATGCAGGATAACGTCTGTGCCACGAGACGCTCTTTCGGCGTCTTCGACAGTAAACGTGCCCTTAGCCTCCGATTCCCATTTGACGGCGGTCGCCGCTTTCACGCTTTTGGTTATCACGGTAACCTTGTCGGCAACCATGAAAGAGGAGTAGAAACCGACGCCAAACTGCCCGATGAGGTTCATGTCGCCCTTTTCTTTTAAGGCGCGCATAAAGTCAAGCGTCCCGGAGTGGGCAATTGTGCCAAGCTCTGCGATGATTTCCTCTTTGGTCATACCAATACCATTGTCGCTGATGGTAAGCGTGTTAGCGTCTTTGTCGGCAATGATTTTAATTGACCAATTGCCCGTATCCGTAATGGCCTCACTGTTAATGAGGGATTCGTACCTGGCCTTGTCAATGGCGTCAGAGGCGTTTGAGAGCAGTTCTCTGAGGAATATCTCCTTGTGAGAATACAAGGAGTGAATCATAAGATTGAGGAGTTGGTTTATCTCTGTTTTAAACTCAAGATTCTCAACAGGCATCTGTAATTGACCTCCTAAACAATTAATAAATCAAGTTAGCACTCACTGATATAGTCTTCGAACAATTATACTAACCCATCCACCCTAAAAAAATCAACATACGCACAGCCTTCAGCAGGGCAATCGCAGTTGAAACATAAGGCAAAAGATACCCATGCAATCATTCCGACTTTGTTCCTTTCCGTAATTCCGGTGCCTTTGATACTTAGAGGCCTTTGAGTGAGTTTATCGTACTGGCAATATCCCCTGATTTCATAAATGATGTACCGACCAGGATGGCGTCAACTCCGGCATTCTGAAGCATTACACAGTCACCTCGCGACTTAATCCCGCTTTCACTTATGACTATTTTATTGTCAGGGATCTCTTTTGCAAGGGTCAAAGTCGTATTAATATCTATTGTCATGTTAGTTAAATCGCGGTTATTAATGCCGATAATCGTGCAATCGAGTTTCAATGCCATATCTAATTCTTTAAGATTATGCACCTCAAAAAGCACATGTAATGAGCATTCGGCAGCGATACTCATAAGCCGGTAGGCCTGGTCTTGCGTGAGGGCGGCGGCAATCAATAAAACGGCATCGGCCCTAAATGCCTTGGACTCATATATTTGATACTCGTCGAAGATAAAATCCTTTCTTAGGATAGGGCATGTGAGGGTTTCCTTTGCCTCTTCAATATAAGACAAGCGACCGTCGAAAAAATCCTCCTCTGTAAGTATGGAAACGGCGTTAACACGGCATTGCTCGTACGTTTGGGCTATGTCTTTTAAGTTAAAATCGAGGCGAATAACCCCTTCGGATGGGGAGGCGCGTTTGATTTCCGCGATTAATTTTATTGAATCTCCACCCGCGCGCCTGACAGCAGACTCGAAATTACGCGCAGATACGGCAGCGGCCGCCTTTTTAATCTCGCTAAGCGAGAACACGTTTTTTTGCTCAAGCAACCGCTCCGCTTTTTTTGCAATGATCTTATCAAGTATAGTCATTTCGGCATAAAACTGACATGTGATGGGTGTGGCCATTGTTTCACATAAACAAGCCACACCCAATTCATAAGTATAGCTATTTAGCTGCTGGCGATGCCGCTGGCGCTGCTGGGGCCGGTGCCGCTGGGGCCGCTGGCGCTGCTGGGGCCGCAGGTGCCGCTGCTGGGGCCGCGGGCGCTGCCGGTGCCGCCGGTACCGCTGGGGCTGCTGGGGCTGCCGATGCCGCTGGCGCTGCTGGGGCCGCAGGTGCCGCCTCAGGTGCCGGTGATGCTGGTGATGCTGGTGATGCCTCAGGGGCCGGTGCCGCCGGTGTTGCTGGGGCTGCTGGGGCTGCTTCGGGGGCCGGTGCCGCCGGTGTTGGCGCTGGTGCCGCTGACGCTGCTGGTGTTGGCGCTGGTGCCGGGGCTGGCGCTGGCTTACATGCCGCAAATGACATCACGAGCGCCGCAATAAGTGCAAAATACAATAGATGCTTCATCCTTTCTACTCCCTCCTTCTTTTTTTGATCAGACCCTTCTACCTAAAGGTGTTGTAATATAGCATAGGGATAAGATAATATACCAGCATTAAATTAAGAATATTCATTGATGGCCATTAGCGTCAGACTATACGGGCAATTATCGGAGCTCTTGGTGAGTTCCGGCTGCGCTTACACATTGAAATGTGAAGGCGAAGGAGGTGAGGACAGGTGGAACTCACTAATTTACGCCGTGGGCGATGTGGCCGATATGCCGCGAATGTCGGGACTTAGAGAGATGGCAAGTCAGCTCAGCGCGAAAATTGCCCATGTTGACCCGTTCATTAAGTCCTGCAACGACGAAATCTGCCCACAGTGTGAGGGTGTGTGCTGCCTGAACAAGTTTGGATGTTATGATATTGGCGATGTAATCTACCTGGTCGCGTTGGGCTGGCGGCCAGTGGAGATATTATCTTTCAGCAATAACGCCCCAGAGGGTTTGCCGTGTAAATATCTGTCACAGTCGGGCTGTGTTATTTCACGGCGGGTGAGGCCGTTTCGATGTAACTGGTTTTTCTGTATCCCCATTATCGAACATATGGAAAACGGCGGTAAAAGGGCATACAGGGGCTTTAGCAGACTTTTTCAGGAGATCATCCGGCTAAGAAAAGACATGCTTGATGAGTTTTGCGCCTACACTAAAGTGTTATCAGAATCGGCTTAGCACTTTATTTCTCGTCCGCCGGTTCTTTCTCATCACTGAACCCTGGGTTGCGCGATTTTGAGCCCTGCGCCTTGCCGCGCTCCAGTTTCAAATTGTAACCGAGGGCCATTGTAACTATCTCTGAGGCCTGTGAAGATAACGTCCGGTATGCAGATTTTATTTCCACCCTATAGGCAAAACATGGCCAAAGCGAGATCATTAATACTATGGGGACAACAAAATCTTGTGTCTTTCGGGACACAACGCCCTTTATCATATCCATAACGCAGTTATACAAAAATTTAAGGATAAAAATAACGGCTCCGGCAACAAAGATACCAGACGTTAACACCCAAAGGATAAATGCCAGTGCGGAGCGGGCGCTGATGCCCTCCTCGTCACCTTCTTTGAGCTTATAGGCAAACTTCAAACATTTTATTTCTGTGCATTCAATACCCCAAAGGGAATACAGCCAATAAACCGCAAATAACAACCATATAAAAAACATGGCGCGTACCAGCACAAACCTGTTTTCATACAAATACTGAAGGGGGCTGACCGGCTGTTTATACATAGGCCTGCCTCCGTGCCACGCACATTCTTAGCAAGCGCCGCTGCCACACGCGTCTGCTATACCACATAACAATTAGTAAAAAAACAGGAGGAATAGATTCAAAATTGAGGGGATAGATATTCAAAGAAATCACCTGTTAACGCTTATGACACCGTCTGATGACAATAGTTTAGCACTGAGGTTCATGAGCTGGGGTTTGTCTCTTACGTCAAGAATGAAGACGAAATGGGCGTGTTTATCTGAAGAGGAACGGGCCTCCAGGTGTGACAGGTTGATGTTGAAGGCCGTGATGACGTTTGTGAGGGTTGCAAGCATTCCCGGTTTATCCATTGTTTCGACATAGAGTTTGGCCTGGGCCGTGGTATTGTCCTCGGATTCCCAGGTTACAGATACGATCCTATTTTCGTCCAATAGGGCTGAGCGCTTAAAATTATGGCAATCCGTGCGGTGGATAGTAACCCCTTTTCCTTTCGTGATAAACCCATATATGTTGTCACCCGGTACGGGGAAACAACACTTGGCGGTTGTGTATAACAAATTATCCACGCCCGTGATTTGTATTCCCTTGTTGGGTTTTTCCGCACTACGCGGTTTGGGCGGGGCGGCGGCCTCGTTATTCCCCTTACTTTCGGGATGTTCGGGATTCAAAATGTTGGCCACATGTTTTGGAGACAGTTTGCCGTAACCAATTGCCATCAGTAAATCGTCAAGGGTTTTATAGTTCAGCAGGGCGGTTGTATCCTGCATTTTTTTGGATTTCAGCGTTGCAAGCTTTATCTTATTTCTTATGAGCATATCTTCTAAAAGCGACGTGCCAAGCTCGATGCCCTGCTTGCGCTGCTCTACCTTTATGAACTGTCTGATGCGGTTTTTCGCCTTGTGCGTTACGACAAAGTTCAACCAGTCTCTGCTTGGGCTGTGCGTGGGTGAGGTGATTATTTCAATCGTGTCCCCGTTTTTCAACTGATATTTAAGAGGTACCATCCTGTTGTTACATCTTGCCCCGACACAGCGGTTTCCTATATGGGTATGAATGGCATAGGCAAAGTCCACGGGGGTTGCCCCGGCTGGCAGTTCCCTTATGTCACCGGCGGGCGTGAAGACAAACACGACCTCAGAAAATATCTCACCCTTGAACATCTCCAGAAATTCGCGTGCGTCTCTGGAGTCCTTTTGCAGGTGTATCAGCTCTCTGAGCCATTCGATGTACATGGCGTCTTTTGTCTCAACCTGGCGGCTGCGCTCCTTGTATAGCCAGTGGGCGGCGATGCCCTTTTCGGCTATCATGTTCATCTCCTCAGTCCTAATCTGGAACTCTATGCGCTCCGCGCTTGGCCCGAGCACAGTCGTATGCAGAGACTGATATCTGTTTGACTTGGGCATGGCCACATAGTCCTTAAACCGCCCCGGCACGGGCAACCAAAGCGAATGAATCAGACCGAGTATAATGTAGCACTGCTCTTTTGTCTGCGTTATGACTCTCAGGCCCAGCATGTCGTTTACCTCTTCAAAGGTCACTCGCTGTGCCTGCATCTTCTGGTGGATGCCATAGAAGTTTTTCACCCTCCCGCTTACGCGCCCCGGTATATTATGCTCAAGGAGTTTCTCTTCGATAGTTGCGGCAAGGGTTTTGACGAAATTTTCGCGCATCTGCTGTTTAGCCACTACTTTTTTATACAAATCCTCATAAATCTCAGGATGCAGGTATTTAAACCCAAGGTCCTCGAACTCTGACCTTAGCCAGCCCATGCCGAGGCGGTTTGCAAGCGGCGCGTATATATCCAGCGTCTCGGTGGCTATCAATTTCTGCTTATGGGGCGGCATAAACTTCAGTGTCCTCATATTGTGAAGCCTGTCCGCAAACTTTATTAGGATAACCCTTACGTCTTCGGCCATTGCTACGAACATCTTCCTGAAATTCTCGGCCTGGGCATCCTCCCTTGTCTTGAACTCCATCCGTTTTAATTTGGTCAGGGCGTTGACCATAAAGCCGACATCATCGCCGAAAATCCCGATGATGTCCTTCATGGTCGTCTCCGTATCCTCGACGGTATCGTGCAGAAGGCCAGCCACTACCGTTTTACAGTCAAGATGCATGTCTGCCAATATGGAGGCAACCGCAAGCGGATGCTCAAAAAAAGGCTTGCCCTCAAGCCTTCTCTGGTCGCAGTGTGCCTCCTGTGTAAAATGATAGGCCTTGCGGATAATCGCAACATCAGCGTCGGGCGCGTATGCCGTTATTTTAGCCAGCAGGTCATCTAATTTTAGAAGTTCGTTGTCCATTGTCCGTTATCTTATGATATATTATAATACAATTGCCACTAAGTATCTAACATTAATTTATAAATATTGATGGTAACGGGGTGCCATGCTTAAAAAGATAATTGCCGGGAAAATCAGGGCAAACGGCCCTATGCCGTTTAAGACATTCATGAAAGAGGCACTATACCACCCTGATTACGGGTATTATATGTCATCAAATCCATTTGGGCGGGAGGGGGATTTTTTTACCGCCTCGCACCTCCATCCGGCCTTTGGCGCGGCCATTGGCCGACAAATTGAGCAAATGTGGACGCTTATGGGAAGCCCGACCCTGTTTCATATAATAGAATTCGGGCCTGGACGGGCACTGCTTGCCAGCGACATGCTCAGGTATCTAAGTGACACCGTGTTTTTTAAATCCATTTCTTACGTAATCATTGAGGCCAACCCACGGCTGCGGCGGCAACAGGAGGCCATGCTTGCGCCTTTTTCAGGTACCGTGTCCTGGACTGCCTCGATTAGCGCTCTGCCCCCTGTGGCTGGCTGCATACTTTCTAACGAACTTCTCGACGCGTTTGCCGTACATCTCGTACAAATGGACAACGGCGCACTAAAAGAGGTCTGGGTCGCCGCCCAAGAAGATACGCTCTACGAGATACTCGCTAAGCCGTCCAAAGAGATAATAGAATATGTGGAAGAGTTTAATATTGATGTACTCAGAGATTCAAACACATCCTTCAATTCTGCCATTGCCGCGGAGGCGGCAATCCAGTCCACTTACAGGACAGAGATAAACCTTGCCATCAGAGATTGGCTTAAAGACTGCTCAACAATTCTAAGAGAAGGTTTTATCATTACGATTGATTATGGGTTTCCGGCGTGGCAGTATTACCAGCCGGGGCGTTGCCGCGGCACACTGCTGTGCTACCACCGGCATAAAACCTCCGAAAATCCTTATGTGAACATTGGACAGCAGGACATAACCGCGCACGTCAACTTCTCGGCGCTGGGGAAATGGGGTACACTTCATGGTTTCACCTCCGTGGGGTATGCCGCTCAGGGGACATTCCTCTTGTCGTTGGGAATTGATGAGTTGATCTGTCAAATACCGAAAGATGAAGACTACCAATTCGAGGCCATAAAGATTAAAAGGCTGCTCGTCCCGGAGGGCATGGGACAGAGCCACAAGGTGATGATACAATACAAGGGAATGGAGAAGGAAACTCCTGTGTTGAAGGGATTTACGATACGAAATCAACTAAGGGAACTTGATGTGTCCGCGGTATATAATGAATTCGGATAGAAAAGGACTACAAGAAGAGCGCGGCATAAAAGTTTACCGTGCTTGACAAAAACAACGATATTTCAAATACCGTAAGTTGATAGTTCCGCAGCGGCAATGCTGTCGTAGTCTAAGGTGCAATAGCTACAACTTAATCGGACAACATAGGAGGAAAGATGAATTTGCAGATGATTAACGGTTGGGGGATTTGCCCTGTCTGCTGTACGTCTGCGTTCCTGTTTCTGACGGTTTCCACAAATCCGTCCCACTCCTTTTCTTTGTACTTCATCATACGGCGCGACATATCCTCATCGGCGGCACTACTACCCGCTGCTTCCATGTTTCCACCCGCCAGAATGACGGGCGATGCCTTCATAGCAAAGAATGTCTTAAAGCCGACCTTCTTCATCCCATCTCTTATTTCAAATGGGTCAGCGTCGCCATATACCGTAGCTCTGGCTGAGGTCCCGGGGAAAACCGCAAGCAATTTCTGAATATTTGCTGTAACGGTGTCATATGAGCCGCTTCCATCAGCAAATGGGCGTTGCCTATTCTGGATATCCGCAGACCCGTCGAAGCTGACCAATGTGTTTATCTTCTCGTCCTTAATGAAACCGATTATTTCCTCAGTCAGCAGTGACGCGTTGGTGGTCATACCAAAACCAACTTTCTTGTTCCTCAATACGTGATGTTGATGCGGCAATCACTTCGAGCAGAACCTAAATTTCGTCATCATTATAGATGTTAGATGACGTTCAACACTCCACCATTACACTTATTATTTAAGTTAAGCCGGTATTACTGCAATTATAATGTAGGTCGAAACTGCATTTCCCTCCGGCCACTTTACTCAATGCTTCATCGCTTAGTTCTCCACCTTGTTTTTGCGGTATTATGACATGAATAACTTTTGGCGTATTTTATAGTGTACTGTTACAGTAACGGCTTTACAATGAGAAATTTTTTCTAAAATTTCT
>JADFYL010000090.1 GCA_015233045.1 Nitrospirota bacterium | reverse complement strand
TCTACGACGATAAAGGCCACGTCAGGGTCATCTACCGCGTGAAGCCACTTAAGCACCGTATCCTTGTGGTCAATCAGCACGTACCTTTTAATTTTTGGGAACCCTACGATGCCATCAGGAAATGAGATTACCTTATCGGAGCCCACCTCAACAGGCCCAAACCTTGATGTTTCAAATATGACTTTATTATCGTTGGAGCACATCTTTTATCTTCTCGAACTCGCCGCTTGTCAGCCCCATTGACAAGATGTTCTCCATTTTTATCTTCTCATAGAGCTCATTTCTGTATATCCTGACACCGTGCGGGGCCTCTATACCGAGTCTTACCTTGTTGCCCTTAATCTCTACAACCGTAATAGTAATTGAGTCGCCTAACTTTATTGCCTCTTCTGACTTCCGTGTCAATACGAGCATCTTGCCCCCTATTTTGATACCTATCTTTTATTATGCTCAGAGCATCCTCGCTCTCATCAAGCACCCTATCTGCCGTATCATAGCATATCTGTTGAAAAAATCTCCTGTTATTTTATGGTTATGAAATCGAACAAGGTTTGAGACATTACCTGGCCCGACGACTGCCTAAGCGCCTGCAAGGCCATCTCCGACTTGGATATGTCAGATGTTGTCTGTGTTATGTCGGAGTCCTGCACGTTTGACAAATCCTTCGCCATGTTTACTGAGTTGTTATCGTTATTAGTCTGTGTTTGCTGTAAAAAGTTGAGCCTTGCCCCAATCGTTGCCCTTACGGAGACGACCTTGTCAAGGGACTTCTGCAGGGGGTCCATCATAGCGTTTATCATGTCAACATCATTGTTGTTAAACGCGTTTACGATAATATTTGTCATGTCCATGTAATTTGAAAAAGATGCCTGCTCAAAACCCTGCGCGGTTGGTACGCTGGACGTGCTCAGATTTAGCGTTATCAAGCTCGGCACACTGCCGGTAGACGGTGTAAAATGGGCAAAATTGCCCGTAGTTAACTTTATTGAAACCGTAGTTTTGAGAGAAAACGCGAAGGCGTCCGACCCGGTGATGTTTTCAATAACCTTAGCGGTACTGTTTACGTTGACGCTTATTTGGCTGTCGTCTCCCCTGTAGGAATAGAGACCGCCTGTGGATGCCAGTGGTACGGGCGATGTGGCAAAACTGGCCGCGTTTGTCAGGCTGCCGGAAAACAAATATGAGCCTCCGGAGCGGGTCAGTGACAGGGCATAGAGGCTGTCTCTTATTGTGGAAATCTCTGAGGCGGTGTCCTGCCTACCGGCGGCATCGGTCTGGCCGCTGGCACCACTGACCATAAGTTCCTGCACACGCTGAAGGTTAGTCACTACACTAGACATAGCCGTGTCTGACGTTTGAAGGATTGACTGGGCGTTGTTAATGTTTCTCTGATACTGGTCGGTATTTGCTATATCTACCTTATAACCCAGTACCTGGCCCATGCCGGAGATGTCATCAGACGGCCTGTTTATCTTCAGCCCCGACGACAACTGTTGCTGTGAACCATAGAGCTGAGAAATATCGTCCTGAAAACTCTTCCTCATCATGTCTATGTACATGAAGCTTGATATTCTCATATTATCTCACCAATCCAATTACGGTATCCAGCAAAGTAGTGGTAACATTTATAATCTGGGCGGCGGCCTCGTATGACTTCTGATATTGAACCAGGTTCATCGCCTGCTCATCTAAGGACACCCCCGAAATCGCGGCGTTCTGCTGCTTAAGCTGACTTAACACATTTGTCGAAAATGTCAGATTGTCATTTGCCGAGGCCGCATAGTTGCCAATTGTGGTGACAACTGAGGCGTAGTATTGGCTTATCGTGCTTTCTGACAGTACCGAGTTTACCTGGGTACCGAGGCTGACCATGGCAAGGGCGTTGCCGTTGCCGCCAGGGATGGCGCCGGGTGAACTTGCCGCCGCCACTTGTGTCGGGTCTGTCAGCAAGACCTTCCCGTTGTTAATGGCACTCGCTATAGGCGATATTTTAAACACATCGCCTGCCGCCGGACTTCCCGCGAAGGTTACCTGCATCCCATCCACGGTAAGCGAGTTACCTGATAGGGTGCCATTTGTCGAGGTATTATTTTTTATGTCGTAAAGCTGATAGTTGCTATTGCCCGTGAACCGCACCTCGTATTCCTTGTAAGTAAGGGCGGTATTGTCCACTATAATGGCCGACGACACGGATGCCGTAGAGCTGTTTGCGCTCAGCGTGGATACGGAGAGGGGATTAAAGAAATTGCCGCCGGCTTTGCCTTTGAGGTCGTAGCCGTTAGTCTGGACAGAGTTGACCATGTTGGTGATTGCCGCTACGGTGCTTCGAAGACCGGCAATAGCGGCAGGCAGCCCGCTCTGTGCGCTGTTTTTCATTTCAACATCCGCACCGAGCTTCCCGCCTGTCACCTTTGAGGTTACGTCTATTCCATCTATGTTTAACTGTATTTTACCGTCAGCCTGCTGCCGCATGGATATGGGATTAACAATGTTGCCAAGCCCAACAAGATTTCTGTCGCCAACAATAACAGTAATAGCGCCGGATTTGTCTTCCACGGTGTTGAAATTTACTAGCCCCGCCAGTTGAGTCAACGCGTTCTGCCTCTGGTCAAGCAGGTCGTTTGGTTGCTGAGTAGTTCCAGTCTGCGCCTGCGCTATGCTTACGTTATAACTGGAAATCTGCGAGGCAAGCGTATTTATCTGTTTTACAACGTCGGGAACGGCCTTGGTTATGGAGTTGCTGATATTTGTAAACTGGCTCTCAATCTGTTGAGCCTGCGTGAGAATATTCTGGCCGTCCGCGATGACAGTGGTCCTCTGCTCAGGGGTTTGCGGATTTGTTGACAGGTCCTGCCAGGCGTTAAAGAAGCTGGTTATAGCGGCTGAAAGCCCTGTGCCTGTCTGGTCGTTCATTGCGTCCTCTACCTGCGAATATGTGCTTTGAAGGGTAGTCTGCCTGGCGTTGTTCTGCTGTTCAAGCAGCATCTGCGTCTGTGTAAAACTATCGAATTGCCTCTGAACCACTGCCATGTTAACACCTGTGCCAGAGGCACCGCCGGTGGCCACACTGGGATTGTTTACCTGCAGAACCGCGTCCTGCTGGCAATACCCGGGGGTATTAACATTGGCTATATTATTACCCGTAACGTCTAAAGCCTGCCCCATTGTAGTTAAGGCTGAATTAGCCACACTCATTAATGCTGAAAGCCCCATTTATGCCTCCCTCGCAAGAAAAACCCCTGTTTTGCCAACTGTGGGATTCACTCCATGCAGATTAAGAAAGTTTATATTATTCCTCACATATTTCAGAGAGCGGTCTATCAACACCTTATTAAACTCATTCAGCTCGTCTATGCTTTGCAGCAGAGATTTCAACATTGTTCGTATCCCGTTAAAGTCCGCATCGCCTGTTATCTCAGCCAAGGTGTTTATGTTCATGTCCACGGACACACTACCTCCGTTTTTAGGCGGGACGCTGTTTATCTCTGTCACAAGTTTCTTCATAAGCCTTAACCTTTCCTCCTCAAGCAGCCTTAGTTTGAGCGTCTGCGTATACTTCTCCTTTGCCAGGCCCTCAACACCCTGTTCATTGAAATCAACGAGATTCTCACGCTCTCTCTTCAGGAGTTCAAAGAGCGCCTTATATCCCTCGATTTGAAGGGTGAGCACCTTTTTTATTTCGTTTGCAGTTTTCAAGCTATCTCATTCAGCATTTTTCCAGCTATATCGCTGGGATTTATAGTATACGTACCATTGCTAATCGAATTCTTTATACCGTTAACCTTTTCCTCCCTCACATCGGGCAGTTGGGCAATAGCCCTTGTCATCTCATCAATTGAGCGGGCATGAGGAGAGAGGCTTACGCTGTCGGCGCCATTTGACTGGGCAGCCGCACCGGCGTCAGCGGTGTTGTCAACCTTCTTCGCAACACCGTATATCTGCTTTGCCTCCGGCGGTACACTGTTGTTAATCTTCATATGCGACCTCCTGAACATCGTTTGTTGTCCAGCGTATAGTTAACTAACCCACGCATGGCTTATCTAGTCATATCGGTACTATTTGCTGACTTCTTTAAGCCTGAGTGGCCATCAACATTGGATTTTTCAGTTAATCTCGTTAATTCTTTAACAAATATCTTTCTGATTCCTATTCCCCGTTCTGACATTGTCCTGGATAACTCTGTGTCGAACATGCTCATATAGACATCGCCTCCAAGCCCCTTGCCAAACGTTGTGCCTAAACCCTTTCTCATCGTCTTTATCAACTCAAGCAGAAACACAGACTCCGCCTCCTTCGAAACGGCCTCAATTGTACCACTGTCCTTTTTGCCCTTCAGTGACTCCATGCCTCTGAACGAATCTAACGAGCCTTGTACTGAATCCATGCCCCACCTTTATACCTTCTCTGTGTCTGAGGGGCCGATGACCCCTTCAAGAATGTAAATGCAATTACCATGCCAAAGCCGTATCCGCCCTTAGTATAATATATTCAGGCCAGACTAATAAACTCAAACATGGAAAATAATTCCCACAGCCACGAAATATTTTCCCATTGGAAATGAAACAGCTCATTGGATTTCCAACTGCGCGGTGAGCGCCCCCGCGGACTTAAGGGACTGAAGTATGGCGATTAGATCGCGCGGCGCCACACCAAGCTTGTTTAACGACGTGATGATCTCACCAAGCGTGGCCCCTGAGACCTTTGAAAGTGCAACCTTATCAGTCTTCACGTCTATGTCGGTCTGAGGACCTGTGTAGCCCTGAGGGCCTGACGTCTGCGGCGTCTGGGTTATCTCAATAGTCAAATCACCGTGGGCTATCGCCACTGGAGACAGTTTTACGCTCTCCCCTATGACTACCGTCCCCGTACGCTCATTAACTATTATCTTTGCTGGAATATCCACTTTGACTTCAAGAGACTCAAGTTTATTTATCAACTCCACGACATTCCCCTGATAGACAGGCGGCACCATGACCTTAACGGACGACGGGTCAGGATTGGTCGCATAACTGCCCATCAGGTGCTTGTTTATCATGTCTCTGATATTTGTTGCCGTAGTGAAGTCCGAATCACGCAGCACCAGCGTTATGTCCTCTGAATTTGCAATGTCGTAACCAAACTCTTTTTCAATGACACTGCCGTTTGGCACCCTACCCACGGTGGCAAAGTTTTGCTGCGCCGTAGAGCCATTCTTAGAGACATATATGCCGCCTATGGAGATCGCACCCTGAGCGGTCGCGTAGGTCTTTCCGTCTGCCCCCTGAAGTGGGGTAAGGAGCAGCATTCCGCCCATCAGGCTTTTGGCATTGCCCATAGCCGACACATTGGCGTCAATCTTTTTCCCTATCTTTGGGAAAGGCGGTAGATCAGCCGTCACCATAACGGCAGCCACGTTTTTCGATATTATATCTTTCGTACTCACTGAAACTCCCATTCTTGTGAGCATATTGATAACACTCTGTACCATAGAGCCTTTGCTGTCACCAGTACCAGCCAGCCCGACGACCAGTCCATAACCTACTAACTGGTTTTCCCTCACACCCTTTATTGATGCGATGTCCTTTAGCCGCTCTCCATACGCGCACGTTACGGTTGACGCCATAAACATGGCCGCTATCACAATTATACCTATGGCCCTTCTCGTCTTCATATTAAAGTATCACCTCAACTTTCATCTTTAAAACGGTTTAAGTGAACCCCATAGCCGACCGAGCCAGCCAGGGGATTGAAGCTCCTGTAAAAAGCCGTCGCCCACCAGATACAGCTTCACGTCGGCTACCTTTTGGCTTGATATGGAATTGGTCTGGTCAACATCGTCCGGCCTTACAATCCCCTGAAGCACAATATACTGTGTCTCGTAATTAACTGTTATCTCTTTCCTTGAATCTATGACCATGTTGCCGTTTGGAAGGACTTCCACTACCTTGGCGCTGATAGTGGCGGTTATTGTACCCTGGTGCTTTGTCTCTCCCTTGCCCGTAAATTGGTCATTGTTGGTCGTATTAAGCTGAGGGGTTGAGGCCGAACCCACACCACCGGAGGTACTTGGTTTCAGGCCAAGTTTATTAGCGCTTACATTGAAGAAGTTGCTTAACTGCGAACTGTAATTCGACTGTTTATTGCCCGTGGTCTCTTCCTTGTCGTCTGCCGTCGTTTTTTCCACAATGCTTATCATGAGGACATCGTTGAGGCGGCGGGCGCGTTTATCTTCAAAGAGGCTTGCGGAGTCGTTCCACAGAGAACCGTTTTCGGGTCTCTGAGCGGCCGCTCCTCCGTATATATACGGGGCGGGCTTGGCCGGCAGTTTGTTTGCCGGGGTGGAACACCCCGCACACAGTGCCGCTAAAATCGTAGCCGCTGACATTATCTTTATCATTTTATACATTCTTTCTAACCTCACTGTTCAATTTACAAGCGTTACAATACGGTTTCCAACTATTCTGCCAGTTATCATCTTGTTCGTCGAAGGACAGAGGACTTTTATGTACTTGCCCTGCGCACCCTCTTCCTTTGCAATCCCCCTGACGGTAATCTTGAACTTGTCGGTCTCCAATAAGATACGCACCTCGTCCCCTTTTCTTATAACTGACGCGTCAGCAAGGAGATTCTCCGTTAAAGGACGGTTTACCGCGATTGAAGAGGAAAGCACCTTGCCCACACAGGCGGACTCTGACGATATAGCGCCCTTTGGAATAGTTTTTATATTTATCATGCTCTTATATATGTCATCCATAGTGATTACTTCACCTTTTAACATAGCCCTTCGGTTACTGACCACCCAGTCATAGGCCTCGACAGCAACCTCGACGTAAGTGGCCTCGCCTGTTGATGAGCCTAACAGAAAGGTCATCCGACCGGGTATAGTGCCCCCTGCCACAGATACGCTGTCCGGGTATGGCGTGTTTTGCGCCTTGCTATTTCCAACTACCTGCAGCCTGACCTCCGGCCATGGATAGTTGGTTTGGATATACTCCCTGACAACCGCCTCAGGTGACCATGCCGCAACCAGTGCTGTTAGTAATAGCGCCACCATCTGTTATCTCTTCAGCGCGTTTGCAGTCTGGAGCATTTCGTCCGTTGTCTGCACCGATTTAGAGTTAAATTCATATGAACGCTGAGCCACTATCATGTTCACCATTTCGTCAATGACGTTTACGTTGCTGGATTCAAGAAATCCCTGGTCAACCGTGCCAAATCCCTGCTGGCCGGGGACTGCGAGATTTACCGCGCCAGAGGCATCAGTCTCAGTAAAAAGATTCTTCCCTATGGCCTTTAGTCCGGCTGGATTTGCAAAGTTAGCAAGCTCTATTTGTCCTATTTGATTCTCTGTCGTTTGCGTGTTTTGGAGAACTGACACAATGCCATCACTGCTTACTGAGATTGATACCGTGTCAGTCGGCGCGGTCATCTCGGGCTGCAGGACAAGGCCCTGGTCGTTTACAATTCTACCCGTGCTGTCAAGTTTGAAATTGCCCGCCCTCGTATAAGCAATGCTCCCGTCTGTCTGGGCTATCTGAAAAAACCCCTTCCCTTCTATTGCAAGGTCCAGCTCGTTGCCTGAGTTAATAAAATCGCCCTGCTTGAAAATCTTTCCCGCGGAACTTGGCATAACACCAAGCCCAATCTGTATACCCGTGGGAGAGGGATAACCTGAGGCGGTAGGGGCACCAGGGGCCTGCACCGCCTGATACATCAGGTCCTGAAATTCAGCCCTGTTGGCCTTAAACCCATACGTACTGGTGTTTGCTATATTATTTGAGACCACATCAAGGTTGGTCTTCTGCGCGTTCATTCCTGATGCCCCAATAAATAAAGACCTTATCATTAACTGCCTCCTTCTCTAAGTAAAATACCTTTTATCATATCGTCGCCATACCATTGGTAACCTTTGATGTGGCGTCATCAAACGACTGTGCGACTTTTTGCTGCGCTTCGTACTCCCTTAACAACTCTATCATTGTGACCATTTCCTGAATGACGTTTACGTTTGAGGACTCGACAACTCCCTGATTGACAGTCGCGGTTGACTCCACCGCGGCGTCCTCTGATACAAAATAATTATTACCCTGCTTGACAACGTTTTGCTGATTTTGGAAATCCACTATCGCAAACCTGTCTATCGGTGTGCCATTGACGGCTATAGTGCCGTCTGAGCCTATCTGTATATCCTGAATATTGCCAGTCTGTATTTGTATAGGGCCGCTTGAGCCTAAGACCTTGTCTCCAGCCTTTGTCACGATATAGCCCTCTGTGTCTAGTGTGAAGTTGCCAGCCCGTGTGTATTTATTGCCTTCAATGGTGAAGTACCCACTCCCCCCTATTGCCACATCAAGGGGATTTCCTGTACTCTGAAACGCGCCCGCTGAGTGGTCGGTGTAAAAGACATCCGTATATGTCATGTCCCTGCCGTCGCCTTGCTGCGGGACGCCGTTTATCTCTGAGATATACACATCCCTGAAGGAAACCCTGTCCTGCTTATACCCAAAAGTGGCCGTGTTTGCAAGGTTGTTCGACACAAGGTCCATCTGCTTTTGTTTGACAACCATGCCTGAGGCCGCTATATAACTCCCTTTGTACATTTACCTTGTCCTCTCTATCGTTTCGGTCTTTCCTATAAGTTTCATAGCCATAACCTGTTGTAAGCAATTACCATGCCAGCCGAAAATACGGCCTTAACCCCACTTCCAGCACCTCTTGCCGCCCGTCTGGAGGGAAAATTATGATTGCTCAAATGGAAAATTTTTCCGTACCTCATCTGTTCAGATTCAGGATTAACTCAATCTCACCGTGCTGAATGCCCAGTACATTGGCGATTTCATTGATGCCAAGTCCCTTCCCTGTAAGGGCAAGCACCTCGTAGCGCCGGTTTTGCCCGCAGTCGGTGTAACTCACCGCGTCGGCCATCTGCAGAAGTCTCTCAAAATGAGCTACCTTCGCATCAACTGACGCCTCAATCGCCTCAAGGATTTGAATGCTTTTTTCAAGCCTCCTGAATATCACACCGGCGGCCTTCTCAAACCTCGCTATCCCGACGTCTGCCCTGTCCTCACCCCGGGTGTCCTTACAAACGGCCTTATCTTCCACCACCACAACAACACCATTGTCCCGGACTGACTCCGCGACTGGTTCCTTGATACCAAATAGTTTCTTCATAAATCACAACCCCCTTATAAGTGCGTTCACTTTAATAAAACACATCACTCACCGTTGATAGCAAAATCCTTGCCAGAGATAATTTGTGTGATAAAAATATATCGGCGTTAATATATATAACCACTAATTATGTATATTAATAGAGTTGTTAGATGCTTATAGTTAATGTGTCTATTGATACTACATCCAGATATTAATTCTGTATGTATGAGAATAACTATAACCCGCGTCAATACTCCAACAGCCTGGTCTGCAAGTTTTAATCAATCGCCGCATTCAAATGTAATAAGTCTGTCCGCAGGAATGACAGAAAAAAAGTGACATTAAGGTAAGATGGAAAAAGTGGACACCAAAATAGAGTAGAATAAGAAACTCAATGGAGAGGATTCCGAACGGTAAGTACAAGAAGGAGTTTAGAGAAGAGGCGGTAAAACTATCGGATGTAAGCATCGGGTACTTTGCGAAGGCATAACAAAGCACTGGACGTTTATCGCCGCAATATTTCATAATATCAACCGTTCGCTATGGATGTCAGAAAAAAGGATGACGGGGGTATCAAGTAAATGTCCCATATGAATATGGAAGACAACAATGTGGTCAATGTACTTCCAGAGCGGTATCTAAGCTGGCTCGTAGCGTCAAGAATAAATTTTATAAACGAGATGAAAGAAGGCAGACCGCTTCGCTATTTCTCCGCCCATTTGCCGGTCATGGCGACATGGCCTTCCCACGCGTATGACGGCAATTCATATCCAATGAATATGACCGTAAAAGGGATAGGATTAATTCCTCGCCCTGAACTGCTTGATTCCTACTCTGAAATGTTTGAAGATATTGCAGTGTCATCAAGCGCGAAACATCACATGGAGACAATATCAGAAAGAATAGCGGCCATAAATAAGCTCTACGGCGATATTGGGAATTTCGACCCTTCGCTTCTTGGCGGCCTTGAAATCTTCGGCGGCAAGACGCTTGACAATCTTAGCGAAAACAACAAGGCAAGTCTGCTCTACGTGGGTATGAGCCATACCGAAAGAGGTGTGTCCTACATTAGTTTCCAGGTCAATGGCCTCATAGAAATCCTCAATAAAGACAACCCTTACTACAGATTTCTTCTGGCGTCAAGGAAACTGTTTGAGTTTGACAAGTTTCACATCTTCCAGCCCGACTACCCGTTTGGCTACCTGATACGCGTCGTGGAGGTACTGGATAAATCCCCGTGGTCGAAGGCGGCAACACCGCACGGGCATGGCCACTAATTTTATGCAATTAACAGATAACTTCGGACGCTCCATAGACTACATACGCATATCTGTCACAGACAGGTGTAATCTTAGGTGCGTCTATTGTATGCCGGATACAATAAAAAGCGGCTGCCATCAGGACGGGAAAATCGCAATTGATTCTATCCTGACGTACGAGGAAATTTTGAGATTTGTGGAGGCGGCCTCTGCCCTTGGCATAAAGAAAGTAAGATTAACAGGGGGAGAGCCGTTGGTAAGAAATGCCCTCAACGAGTTGATACGCGGGATTAAGGCAATAGATGGTATTGAGGAATTGACCCTAACTACAAACGGGCAGCTCCTTGCGGCGATGGCCGCGCAATTGGGCGAGGCCGGTCTTGACAGGGTAAACATAAGCCTTGACTCGTTAATGCCACACCGCTATGCGGAGATAACAAAAGGCGGAGACTTTAATAATGTAATGGCGGGGATAAGTGCGGCGGAGGCGGCGGGACTATTGCCAATCAAATTAAACATGGTGCCGATGGCGGGGATAAATGACGACGAGATAGAGGCGTTTGTGAGTTTCGGGATAAAGACAGGCTGTCAGATAAGATTCATAGAGCTGATGCCGACGGTAGTAAACGAGCATTTATTCAGCAGCGGTTTTATAGGGTCGGACGAGATAAAGCGGCGAATCGAAATGAAATTTGAGCTTGTTCCCCTGAAGTTAAGAAAATACGGCCCGGCTCGTTATTTTAGTGTAACCAGCCGCTCTGGACTTGAGCCGCATGGCACAGGCGTCATAGGGATAATAAGCGCGATAACCTGCCGGTTTTGCCCCCAGTGCAACAGACTTCGCCTCACGGCAGACGGCAG
>JADFYL010000089.1 GCA_015233045.1 Nitrospirota bacterium | reverse complement strand
TCTCAAAAACCCTTTTTATCGATAGGTGCAAATTCCTATATCGGAGCTTGGGGTAATTATTTATCTTGACACCTAATGATAAAAAATGATATGATGTAAAGGAACGTGCAAGTCAAAAACCGTTAAGTTTTAAAGGAGGAATTCCATGTTAAGAGTGCCAAGGCTAAGTGTTGTGATTTTGTTAGCAATACTCCTATTGTCCTTCACCGGTGTTTCAATGGCTGAAAATCAATGGCAAAAAAACCATCCCCGCAGGACACAGGTAAACAAACGCCTCAACAACCAAAACAAACGCATTAACAAGAAACTCAAGCAAGGGAAGATAACCCCCAAACAAGCTAATAAGCTAAAGAAAGAAGACAGCCAAATCCGTCGGGATGAACGCCACATGGCCAAGCAAAACGGCGGACACATAACAAAGGAGGAGCAGAAGGCCCTCAATCAGCGGGAAAATAGCGTTAGCCATCAGATTGGCAAATAATAAAGGGATTAACGACGAAGGGGGGTAGCTCTACGAAGGGGGGTAACCCCCCCCTCACCCCGTAGTTTCGCCGAAGTTTATCTATTGAATTCCAGCTGCCGCCCGTTGGTGGCTTCGGCACTTGGGCAGGATTACTCACTTAGCCCATCAATTGTTTCTACAAGGCAGTCAAGCAGCTCCGATTCCATGACCTTCTTAATAACAACCCCTTTTTTGAACAACAGCCCTACCCCGTTGCCTCCGGCTATCCCCACGTCGGCCTCTTTTGCCTCGCCCGGGCCGTTTACCTCACAGCCCATTATGGCGACCGTGATGTTTTTATTCAGGGGTCTTAATCTGCCCTCGGCCTCCCTCACGAGGTTGATAAGGTCAATCCTCGTGCGGCCACATGTAGGGCATGATATTAAATCAATACCGTGTTTTCTCAGGCCAAGGGAGCGCAATATTGAGTAGGCGGTCTTGACCTCCTCCTCCGGCTGGGCAGTCAGGGAGACCCTCATTGTGTCCCCTATGCCCTCATCAAGCAGAATACCAAGGCCAACCGCGCTCTTTATTATTCCAGCTGGGGGCGGCCCGGCCTCCGAGACGCCTATATGAAGCGGGTAGTCATACGTGCGTGAAAAAGCCCTGTATGCCTCCACCGTTGACGGCACGTTGGACGCCTTAAGAGATACCTTAATGAGGCTGAAATCCATGCCCTCAAGGATTTCGATGTGTCTCCTCGCACTTTCCACGATTGCCTCAGGCGTGGGATGGCCGTATGTGTGCAGGATGTCTTTTTGCAGTGAGCCGGCATTTACACCAATTCTTATGGGGATTCCCTTGTCCTTACATGCGCTTACAAGCTCTTTTACCTTCCATAGCGCCCCAATGTTACCAGGATTTATCCTCAGCCCGTCCACGCCGTTGGCTATGGCCTTTAGGGCCAGTTTCCAGTCAAAGTGTATGTCGGCTATGATGGGGATGGTGGCGGCACGTTTGATTTGGCCAAGCGCATCTGCGGCGTCATCGTTTAAAACGGCGATACGGATTATCTCGCAGCCTGCCTCTCTGAGCGCGGCTATCTGGTTTACGGTTGCCTGTATATCGGTCGTGGGTGTCTTTGTCATTGATTGAACACTAACAGTGGCGTCACCACCTACTGCGACGGTGCCAACGTATATAGTGCGGGTTATTCTACGGGTTGTTCCGAGTATTTGAGGCATGGGTTGTGGTTATCTCCTTTTTTTGTGTTTATGGGAATTTGGTTTTTGTTTGGGTTTTGCTTTTTTCGGCGTAGCCGGTGTACTGTGGCTGGCCGGGGGTTTCATAGCAGAGGATTTCCCTGTGTATCTTCCTATGGCCTCTTTGTGTTGTGTGTAGGTTTCGGAGAAGAAATGTGTCCCGTCCTTTTTTGATACGAAATACAGATATGGCACATCTGCCGGGTGTAGTGCCGCGGTTATGGATTTCAGAGAAGGCGACGCGATAGGACCGGGCGGAAGCCCTGAGTGCTGGTATGTATTATATGGTGTGTCGTTGTGGAGGTCGCCCGCGGATATGCCATATTTAAAATCCTTAACGCCGTAGATGCAGGTGGGGTCGGCCTGAAGAGGCATTCCAATACGAAGCCTGTTGAGGTAAACCGCGGCGATAAGGGGACGGTCTGTATCCGCCTTTGCCTCTTTTTCAACGATAGAGGCGAGCGTCAAAAGCTGATGCTCTGTCAGGCCGATGGTACTCAGTCTGTCCCTGAAATCCGGTGGATAGTTTTTCCTCAGCAGATGCGCCATGAGCGTGATGCCCTCCTTTGGGGTTACGCCCTTGTCAAATATATATGTCTCAGGATACAGATAACCCTCTGCTGAGGACGCCCTGATATCAATAGAGTTCAGAAAGTCCTTATCGGAGGCGAGGTGAAGAAACTCATCTGGAGCCGAACCATTCAGAATTGGAAACTTTGCGGCGACATCTTTGACAGTCTCACCGGGGATGATCATCAGCTTTACCTTTACCGTGTCGCCCTTGATGAGGATGGCGAGGACTGAAAGGGGGGTTGAGCCTGTATGGAAAACATAGAATCCAGGCTTTAAATCCCTGTCAATGGCCTTGTATTTAGCGACATAAAACACAATTGAAAGTCCCCTTAAAATCCCCTTCTCTTTAAATATATCAATAGCGTGCCTAAGGGAGCAACCCTTTGGGATTTGCACCTCCACCTCGTCCGCGTTATAACTGACCGGCACATACAGCTCGACAAATAGAAACATCATCATGGCCAAGGCCATTGTCGCAATTGATACGATGACAAGTTTTTTCATATTTTAGTTAATATAATACAGCTCATGTTATTACAATTAACGCAGCTACCCTTAGCCGGAGCACTGAGGCCGCCAACGAGCGGCAGCCGGAAATCAATAGACAAAACATTGGCAAAAATACGGGTGAAGGGGGGTTACCCCCCTTCGTCTTTTAACAAAGCCGCTAATTTCTCTGCTGTAACCGGTTTGCTAAAGAGATACCCCTGCACCTCGTCACACCCGAGTGCTCGCAAAATCTCTAATTGTTCCGTAGTTTCCACTCCTTCAGCGATTACCTTTAATCTTAGGTTGTGCGACATATCTATAATCGTCTTGACAATTGTCAAATCATCCTGATTCTTTGTAATTTCATTTACAAATGACCTGTCCACCTTCAGCTTCTTAAAGGGCAGGTGCTTTAAATAACTCAACGACGAATAGCCGGTGCCAAAGTCGTCTATCGCCACCTGAATACCCTTGGCGTTAAATCTGTGCAGCATCGAAACCGTGCTGTCCACATTCTTCATACAAAAACTCTCGGTAATCTCAAGTTCTAAGTAATTCGGCGGCATCTTTGTCTTATCCAACACATCGAATACCATGTCCGCCAGATCATAGTTCCATGATATCTGAGTGGTTGATACATTAACGGCAACTACTATGGATGGCAGCCCCTCGTTCTGCCATGCGATATTTTGTTTGCAGCTCTTGTAAAGCACCTGTTCACCAAGCGGTATAATTAATCCTGTATCCTCTGCTATTGTTATGAATTTATCAGGAAAGAGCAGTCCCTTCTGTGGGTGCTGCCAGCGCACCAGCGCCTCTGCCCCTATTATCCTGCCCGTTGAGATGTCTATCTGTGGCTGGTAGTGCACAACCAGCTCATCGCGCTCTATTGCAAAACGGAGTTCTTTCTCAAGCGCTATGCGCTGGTTCAGCGCCTCATCCATTTCGGGATTAAATAACAGACAAATATCTTTACCCGCATTCTTTGCGTGAGACATGGCGGTGTCGGCGTGCTTGAGCAGCTCACCCGCGCTGTTGGAGTCCGACGGGAAAACGCTTATGCCTATGCTTGCCGTTAATACGTGAGTTTGTCCATTAATATCATAGGGTTCCTTTAAAATCGTTAACAGTTTATTTGTAATAGTCTCTATCTGGTTGACATTACTTACATTCGATAGTATCACTGTAAACTCATCACCGCTCATCCGCGATACGGTGTCAGATTCGCGAATACTTTTAAGCAGTCTATCGGCAATTGATTTTATTAACTTGTCTCCCGCGTCGTGTCCCATCGTGTCGTTGACTACTTTAAAATTATCTATGTCTATGTAAAGAACGCCAAGCATGTATCCATAACGAGTGCTGCTTTTTATTTCATGGCCTAACCTGTCAAAAAACAGTAGCCTGTTAGGCAGTCCGGTGAGGGCGTCGTTATTGGCCATATACTCCAGCTTCTCTTCCATACGTTTACGCTCAATGATGCCTGACAAGGTGTTGGCGGCAGACACAAGGAAGTCTTCCTCCAGCGCTGTCCGCTCGTGGCCCTCCCCTACGTACAGGTTTATTACGCCGATTACCTTTTGCTCCACCTTAACAGGGACACAATAATGCCCATGAGCGTCTATGCCCTCATAACTAATCTCATGGCAGGCGTCCATCGCAGAGGTAAATATCAC
The DNA here is from genome assembly GCA_015233045.1 of Nitrospirota bacterium. Lineage (GTDB taxonomy): Bacteria > Nitrospirota > Thermodesulfovibrionia > Thermodesulfovibrionales > Magnetobacteriaceae > Magnetominusculus. The sequence continues at coordinate 6,919 of JADFYL010000089.1, read as the reverse complement.
CTTACCTGTTGAGGCGCTTTGTCCACACAGGCAACTGCCCATTCGCACACGCTTGCATAAGTGTAACAATTGCGGGGCAAGCCCCCTATGAACCACCATCTCCAGCTCATCGGGGTTATTTCCTATCAAAAAGATACATCCCGTGGATTTTGTGGACAACCAGGGCACGGTGCTTATCAGCTCAAGAAATTTTTCAAGATATTCATTCAGTGATAAGAACTGTATTGATAATTGCAATATCGAATTTATGACATTTTGGATCAAAAAGCTTTGATTTATTTTCTCTTCGGCCTCTTTGCGAATGATAACTCCGGCAATCGTACGCGCTATTGTCTTTAAAAATACGTCATCCTCTTTTCTTTGTTCGTGCCCTTTGTTCAGGTAAACATTGAATACACCCAGTAATCTGTCGCCTGAAATAATGGGCACACAGTAATGGCCGTGGGGTGCGATACTGGCGTATTTGACGGAGTGTTTTTCATCTGTCTCATCTTCTTGCGAAAATACTATATCCCTTGAAGAGGCAGCCAGCCCGCAAAGACATTTACCGTAGGGCAGCGGTGAGCACGCCGCTAACTGGTCTTCTCTGAAATTCTGAGACGCCACTATTTTGAGTTTGCCGGAGTCCTCATCATTTATATAGATACACCCCTTTGCTTGTAATGAAATCCATGGGTTGAGCAGTATAAGTTCTAATATCTTTTGCAGCAGCACCTCAAGAGAATCGGACGATAACGATACATTGAGGATAGACTTGATAATATCCTGTTCCTTTACATGAGTCTCTGTCTCTTTCTTTTGTTCCAATAATTCATTGTAGCTGCTCAATAACTTTATTTTTGATTTAGCCCTGTACAGCGCAAATACGCCAATCAGATAAACCACGACCATCGCCAGCAATACATATGAGCAATGATTAATAATATCCTTAGTAACAGAGGCGGTGCTGACAAGGAAAATCATTGTCCAGTCGGCACCCTTATTTTGCGCCCTTACCTCCAGGAATCGTACCTCTTCTGATTGATTATCAGATTTTGATTGTGCCGGTTGGCCAAGGGTAACAGTTGTCATGCCGCCATTTTGTGATCTCTTTATAATCGGCAGTGGCAATAAAGGAATATTTTCATATTGCCTGATGTCCTTAATCTCTTTCAGCACATTATCCGGCAGCTTGAGCAGACTGTTAAAAGTATATCTATTATCGCTGGAGTGAAAAATAACACCGTTTCTATCCGCAAGCATAAATATCTCATCATGACCCGCGTTATGAAGTGTAAATAGTTGTATCAGGTATTTTACTACGACAACCCCTATTATCTGCTTGCCACTCCTTACAGGATATGATACATAATAGCCCGGGGTTTTCGTAAAAACGCCTACGGCTACAAACCGGAAGGGCGTTCCTTTTATGGCGCTTCGGAAATATTCTCTAAACCTTAAATCCTTACCGAGTAAACTCCCTGGTTTTTTGAAGTTACTCGTAGCTATTACAACACCGTCTGTATTCATTACATAAGTTGACTCCGACCCTGCCGAGTCATTGAATCTAAGCAAATAATCATTTATATTTGCCGCCCTGCCGGGATGTCTTACAAACTCTATAACGGTAGGACGCTCTGATAGCAACTTAGGGAAGGTCTCATAAATGTTTAACATGTCCAGCAAATTTTTGTTATACGTATTTAATTGCCCTAACGCATAGTCGTGAAGTTTTGTCATCTCGCTGTTTTTAGTCGAGACGGCTGTAAATACCAGCAGGACTAAGGCAACCGCCGCAAGGAAGACAGAAAACCTTGAATAGCTAAGATAACTTCCTATATTCTTTTGTTTACCGACGCCACCCCGCTTGTCAGCGCCATTGTGCCCCTCAACCATTCAGCCCTTACTCTCTCCCTTGATCTATAACTTCTCAATAACACACACCCTACCCGAACACACACCCTACCCGTGTACACAGACGCAACCCGCGCACACCAATGTTGACATATCTATACGGGTAAAATCAACACACTATTTACCATTAATAAATAATCGGCAAAGCACGCTTCATACCAAGTTGCCGCCAAACAGGTAAACGGAGCATCCTTCGACAAGCTCAGGATGATTCGATTTATTATGATTTGATTTTTATAGAAATCTCCTCACTCCCCGACAAAAAAATTGGTTCCACCCGGCTTGACGGACTTACTTAAGGGTAAATCCACCATTCCCTGTGTTTGCATTTTAGCATCATCCACCTATCGGGTAACCATTGTACAACCTTAGAGATTACATATCAGTCACAAATTGGCCTTGAGCAAAAAAATCATTGATGCTATAAAAAAATACCCTTAGAGCTAAGCCTTTTGTCCTGGCTTTGGCCTTGGGGCTGAGGTTATGGTCTCGTAGATTTTGTTGTTAATCGGGTCATAAGCAGAGAGTTTGCCGTAGAACACTGCCCCTGTGTCTATTACGACGGCGTTTGTGTACTTCGTAACGTGCTTGTGCGGGGTGTGGCCGACGATTATGTCCTTGCCCCTGTATCTATCGTAGCTCCTCTCCCATAAGAGTGAGTTCTTTTTTGCGGTCTCTATGGTCTCTCCCAATGGAATGCCACCGTGCATGAAAATATGGGTCTTAGTTTCATAATAAAATTCAAGTTGCTCGACAAATGGCATCAGATGTTTCTGTGAGTTTTCATATCTCTGGGCGTTTTCACTGCCGTCATAGCTGTCAATTGTGGTTACTCCGCCGTTGATTATCCATAGTTGAAACATCTCTGCCGTCCTGTATTTGAAGGCGTTATAGGCGAGATATTCGTGGTTGCCCGCAAGAAGGACGATTTGGGCGCTGTACTTATTTTTCAGCTCCTCAACATACCGGACAACCATGGCGCTTTCCGTGCCTCTGTCTATGTAGTCGCCAATAAAAATCAACTGGTCGCGTTCAGGGTCGAATTTTATTACGTTTTCCACTAAATCGACGGCAAGCCCGTAGCAGCCATGGATGTCCCCTATGGCTATCTGTCTCTCAAATTCCATATCGTTTCGAGCCAATTGCAAAATGAATAAATATGTCCCTTTTATGTCCACCTTTGAAGACTGGATTCCTGCTTTCGCAGGGATGACAACCTGATTCCGCCTTCCCCTGTCCGTCATTCCCGTGAAAACGGGAACCCAGAATGTTGTAGACACTGACAGCCACAGCATTTTGCAATTGGCTCATTTCTATAACAAACCATATAGCAAACCGTATAACGAATAACGGCCTATTTTACAAATGCCCCCGCTAGTCGCAGTTGGCCTTACAGTTGATAAACGCCTTTCCATTTATAGTCCTCTCCCATCCCACCGTATTAAGTTTCAGGCCTAATTGAAGCGCTGTTTCGACACATTTCTGTTTACATTGCTCACGCTGGTACTCGGGCGATGCGGCTAACTCTTTGGCGGCCTTCTTTTCCGCAAAGTTTGCACGTTCCTGTTCACCGGCAATTTCAACATCAATGCCGACGGCAACATCTACATGTCTTTTTATATCGTTGATGGCCTGGTCATAATTTTTCTGATTGTAGGCCTCCGGATATTTTTCGTTAAGGTCGGTGGCCACCAACTGATATTGGTCATTCAGGTCAATGAGTCTTGCGAGTTTTACCTGCGCCTCCAATCTGGTCAGCTTCACGTTTTTGTCTATACCTTGTTCTGCGGCAGTCCCTTTTTCTTTCTCATATTTCTGCATGGCTTCCATACTGGTTGACATTGTATCTGAGATAACGGAATCCATTTCCTTTTCATACTGCCGCAGGGCGTCAATGCTAACAGCCTTACTTTTTTCGATGGCCTCCGGCACATTTCCCGTCGTTCCGTACTGCTCGTACGCGCGTGCGCTGTCAGCAAGCAGGGTCATCTTCTGTTCAAACGACGACGCCTTGCGGGCGAGATACTCGCTTATCAGCCCTACGTAATAAGGGCTTCCGCTGTGTGCACCCGCCTTGCTGAAATTAATCAGACTGTTTATATAGTCGTCTATGTTAAACAAGGCGAGGCCAAGGCCGTAGTACATATCGGGGTCTGCGCTTTTTCTATCTATCAGCGTGCCAAATATAGCCGCCGCCTCATAGTATTTCTTATTCTCTATGGCGTTGAAGGCGTAGTCTCTGGAGTTGACCATTGAGGAAAACACCCTCAACGGTTTTATTAGCTTATACCTCTGCCGAAACAAGAAAAGCCCGTGGTTGCTTGTGTTATATATCTCGGTATAATCCTCCGGCCTTTCTAATTTGCTGTTTTCCCACAGGACAAACACCGCCTCGTCGTCCCGCACCTCATACACCGCCCTGTAACCGATGTATGGGAAGGTCGTCGGCTTAGTCTTCGGCTCAAGGCCCAAATCATCCACCTTTTTGCTTATCTTTGGTGCCTTCTGATTAAATGGCGTAACGTCCTCGGGGTTTACAAGCGTGTATGTCTCAATTACACTGTCGGCTTTTCTGTCGGCGTCATTCCACACGGCAATCCATAGATTAACGACTTCATTGACCGTCTTATTGTAGTACCAGAGCATATCGCCCGTGTATCTGACAGGTGAGTCTGTGAAGTTATCGCTGAAAAATACGTTTTTAAGATCCGCATAGAGACGCTTCTTTTCATACCCGCCGTAAATTACCGGTGCATATCTGGTAAAATCGGGCTTCTTGTCCCCACCGTCATAACCGCCATAGAACACCGGGGCGTATCGTAAAAAAGTCCATTCCTCGCAAAACCCGCCCAAGCGGCCGGGGTAGTACTTTTGAATCACATACATCGTTAAATCTGTCATCAGGCGTGCAAAGTAGTCCTTTTTCAGGTCATTGCGCTTGTGAGCCTCAAAGACCGCCGCCTCATAGAGATTGTCAAAGACCTTCTTGTCCTGGTATGCCGTTGGTTTATACTCAGCCTTATACAACTCGTCAATCATGGAATCATAAAATGGTATCAGGGCATACCTCAACCTCGTGGGCGTGAGGGCGATGGCGGTTGTCAGCGCCTTTTCATGAATCTTTTGGAAGCAGTTCCATTGCGCGGTGTTTTCCTGTGCACCGACAGACACAACAGACAGACATAAAACGGCCATTACAGCGATTAAGACATATATCCTCATTGACTCGCTCCTCCATCCCTTGGGATTATCATCATATCCACACGCACCCTATACCCATATGCAACCTTCATGCACCAATTATAGCAAATAAATTATAGCAAATACGAACAATAAATAAGAACATCAAACGGCGACATAATTAAAAAGATTTTATTTCCCATTCCCGTTTCGAAGGCACCCTACATACAAACCGGAACCGGAAAGAGCGGCGTTTAGATTATACCATTGTGTGTATGCCCGTAATAAGTTCTTTAACCTGTGCCATTACCTCTTTTCAGATGCCGCATGGCCTACAACAGATTGATTTAACTTCATTTATATTGAGATATAATTCCTATTAGAATATTGCCTCCACAACGGGATAAGAACTCTTCACTACAATATTACCTTATAAACCTGACAAAAGTACTTTACTTTAACATGCTTTTTATGTTACCCTCACCTGACAATACGCGCAATACCGCGTCGGCGCGTGCGGAATGGGCAACGAGGCAGTGGGCAACGAGGCATAGATTACGCATTAAATCTGTACATAAAAGGAGTGTAACAGCATGAGAAAGAATTGGAGAACATCGAAGAAATTATTCCTGAGGGCAGAGGAGCTGTTCCCGGGCGGGGTGAACAGTCCTGTCAGGGCGTTTAAGGCCGTAGGGGGCAATCCCATCTTTATTGATACGGCTTATGGGGCGAAGATTTTCGATGTTGACGGCAACGGCTATATTGATTATGTTATGTCGTGGGGTCCGCTAATACTGGGACATGCCCACAAGGACGTAGTGGATGCCCTTACGGAGGCGGCCGAAGACGGTGTGACATTTGGGGCGCCGACGCTCCTTGAGATAAAGATGGGCGAGATAATACAAAAATATTATCCTTCTATGGAGAGAATGCGTTTAGTAAGCTCTGGCACTGAGGCAACGATGAGTGCCATCAGGGTGGCGCGTGCGTTCACTAAGAGGGACAAGATAATTAAGTTTGAGGGTTGCTATCATGGCCATGCCGATGGGCTGCTGGCAAAGGCTGGCTCCGGGGCGGCCACGTTTGGTCAACCCACAAGTCCGGGCGTACCTCAGTCGTACGCGCAGGAAACTATTACAGTACCCTTTAACGACCTTAAGGCAGTGGAGGCGGTTGTGAAAAACGACTGGAAGGCCATCGCCTGTATAATTGTCGAGCCGATAGCGGCCAACATGGGCTGTGTACTGCCCAAGCCGGGATTTCTTGAGGGGTTGAGGGAGATAACCGCAAAACACGGGATTGTGCTGATATTTGACGAGGTGGTGACTGGTTTCAGGGTTGCGGTCGGTGGAGCGCAGGAGTTGTACGGGATTACGCCTGATATGACATGTCTTGGTAAGATAATCGGCGGTGGATTACCGGCGGGGGCTTATGGCGGCAAGAAGGAAATTATGTCTATGGTCTCACCTGAGGGCCCGGTCTATCAGGCCGGCACACTTTCCGGCAATCCTGTTGCGATGGCCGCGGGCATTGAGACGATTAAAAATATAGGGAGAAAGGGTTTTTATGACCTGCTTGAGGCCAAGGCGCAAATCCTTGAAAACGGTTTTAGAGACGCGATCAAGCGCGCGAAGGCGGACATAAAGTTTTACCGCGTCGGCAGCCTGTTCTGCCAGTACTTCACTGAGCACGAGGTCTATGACTATGAGACGGCGGCAAAGTCTGACACCAAGCTATATGCTGAATATTTCAGAACTATGCTTGAGGAGGGGGTCTATTTCCCGCCATCGCAGTTTGAGGCCTGTTTCCTGTCCATATCCCATTCGAAATACGACATACAGTTCTC
>JADFYL010000088.1 GCA_015233045.1 Nitrospirota bacterium | reverse complement strand
CTTAACGCAAATATTAAACCAGAAATAAAACTAATAGGAGTAAAGGACATTGATGAGGCCATTAAAGCAGCTCTTGATATTTAGCATATGTATCTTTGTGATTTCCTGTACGACTCAGGTCTCACACAAAGAAACCCCTGAAGAGGCCATACTGACATTACCTATGCTCATGGACAGGTTAGGCCACATTGAGCAGATCAAGGGGTCGGCCTCAGTGGATTTAAAGATGGCCGGAGGGAGCCTATCAGGTGACGCGTCAATCAGGGTAATAGCCGATGGTTTTGATGTAAAAATATATGCGATGGGCTTTCCGGTGGGCGAACTCAGTCAAAGCGGCGGGGTCTTCCAAAGCAGCCCTGAGTTGAAGGGAGATGACGAGGTCGCAATAGTAAAATGTATAAAAGAGGGGATTTTCTGGTGGAACTCAAAAGATATTAACATCACAGAGGCGGACGGCGTATTCTATCTGAAGAGGCCAGGGCAAATCATAGTCCTTGATAAGACTACCCTTAAACCCATAGAACAGGCGATAGCACTACCCAGAGGCGAGAGTTTGCACATCGCGTATAAGGAGGCCAGGAGAATCGAAGGGATATGGTTTCCCATGAAACTTGAGGCGTCATCAGAGAGGTACAACATAACCATAGAGTTCGACAAGGTAGAGTTAACAACCGACACAAATAAGGATTTGAAGAGGCGAACTGTTACAAGAACACAACCTGCTAAGGAAAGCATGTGGGGACCGAACCCCAGGTGAGAATAGTCGCCGAACAACAGACACTCGCCATACTTAACCAAGTTCGAAAGAGGTGACTCCGAAGAGCTTTTCAATTTCTATTTTCGGTTCCGTTTTCGTATACATGCGGGCTGTTTCAAAAACCCTGACCATACCATGTTTCTCGGCTAAACTGACCGCCTCGGTATTGACCTCTGGCGTATCAAGATATACATATTTGTGATTCGGCACATGTGATATAAGCGAACAAAAAATATCTTGGGCAAATTCGGGATTGTCGGCAAAAAGAGGTCCTATCTTAAATCCCTTCTGACAAGGCCTGATTACTCCAAAACCGGCAAGCCTTCCATTATCTAAGGCGGCAAGACAAATGTGAGCGGGCACATTGATCCAAAGATTAAGGAAGCGTGGGCGGGAAGCAAGGAACAGTCTATTGTCATAAGCAACTACAGTTTCAAACGGTACAGTCAACAATGAAACAATGTGTGATGGTATTTTGAAGTTCCTTGCAATACCCTCAAACCTGATATTTCTGTAGGCAAGTTTAAAGCCGGATTTTTTGTAATTATCTTGTTGAGCCAATACGCCGTCAAGCCCTACGTTTCTTTCTCCCATATGGTCAATAGCATGACGCCAAAGCTTAATCCCATAGCCGCGTCCTCTAAACTCAGGCCGTACTATATAAAATCCGACGAAGCCAAATCCCTTGCCGTAGCTAACAGCCGAAATACAACCAACTGGTTTGTTTTCAATAGAGCCAAGAAAAAAGCCGTTATTGTCAGCCTCATAAAATGGAGAGATATCATAAAGACCAGGGTTCCATCCCTCGGCAGAAGCCCATGTAATTGCTATGCCAATCTCTTCCTTAGACATATTTCTGATAATCAAATCAGGCACATGATATTTAACTCGATATCCTGTACTTTAGTAAAGCAAAACTATTACGAGTGCCAAAATAAAATTCCAACTCACCCCGTAATCTCGCCAACGTTTGAATTTGGGCATTCGGTTGAAGGCTATTATGACACAGTTTCAGTCTGTTATTGTAACAAAGAAAATCTTTCCCACGATTGCACAAATAAGCAACATTATGACATAATAGCCCCATCGCAAGATCAGGCGAAACGCTCAGGTGAGTGAGCAGACCTCGTAGACTATAATATAACAAAAAAGGTAATAACAGGGGATATTAGAAAATGGCAGCGTTAACGTTATTGGGTCAGCAGTTAGTGAAGGCGGGGCTTGTTACTGAGAAACATGTGGAAGAGGGCCTTGCAGTTCAGAAGTCGGACAATGTAAGGCTCGGGACGGCCTTAGTGAAGTTAGGGTACATTAAAGAACCGGTACTCATGGAGTTTTTGAGCAAACAGTACAACACTCCTCTCATAGACCTCTCCAAGTATCAGGTTGATACAACACTTTTGAAAATCTACCCCTATGAAAAGGCAAAAAAGAATATGTTGATTCCGGTCTCAAAAGAAGGGTCGTCTCTAAAGGTTGCCATCGCAGACCCGTCCAACAGACCTGCTATTGAAGAGATTCAGTTTATAACCAAAATGAAAATATCCATGTATGTCACCACAGAGGCCTCGATTATAAAGGCAATTGACGAATTTTATCCAAAGGCGGACAAACAAAAAGTGGCGCTCGACGGCACGTCACCATCCTCTAAGGTCACACTGGGCATGGAGGAAATAAATAAACTGATCGGCAGGGCTTCTAAGAATATGACGATTGTCGAGGACAAAGAAGAGAGAGTGTCCTTGAAAGACGCCGAAGCAGCCCCAATAATAACGCTGGTCAACGGCATACTGATTAACGCGGTGAGCGACAAGGCAAGCGATATTCATATTGAACCGACAGAAAAGGAAGTCATACTGCGTTACAGAATGGATGGTGTGCTGAAACTGATTATGCCGCTGCCGGGGTCTATCAGAAACGCCCTCATATCAAGGATAAAAATCATGGCGCGGCTTGACATAGCCGAACGGCGCATCCCCCAGGACGGCAGGATAAAACTCAAGTACGACAACGGCGGCGAGATAGATTTTCGTGTCTCTACGCTGCCAACCATCTTTGGCGAAAAAATAGTTATGAGGCTTCTTGACAAGACAAATCTTCAGCTTGATTTGACGAAACTGGGCTTTGGCCAGAAACAACTCGAAGACTTTCAGGAGGCCTTGAGCAAGCCCTACGGTATGCTGCTTGTTACCGGACCCACAGGAAGTGGTAAGACGACCACGCTCTATAGCGGCCTGCAATCCGTAAACAAACCCGACGTTAACATCATGACGGCAGAGGACCCGGTAGAGTATAACCTCACCGGTATAAACCAGGTGCAGATAAAGCAAGAGGTCGGCCTCACATTTGCGGCCGCGCTGAGGGCGTTTCTGCGGCAGGACCCTGATGTAATCATGGTTGGAGAGATAAGAGACCATGAGACGGCTGAAATAGCAGTCAAGGCCGCCCTGACTGGCCATATGGTATTGAGTACCCTGCACACCAACGATGCGCCAAGCACAATAACAAGGCTTATGAACATGGGGATAGAACCCTTTTTGGTATCGTCGTCCGTAATCATGGTAATGGCACAAAGGCTTGCGAGAAAGATATGTGAAAAATGTAAGGGCGAAATCAAGGTATCAGACAAGATACTAACACAGGTCGGTGTCTCCCCTGAGGATTTGCCCAATTTTAAGACATTATCCGGGGCAGGTTGTGACGCGTGCAATCAGACAGGCTATAAAGGCAGAATTGCCTTGTATGAAGTAATGCCTGTAAAAAACGAATTGAGAGAGCTTATTCTCGGCGGCGCCACCGTAGATGAGCTGAAACGAGAGGCAATTAAGCTGGGGATGCTGACACTAAGACAAAGCGGATTAGTAAAGGTGAACGAGGGCGTGACAACAGTGGACGAGGTGCTGCGATGCACGTTCGGCGATTAAATAATTAAGGGCGGGGGGAAGATATATGTCAACAATGGTCAAAATATTAGAGATACTGAGCGACGAGGATATTCAATGGCTGCTGTCAATGGGCATGGAAGAGCACCTGGAACCGGAGACACTGCTGATAAAAGAGGGGGAGTTTACTGAGGCCGTCTACATAGTGCTTGAAGGGCTTTTAGGGGTGTATCTATCAACTAGCGGCTATAAGCAGGTAGCAACAATAGGCGCCGGTGAGATTATAGGCGAGATGTCCTATCTGGAAAACGTACCCACGTCAGCCACAGTCATAGCGGTTGAGCCATCAATAGTGCTTTCTATTGCAAAAGAGGCCATAGATGATAGGATTAACACAGACCCGACATTCGGAATCCGCCTCTACAAGGGGATAGGTACGGCAGTGTCGCAGCGGCTTCGAAAAGCAATGTCCCGCATAGAGTATATGATAGCAAAACTCGAAGATGCCATAAAATTCCCCGAAGAGACCCCTTAATGGTGCCCTGAAATGACTATCCATACAATAGGCCATTCGGATATTCCAACGAGCGACTTCGTTAGGTTCCTGAAAACGGCTGATATAGAGACACTTGTTGACGTAAGAAGCAGCCCATACAGCCGCTACGCCCCACAGTTTAACAGAGAAAACCTGATACGCTCACTCCCCCCTCTACGCTACCTCTACATGGGCGGCCAATTAGGTGGATACCCTAAAGACGCACCCATATACAGGGGAAAACACCCCGATTACGACCTGCTCAGGAAACAGGATTTCTATATTGAGGGTCTTAACAAACTCCTTGAAATCGCCCAAACATGCAAAGTTGCCATCATGTGCTCAGAGGAAGACCCATTCGCGTGCCATCGAAGGGCCTTAATCGGCTTCGACCTGCGTGAACGGGGGGTTAAGATTATCCACATACGGCATGACTGCCTGATGTGCGAAGACGACTATAAAGATATGTCAAAAATCCAGTTGTCACTGTTTTAACTCTATGAAAATATACACGATAGGGTTTTCGAAGAAAACGGCAAGTCAGTTTTTCTCTATTCTTCGTGCTAATTCCATCAAACAAGTAGTTGACTTAAGGGAAAACAATACGTCTCAACTTGCCGGATTTACAAAAAGAGAAGACCTGAAATTTTTCCTGAGAGAACTACTTGACGCGTCATACGTTCATATCCCCGAACTCGCACCGGATAAAATCACACGAAACAACTATAAGGCAACAAAAAACTGGGAGCAATACACACAATCCTACATGCAACTAATCAAAGACCGCCACATAATAAATCATCTGCAACAGAACAACCCCCTAATCGAACCCTTTGTCCTTCTGTGCTCAGAGCCAAAGGCGGACAAATGCCACAGGCGGCTCGCCGCCGAACTTCTGATTGAGGAACTATTCACCTATGGGGAAATCATACACCTCTAAAATCACCCACGTGCACGTATTAATTACCGACCTCACATACATGAGAAACAGCGTGTGTATTGCGGGAGTCAATCTCGATACGTTTAAGAACATTCGTCCGGTAATGTTCTCCGGCAAAATCCAAATGGATTTCATAGAGGCCAACAACATCTACCCATGTGCTGTTTGCACATTCACAGGAATGCCCAAGATTAATACCACCCCGCCGCATACAGAGGATTTCTCTGTCAGAGACAGTGTCTCATTCAGACGATTCGTCTCACAAAACGAGTGGCAGGAGCTACTTCAACACAGCAGCTCCCACTCACTCCCCGACAGGTTAAACAACTCAATCCAAGAAGACAAGTGGATAGCCCCCGCAACAGACGTCCCATCCCTTTCACTAATTAAATTAGAAACTAAACCAATAATCAGATCAATCACCATAAGCAAAGACAACCGCCCCGATATAAGGGCGTCCTTCACCTCCGGCAACAGGCAGTTCTGCCTAAAAGTGAATGACCTCCAACTTATTGACTTCCTCGTCAGCCGCTACCAAATGCGGGAACCCGCCACATACGCAGATGACGCCTACGCCGACGACGCAATTGCCGGTGAACAGTTCCTTCAGGGAATAAACGATGACCTCTTCCAGAAAGACACATACACATACGTAAGAATAGGCCTGACACGCCCTTATCAGGAAAAGTGCTGGCTTCAGATAAACGGTTTATATACAGCACACTCAGATACTCTGATTAGAAAATTCTCTACAGATTAAAGGATTAACGACATTAAAAGACTAACGACGAAGGGGGGGTAACCCCCCCTTCACCCCGTAAATCTCGCCACGTTTTATCTGCTGATTTTGGGCTGCCGCTCGTTGGCGGCTTCCAGAACTCCGGCTAACGGCTATTATGAACACACTCGTGCCACACTCCTGACATTGACAATTATACATGTAAAGGCGCATACTGTGTATCAGTGTAAGCATGCGCAGTGGGCTTACGCCCGCTGCGCAGTTGACTTTAGCATCCGCGTTGCGGATGCTAAAACGGTTTGGTGAGTGCTAAAGAAATTTGAACTGGGGGGATTATGTTTAAGAACATTAAGATTAGTGTGAGGCTATTTTCGCTGGTCGGGTTTATGGCTGTAATAATTATCGCGATGGGGGTGGTTGGGCTTAACTCATTAGGGAGCCTTAACAAAAACTTCAACTCACTATATGCCGACAGAATGGTACCAGTTGGCGACCTTTCGGTGATCAATGATAAAATGCGCGAAAATGTCCAGCAGTTGCTTCTTGCGGCGTTCCATGACCCTACGCTGGAGGTCAGCAAGGTACATAACGCCGATCACCCGATAACTAAACACACCGGCAAGATTGAGGCCAATATTGAAGAGATAACCAAGTTGTGGACAAGCTACATGGCGTCATCTATGGCTCCAGAGGAAAAAACACTCGCTGATAAATTTACTGAAGACAGGGTGAAGTTTGTAAACGAAGGCCTAAAACCAGGCATCGTTTTCCTCAAAGAAGGGAAATTCAACGACGCAAATTTGTTTACCGTAAAGAAAATCCTGCCATTATACAGCCAGGCAAAGACCAGTTTTGATGAACTGATAAAACACCAATACAAGGTTGCGGTGAACCTTGACGAGACAAATTCTAAGACCTCCAGCCGGAGCAAAAAGCTGACGATATTCACTATTATATTCAGCCTGATAGTTTCGGTTCTCGCCGCGTGGTGGATAATAAGCAGCGTGACAAGTTCTATCAAAGAAGGAGTAAGAGTAGCCGGCAGCCTTGCCGACGGTGACCTTAACATAGACATCAATGTTACCAGCAACGACGAGACAGGACAGCTCCTAAGCGCGATGAAAACCATGGTTGACAAGCTGAAGGAAGTAATCGGAAACGTGAGGACGACCTCTGGCAGCGTGGCACTAAGCAGTAACGAGCTTAGCTCAAACGCACAGAGAATATCAGAAGGGGCTACGGAGCAGGCCGCGGCGGTTGAGGAGACATCGTCGTCAATGGAGCAGATGAGTTCCAATATACAGCAAAACACAGACAACGCCGTACAGACTGAAAGGCTGGCGTCAAAATCGTCCAAAGACGCAACTGTAAGCGGCAAATCTGTAACAGACGCGGTGGCGGCAATGAAAGAAATAGCAACCAAAATATCTATAATAGAGGAAATTGCCAGACAGACAAACCTCCTTGCGTTAAACGCGGCCATTGAGGCAGCGCGCGCGGGGGAGCACGGCAAGGGATTTGCGGTTGTGGCCTCGGAGGTAAGGAAACTCGCCGAGCGTTCGCAAAAAGCCGCCGGTGAGATAACCCACCTGTCAGCAACAAGTGTAATCGTAGCCGAACAAGCAGGGGATATGCTGACAAAACTTGTACCCGATATTCGCAAGACCTCTGAACTGGTTCAGGAAATTGCCGCCGCCAGCAACGAACAAAACTCCGGGGCGCAGCAGATTAACAGGGCACTGCAGCAGCTTGACCATGTGATACAACAAAACGCCTCATCGGCTGAGGAGTTGGCCTCTACATCCGAAGAGTTAAATTCGTTGGCGGATGAGCTGCAAGAAGCAATAAGTTTCTTTAGAATAGGCGAAGCGACGGCAAGCCAGAGGCGCACACCAGCAAGAAAACCAAAATTAATTCAACAACTAACCCATCAACCCACTCACGCCAAGCCAGCGGCAAGGCCATCACCAAAACCCCACACGCCCCACCCTGTCCGAAAAGGCATGGCTGAGTCGTTCGACTTTTCCAACGCGAGAAGCAAACACCTCCTCTGGAAAAGCAGGTTGAGAGACTTTCTCGACGGCAAGGAGAGCCTAACTGAATCACAAGCAGTGTCACACAAAGACTGTGACCTTGGCAAGTGGTTATATTCCAAGGGAATAGATAAATTCGGCCACCTGCCGGAGATGCAAAAACTCGAAACAATCCATGAGGAACTCCACACGGTGGTCAAGCAAATTGTCACCCTAAAACACTCTGGAGATTCATCAGGCGCAGAGAATCAATACTTACAAATAGGCCCAATGAGCAAAGAAATAATAGACCTCCTGACGACCATAGAAAAGAAGATCGCGTAGCGAATACGGGTCGAGGGGGGTTACCCCCCTCGCGGGAGTTTGAGGGCAGCGCCCTCAATGTTTAAAAACTCTTTGTCCTGTAAAAACCATCGTTACTTTCGGGTCGGCCTCGTTGCAAGCCGTTATGGATTCAAAGTCCCTGTCGGAGCCGCCGGCGTGAACGATTGCGGTTACGCCCTCTTCGATACCCACATCCACGCCATCCCTGAATGGAAAGAACGCGTCTGAGATCATTGCTGAGCCTATAAGCCCGCCGCGTGCCTGTTTTGTCTCAATGGCAATCGCATCAAGGGCATCTCTCTTGCGCTTGCCCTCTTTGACTTCCTGCTCAAAAACCTTTAACGCAACTCCATGCCGCTTAAAGCACAGCGCGTCGGCATACTTCGTATAAGCCTTAAAAACAGCTATCTCTGCCACCCCTACCCTGTCCTGTTCGCCGGTGCCTATGCCCACAGTGACACCGTCCTTTACATATATCACAGAGTTTGAGGAGATTCCCTGCTCAATGTTCCAGCCAAAGAGCATGTCCTCATACTCACTCTCTGTCGGCTTTCTCTCTATAATATACTCCACACCTTTATAAACGGTCTTAGCAAGCTGAAAATCATCCTTCGTCCTTATCTTGTTAGTCTGCGATTGCTGAACTATCAAGCCACCGTCTGAAAGGGATTTAAAATCAAGATATTTCATGTCTTTGTATTTAGCAAGATCACTCATTTGCCTGAGACGAATTATCCTGAGATTCTTCTTTTTCCTTAACAGAGACAGCGCCCCATCCTCGAACTCCGGGGCGGCGACAACCTCCAGATAATTAACCGCAATTGCTTCCGCGGTTGCCTTGTCAACCGGCCTGTTCAGGGCAAGACAGCCGCCAAAGGCGGCAATCCGGTCAGCCATATCCGCCTTCAAATAAGCCTCTTCAACTGTTCCTCCGTAGGCGGCCCCACAGGGATTATTATGCTTCATTATGACAGCGGCCGGCCTCTCTGTAAGATACTTCAATATATTCAAGGCATTATCCAGGTCTGTAAGATTAATCTTACCGGGATGCTTTCCAGCCTGAACCATATCATCCTCAGTAATAGCGCTGACCAAACCCTTTCCCGGCCTTATATACTCACAACCAGCAATCGTGAGATTACCGTTAACTAGTTCATAGACGGCCGCTTCCTGGTCGGGATTTTCCCCGTAGCGCAACCCCTTTTCTATTAAATCTCCGGTCTTTTCATCTGGTATCTTCCAGGTCCTCTTTTTATAGACCAGCCTTACTTCTCCCATTGTGATAGTCAAATCATCAGGAAAGTGGTCATCAAGAATTGTCTTATACATCTTTTTATTAAGTTCTGCCATCTTACCGCTCCTATTGGCCCTTCAACAGCATAGAGCCTTTCGTTAGATTTAAATGCGAGGCTATGACGTCGCATTTTGCCTGAAATAAAAAGAATAAATTTTTCTTCTGATTGCCCTCAAGGGTCTCGAAATTCCCCTGCCCCTTGCTTATTACAAGGGAATGCCTTTCATATTCCCTGATGAGCTCGGGGCTGCAAAACTCCAAATCCGTACCCACGGCATCGGTGCCATTATCTATCACCCGGCAGTGCCTTTGCAAGCCAACCTCCACAGCGTCCTCCATAGTAGCGTCATTGATGACGGCACTGCCCTTGACAACGGCGGTAACGCGTTTACCCATCCCCGCGAGGAGTTCAATCAGGAGCATGTCAAAAACTATCTCACCGGCATTATCCAGAAGATAGAGAATCTCTTTATGCCCTTGCAATGCATCTTCAAAGTAATGGAAATCATCCACCGCTATGACATCTTCGAGAGCCCTATTGATTGTCTTTTCAACGTCGAAGGATTCATAAATGCCGAAGTCTATGATATTTCCAGCAATAGCAAGCCTTGCGGCGCTCCAAAGAGGATTACCGCTCTTCATTATTTGTTCTTTAAGAGTAGGATAAAGCTTTAACGCAAACTCATTGAACTGACGTTTGAGCGCGGCATACGGGTCAAGCCCCATCCTATTTTTAACCGTTCGATATATAAAAGTGGTCGCATAGGCCGGCGTCTTTTCGACATCCACGTCTTTCAACACACCAAGGACATCCCCGATTATCGCAAACCGCACCCCGTCATCCATATCAAACTGGGAAAGCGCGGTAACGGTCTGCCGTAAGAAACAAGGAAAACACTCAACATTAACTTTCATTTGCCTGCCGTCTTCAGATAGTTGGCAATAGCGGCGTCATATCCCGAAATCACGCTAAAAACCTTCAAGGCAAGCGAGAGGCGAAAACCATAGCTCAATCCGCCCCAGGAGGATTTCATTTCATCTATTACCTTGTCATAATCGGCAGGGTCTATAACCGGGGCTACGTCTTTAAAATTCTTGGCCGCGGCGCGAAGCATGGTAGGGCCACCGATATCTATATTTTCGATGGCCTCATCAAACGTTACTCCCACCTTTGCAATGGTTTTCTCAAATGGATACAAATTCACCACAACGAGGTCTATGGTCTTGATGCCGTGAGCGGCGATAACGCGCATATCGTCGGGGTTGTCCCTGCGGGCAAGGATGCCGCCGTGGACCTTTGGGTGGAGGGTCTTGACCCTGCCGTCGAGCATTTCGGGGAATCCCGTGTATTCGGAGATTTCTGTTGCTGACACACCGGAATCTCTCAGCGATTTGGCGGTTCCGCCGGTTGAAAATATCGTTACACCCATATCCTGAAGCTTTTTTGCGAACGCTACAACGCCCGACTTGTCGGACACGCTTATGACGGCGTTTTCAATCTTACTCAAGCCATACCTCCCTGATAATTATATTTATGGAAATTGATTTTAACATCTTATATAAATTGAGGTAAAGAATATGTTAGAATGTATCTCGTTTAGTTATGAAAAAAATCGCGGCGATATTCATATTCATAGTTTTGATTGCGGCAGCGGCCGTAGCTGACGAGATTATCGCGCCCTCTGACAACAACACCACCACAACACTCGGCATAAAATGGAACAAAAGCGGCGGCTCAGTCATAGACGCCGACAAACTGGACTATGACGGCGTGAAAAAAATATACTACCTGACCGGCAACGTTGAAATCACGTCTAAAAAAGATAACTCCACAGTAACGGCTGACTACGCCGAGTTCTACGAAGAGAATTCTCTGGCCGTGCTCAAGGGAAACGTAATATATGAAGACAGCGAAGTCAGGGCGCTTGCCGACGAGGCGGAACTCTACACCGATAACAATACGGGGTTTATGACGCGGGCAACACTGCTCTTTAAAAAAGATAACTACCACGTCAAAGGAGAAACCATACAGAAACTCAACTCCGGCAACTA
>JADFYL010000087.1 GCA_015233045.1 Nitrospirota bacterium | reverse complement strand
CTTAAAGCACGGGGGCTTTTAACTCTTTTCGCTTCTCTATGTCGGTTCTAGGGCATGAGGTTGCAATCACATGAGGTTTGACTATTTGGCCTTCAATTTACTATACTGCCACCAGTAGTTGTTCAGCATCCCGGAACACGGTGTAAGTCCGTGGCAGTCCCGCTGCTGTAAGTGGTTACGAAGGCCGCAGTATCTTGCCACTGCTATGGGGTTTAACCATAGTGGGAAGGCGGTGGCCGTTAGGTTTGAGCCACAAGCCAGAAGACCTGCTGAAGAGATAACATAATTATATAGACATCGGCAATCTAATGGTAAAGGGTTCCGAATGACGCCTTTGGCGTCTTCGGAGCTTTTTTTTTATTCAAAGAAATTTTATCAGGAGACTTGTATGACACAAATTGAACGGGCGTTGAAGGGCGAAATTACTGAGGAGGCAAAGTCAGTTGCACAAGACGAGAAACTGGATATCAATGTCGTAAGACGCCGCGTGGCCTCGGGCAAGATAGTAATTCCATCAAACGCAAAGAGAACAGTCAAAACCATTGGCATTGGCAAGGGCCTGAGGACTAAGGTCAATGCCTCTATTGGCACGTCAACCGACATCATTGACCCCGCGATGGAAATAGAAAAGGCAAAGACCGCTGAGCACTACGGTGCCGACACCATAATGGACCTAAGCGTAGGCGGCAATATAACGGAGATCAGGAGGGCAGTAATGTACGCCGTTATGCTGCCCATTGGAACAGTCCCCCTTTATGAGGCATTTGCCGTTGCCGCGGAAAGATATGGTTCGGTTACTAAAATGCCTGAGGAGCTGCTGTGGGAAATCATAGAGAGGCAATGTGAAGAGGGGGTGTCTTTTATGGCAATCCACTGCGGCATAAACAGGCTTACCCTCGAGGTACTGAAAAAACAGCATTATCGCTACGGCGGACTGGTCTCAAAGGGCGGGGCCTGCATGGTGGCCTGGATGCGGTACAATGACAAGGAAAATCCCCTGTACGCAAATTTCGACAGGGTCGCCGAAATCCTGAGACGCCATGATGTAGTCCTGAGCCTTGGCAATGGATTTAGGGCGGGGGCTATACATGACGCCACCGACAGGGTTGCGATTCAGGAGTTGATAATAAACTGTGAATTCGCGGAGATAGGCAGGGGCATGGGCTGCCAGACTATGGTCGAAGGACCGGGGCATATCCCCATTAACGAGATAGAGGCAAACATTATACTTGCAAAGAAGATGAGCGGCGAGGCACCTTTTTACATGCTTGGGCCGATCACTACGGACATAGCGCCCGGATATGACCACATAACCTCGGCCATAGGCGCGGCCATTTCGGCGTCCTACGGGGTAGATTTCTTGTGTTACGTAACTCCTGCCGAGCACCTTGGCCTACCCTTTGTTGAGGATGTCAGAGAGGGGGTCATAGCGGCGAAGATAGCGGCCCATATCGGCGACATGGTGAAACTCTCAGACACAGACAGAGACAAGCAAATCAGCAAGGCAAGGAGGAACATGGACTGGAACACTCAGTTTGACCTGGCAATAGACCCGCAGAGGGCCGTGGAAATAAGGAATAAACGAAAAACCAGCGACGAGCACTCATGCACAATGTGTGGAAAGTTCTGCGCCAACGATATGCTGCAGGGCATGTTCGAAAAACACGCAAGGGCAACGGACAAGCAGTGACTGTGTCATGTATAGTTTTTAACCGCTGAGGCCGCCAACGAGCGGCAGCCCAAAATTAATAAATAAAACGTTGGCAAAAATACGGGGTGGAGGGGGGGTACCCCCCCTTCGTCGTTAATCCTTTGACACTTTGATCCTTTGACCGTTTACTTTACATCCTAAATTATTATACCATGCTTAACGTGTGAAGACACTTAGAGAATTAAGAGAGCAGGCGGTTGCCGATGTCGAGGTCAGGGCTATCACCAGGGCGCTCAAACTTTCGAAGGGTAATAAGTCCACGGCTTCAAGGATTCTTGATGTTGACTACAAAACCCTCCTGACGAAGATTAAGAAGTACAATATATCCTGACGCTTTCAGATGCGGGTTGCGTATTTCAGTTCATCGAATGTTATCTTAAACACGGTTCCTTTTGTCCTGTCAAGGATGATTTTTCCATGAAGCTGCGATTCAGCAATGCTGCTCACGAGCTGCAAGCCCAGCGATTCTGTCATCCTGAAGTCAATATCCTTGTCCAGCCCTATCCCTGTGTCGCCAACTGTCAGCTCATATACGTTGCCTCCCATTTCCCTTAACCGTACGCTGATTTCCCCTTTTTGGCCCTTTCTAAAGGCATATTTAAGCGAATTAGAGATCAGCTCATTTATAACCAACCCGCAGGGAATCGCCGTATCTATGCCCATAGATATTTCAGCGGTGTCTATATCAAATTTAATATCCTTCTTATTGACCCCGTATGAACTGAAAAGGCCGGAGCAGAGATTTTTTACATAGTCTCCGAAATCAATGCGCGACAGGTCTTTTGAGTTATAGAGCTTCTCGTGTATCAGGGCCATTGAACGAATCCGGTACTCACTGTCTTTGAACATTGCTGAGAGTTTGTTGTCCTTTACATATCTGGCCTGAAGCCTCAGAAGACTCGATATCACCTGCATGTTATTTTTTACCCTGTGGTGGATTTCCCTAAGCAGCACCTCTTTTTCGTTAAGCGAGGCCATCAATGCCTCGTTTAGTTTGATTATCTGGTGCTGCCGGTATATGGTCTCAGCACATATGGCCAACATTTTTTTCAGGGTTTCAAGTCTTACAGGTTTTACTATGTACTTATCAATGCCTACATCTATGGCCGACATTAGAAATTCAATGTCGTTGTGTGACGTCGTAACAATGATATATGCGTCGGGATTTATCTCCTTTATCGCCTTTGACATCGCTAAGCCGTCCATAACCGGCATTCTGATATCAGTAATGACTATCTCAGGTCTTTGCCTTTTATAAAGTTGCAGCCCTTCCATACCGTCTGCCGCAAAAAAAACCTCCCCCGCGTACTTTGAAAGAAATCGTGCAAGGGCCTTTCTCGCCGTGGCATCGTCCTCTACATACAGAATGGTCAGCTCCTTATGAAGTTCCCCGCCGGATGCTTCCATGTTCTACTCTAACACCTTCTCCCTTTTTTTTAATTTATCTTCAAACCTGAAAAAAAATACCTCGCGGAATATGTTACCATAAGAAATGAATAAAAAAATATTGACTTATGTGTGCCATAAGATATTTAATATAAGGGTGATGTCCAAGACAACAAGGTTATTGATAATAGCGGCGCTGGCTCTGGCTTTTTGTGTGGCGTGTGCGAAGGAGGTCGTTAAACCGACCTATGAAAACCCGAAAGACTCCTACGCCAAGGCGATACAGCTTATTGAAGACAAGGAATACGACGCCGGCCGTGGGCTTCTCGTAGAGATTACCAACAGGGACACGGTAACAGAATATGCCCCGCTGGCACAGCTTAAGATTGCCGAGTCATACATGAAGACAGACGAACCTGATGTAGCACTTGAGGAATACCGGAAGTTTCTCAAAAATTATCCTGACAACAAGTATTCCTCTTATGCCAAGTATCAGGTAGCCACATTGACGTTTAATACCATTGAGGGACCGGACAGGGGTTACAAGGCGGCCTATGCCGCCATAAAGGAGTTCCAGGGTCTGAACGAGCAATACCCAAGAAACCCATACAAGGAAATCGTCCCGCTGAGAATCGAAAAGAGCCGCAATGTCCTTGCGGAACACGAGTTCTACGTAGGTGAGTTTTATCTAAAAAAAGATGCCTTCTCAGCCGCCCTGCGAAGATTCAATGTCATAATAAGCAAATATCCCGAATACCCTGACATGGGAAAGCTCTACTACCACATGGGTCTGGCCTACAAAGGTATGGGAGACTCCGCTAAGGCAAGAGAGTATATTGAGAAGGCCAAAGGCAGCACCAACGACACTGTACTCCTGAAAAAGATTGACAAGGAGTTATCTAAGCTCAAGTCTTGAAATACTATCCGGTTTTTCTTAACCTTACAGGGAAGAAGTGCGTAGTAATAGGCGGTGGAAAGGTGGCTCAACGTAAGGTATCGTCTCTTCTAAAAGCTGGTGCGGTTGTTACCGTGATTAGCCCGACGCTTACACCGGGGCTGGCCGGACTCAAAAACCGCGGCGCTATCAGGCACATTGACAGGCAGTACGAGGACGGCGACCTCATGGGTGCATTTTTGACCGTCTCGGCAACGGGCGCGGTTGGATTAAACGACAAAATCACCGGTGGCCTTGTCAATGCCGCAGACCAACCCAAGAAATGCGATTACATCGTCCCATCACAGATAACATGCGGGCAGCTTGCCATTGCGGTTTCGACCTCCGGCATTAGCCCTGCCCTATCGCGGACAATTGCGGCTGAGCTGCGGCAGATGTTCGGCGGGGATTTCTCCTCATATCTGTCATTTCTGAAGAAATTCAGACAAAAGGTAATCGCCTCCAACACCGAAAGGACAGCGGACAAGACCGCCCTGCTAAAAATGGCGGGAAGCAGCGCCTCTGTTGCGGCAGTGCGGGAGGGGCGGCTGAAGGAATTAAAGGCCAGGCTATCGAAAATGCTCAGGGAATTATCGAAGTGATGGAGAAAAAAAACCTTACGCACATAGATGAGTTGGGAAACGCGAGGATGGTGGATGTCACAGAAAAGGCCGCAACCCGCAGGGAGGCCGTGGCCGCGGGTTCGATAACAATGGCGGCGGCAACCTTGTCGCTCGTAAAAACAGGTGGCCTGCCAAAGGGAGATGTCCTTTCAACTGCACGCATTGCCGGCATAATGGGGGCAAAACAGACGTCTAACCTCATACCCATGTGCCACCCCATAATAATTACGTCTATAAAAATTGAATTTCTGATAGACGACGAAAGAAAATCAATAAAGGCAGTGGCCACCGTAAAGACCGTAGGCCAAACCGGCGTGGAGATGGAGGCCATTACAGCGGCCACTACCGCGTTATTGACTATTTATGACATGTGTAAGGCCGTTGATAAGGAAATGGAGTTAACAGGCATTATGCTGATAAAAAAAACGGGCGGCAAAAGCGGCCAATTTGAGAGGCGGTTATGATAAGGGTAAAGATTTGTGGCATTACAAATATGAGAGATGCTATGGCGGCGGTTGATTTTGGCGCCGACGCCCTCGGTTTCGTATTCTACGATAAAAGCCCCCGGCATATAACGCCGGAGACGGCCGCCGAGATAATTGAGGTGTTACCGCCATTTATCACAACCGTAGGGGTATTTGTTGACGAGACAGAGAAAAAAATTAATAAAATCAAGGAGGCCGCTGGTTTTGACGTCGTCCAGCTCCACGGCAGCGAACCGCCGGAGATGGCCGCGTTCTGGCCAAAGGTCATAAAGGCGTTTCGAATTAGGGATTTCACAGACCTTGAGCCGCTGTCAAAGTTCGATGTATGGGTAACGGCATTCCTTCTCGACGCATACGCCGAGGATTCATTCGGCGGCACGGGCAAGCTCTTCAACTGGGAGATAGCCGTGGAGGCGAGCCAGTTCGGCAATATAATCCTCTCCGGTGGATTAAACCCTGACAATGTCGAGACCGCTGTAAGAAAGGTCTCTCCTTATGCCGTTGATGTAAGCTCAGGTGTTGAGGCATCCAAAGGGAAAAAAGACCACGCAAGGATGAGACAGTTTATAGAGAGGGCAAAAAAAACAGCTCCGTAAAAAAACAGCTTGCATAAATTATCATTAATGTTGTAGGATTAGTGAAAGAGAGAATGAGTGGAAATTAAACGCATTTCGTTCATAGAGGCCAAGTCGCCGGGAAACCACATATTCAGTAAGTTTCCGATACCCAGGGTAGGTACGATACTGCTTTCTACGATACTAAGGGGCAGAGGGTATGAAGTTAAGGCGTTTATTGAGGATGTAGGCCGCCCCGACTGGACATATATCGAAAGCTCCGACATTGTGTGTATCTCTACGATAACCTCGACCGCGCCAAGGGCATATAAGATAGCCGAGAGGGTTAAGGCCCGTGGGATACCGGTAGTTATGGGCGGGGCACATACCACGTTTCTGCCAGAGGAGGCCCTCGCCTATGTGGATTATGTGCTGCGTGGTGAGGCCGACCATTCCATCACCGCGCTGTTTGATTACCTTGAGCATGGCAAACCTTCTATAGCTACAATAGCCGGGCTTTCATACAAAGATTCCGCCGGAAACTGTCTCCACAATCCAGACAGCGCCCGCGTTATGGACCTTGACTCGCTCCCCATACCGGACGTTACGCTGGTACAGGAATGGAATCGCATGAAGATATATCCTGTCTCCACATCAAGGGGATGCCCGTTTAACTGTAAATTTTGCTCCGTTATCAGGGTTTTCGGAAGGCAGTACCGCTTTAACTCTGTCGAGCATTCACTTAATGAAATTAAATACGCCTGTGCTAAGACGAAGGAAAACATATTTTTTGTTGATGATAACTTCTCGGCGAACAAGAAACGCACGAAGGAACTGCTTAGGGCGCTTATAGCGGAGAAGGTCAAACCTTTTTGGTCGGCGCAGGTGCGTACCGACGTGGCGAAGGACGAGGAACTCCTGCGTTTGTTTGCCGATTCGGGCTGTCACATGCTCTATATCGGTTTTGAATCCATAAATCCCGTCACGCTGGAGAGTTATAACAAGGGGCAGAGCCTTGATGAGATCGTCAGATGTATTAAGACCGTTCAGGCCCACGGCATTGAGATACACGGGATGTTCGTCCTTGGCGCTGACACCGACGATGTTGACACGATTAAAAAGACGGCTGACTTTGCAATAAACCTTGGCATAGACACTGTTCAGTTTATGATTCTGACCCCTTTGCCGGGGACACCGTTTTTCTTCGAGATGCAGGAATCAGGCAGACTTCTTAATACCGACTGGAGCAAGTACGACGCCCATCACGTTATATATAAACCTACGCTTATGAAGCCGCAGACACTGCACATGGAGACATTTAAGGCAATGGGGCGTTTTTACTCGTGGAAATACATCGCAAAACATGTGGCGAAGCTCGATTTCTTTCACGTTGCGGTCGGGTTTTACGGGAAGAAGGCCGTCAGAGAGGCCCTTGATGAGGCGAAGGACTACTTTGCCGCACTAAGCGGCGTATTAGACTGTCCTGAAACGCATGTTACCGCGTAAACCTCTAAAACTATGGTCGGGGCAGGTATCGGGGCAGGTATAAGGTTATGGAAGAGATAGAGATACCAAATCCCGAAGAACTCAAAGAAAAGAGAAACGATAGATTCTCAAAGAAAGTCGCCCTTGTCACCGCCCTGTACGCCGTTTTTCTTGCCATCGCATCATTAGGTGGAGGCCACGCGATGAAGGGGCTTCTGGTGTCCTCGCAGGAGGCGTCCAACCAGTGGGCGTATTACCAGTCGAAGGCCATCAGAGAACACGCGTATAAGATTCAGAGGCAAATCCTTGAGGCACACCTTCTTGAGATAAAAGATACAATGAAGCCAGCAATTGTAGAAAAATACGAATCTACAATAAGGACATTCTCAGAGGAGGAGGTCCGCCTCAGCAAGGAAAAACAGGAAATCGAACACAAGGCCAGAGAAATCTCCACCGAGCGCGACAAAAACAGCAAGCGAGACCCCTACTTTGAATATGCGGAGGTGCTGCTTCAGATTGCCATCGTCCTTGCCTCAGTGGCGATCATTTCGCACTCACACCCCGTGTTTTACACGTCTGTGTGTTCAGCCCTCACCGGGATATTCATGGTGCTCAACGGTTTCTTTCTTTTTGTAAACATCCCATTTTTGGACTGATACCCCAAGTCACGGCTCAGTCCCTGTTTGAATGTCTGCCTTTTTCTCAGCTTCTTTTCTTGTACGGCCTTTTTGCTTTAGGCTCCTCATCGCTTTTAGGGGCAGCCTTGGATGTGGCCGTCTTCTTTTCGGCCTTATCGGCTGCAACCGTGGCGGACTTTTTTACCTCGGCCGCGATGTATTTTTTCACCTCTGTCTCGTAGGGCTTTTTTACTTCGGCCACGGTCTTCGCTTCCGCACTGACAGGCTTCGCTGGCTTAACCGGCTCTTTCACCTCAACCTCAACCGGCTTTTTTGCTTCAACGGGGGCTGGTTCCACTACATCTGGTTTTAACTCAAATACCGGTTCTTTGTGTGGCGCGCCATAAAGACGCCTCGACGCCTCAAGCATATCGCCGATATATTTCTGTGTATCTTCCGATATAGCAATCCCGACTTTTTCCATTTCCTTCAGCAGCCTCAGCCAATCGGCATGTTCCCATATCCCTCTGGTCTCCTCCATAAAGTGGGCAATACCCTTAGGGACATCGGTAACAATCCTGAGCATCTCATCTTTGCTCGTCTTGGATAAATACAATTTCTTGAGTGATTCCACTGTCGTACCAAGGTTATATACAATGTCGCCCGACATCTCATAACCCATACGCTGTACCTTCGACACCAGCCTCTCCCATTCCAAATGGTCCCACGTACCTTTTTGCATGTCCACAAACTTCCCTACCGTGCTAATTAGATCGTCGAATTTCGCCATTTTTCGATTTCTCCTTATCGCTTTTCAAAGATGTGACATGGTAGCATTTATCAATTGATTTTGACAATCTGTTTTTTGGCATTTTTTTGACCACTTCAGATATTGCCTCGTCGCGAGTCTGTTAATTTGCCCGGGTTTTATTATATTATTAACACGGCGGTAATTACCGGACTTTATCGGAGGCGGCATATAAGATGGACTTCTCACCCGCGTATATCGGGATGTGCGAAAAGGCGGTATTCATTCAGCAGATATGGAATGTCGCGTATGGAGATTTTTACTGCGACAAAAGCGCCGTGTTCGCAACCAGAGACGTCAGCGCCAGCATATCGCTTGTTGATGACAAGGTGCTGATAGACGTAATGAATCAAGACTTTAAAAGATCAAAAGCGGTGTGGCTGCCGCGGCAGGACCAGTTGCAGGAACTGCTCAACATCACCGAACCGCTTGATGTAATCGAAATGCTGAACGAGTTTCTGAGCGTTGTGGACGATGACACGAGGCGGTGGTGGACTTCGATGGAGCAGCTCTTACTCTGTGCGTACGCGCTGCGAACCTACAAAAAGACATGGACAGGTGCCGATTGGAAATAAAATCAGGAGGGGGTTAATGGCCAAAGTTAGAGGTGCGGGTGGGACATCGGGCGGCATAGGCAGTTTCTTAATGGGCCTTATGATGGTTATTGTGGGAGGGTATTTACTTTTGAACCACGTGATGGTCAGCTCAGGCAGTTGGTACATATGGGGACACTCGGCCTTTGGGATGACGTTAATCCCATTGTTATTCGGGATAGGGATATTGTTTTTTAATGGCGGCTCAATCGTCGGCTGGGTCCTGACGCTTGGCGGGGGCGCAATAATCTTAGTCGGTATAATCACCCGCCTCGACATATACTTCCGCCCGACAAGCCTGTTTAATACACTGCTGATGCTCACAATGCTCGTCGGGGGAATAGGGCTTGTAGCGCGCTCACTTAGGGAGCACTAAGACTAAAAGGATTAACGACGAAGGGGGGGTAACCCCCCCTTCACCCCGTAGTTTTGCACATGTTTTGTCTATTGCGTTTGGGCGGCCGCCCGCTGGCGGCTTCAGTGCTCCGGCCCTTTGTGTTGCCAGCAGGAAGCTTAAAACCCTATCTGCTTTTGTTGTAGAATATATAGCCCCAGTTAGAATTAACGGTTACGTTTTTATGAAATCCGCTCACGTCAAATTCCCAATTAGGCTCAACAAGAAGGTCTTTCCATCGGCCGTTCACGTCGAATGGTACAGATACGGTCTTTCTGTCCTGAGAGAAGTTCAACACTATAACAAACCGCTCCACCTCAGCAAACCGACCAACCCCTCCATTGAGATTACCCATACGGCGAAATATCACTATCTGATTGTCTGCGTCCATTCCGTATCCTTCCTGATTCGGTTTTCTCATCCAATCTGCCCAATCGGGATAGAAGTCATCACTGCGAAGTGTACCAAACGCGAGGCGTATGCCTATCAATCTCTTATACACGTCAGACAGGGGTCTTCCTATATTGTCGCCCGAAAGCTCCCATCGCAGTGGTCTGGGAATTACCCTGCGCCCTGAGCCTTTGTCGTCTTCCATAACCCATGCGTCTTCGGCAAATTCCTGACCATTTAGGATCATAGGAACACCTGGCATTGTCATCATCGCAATGACATAGGGCTGTGTGCGATACCACTGCATTGCGCCTGAACCCTGGTTATTATCTCTTGCACCGGCCCACCACGCCACATGAGAGTGGTCGTGATTAGTCAGGTATGTAGTGGCCACCTTGTTGTCTTTGGTTGTGCCGTCACCCTCTTTCTCTTTTAACCACTTGTTGGCGTTGAAGGCTATCAGTAGTCTCGGGTTTACAGTCCAGTTCAAGAGGCTGTCACGCGTGTTATCATACAAAGAGTTATCCCAATAACTCGTGGCCTTTGTCTGCTTTGTCACCTGAGCGGCGTTCATATCAATATGCTCAAGGGTCAGGGAAAAGTTATTTTCACCCTTTTTAGATACATGATTGGTTATGTCTTCAAGGAGCTGAGGCAGCCCGCGATTGTCGCCGCTTATGTAGTAATTGGTGGTGTTATCAAATCTGATGCCGTCTATCTTAAATTCATCCATCCAGTAACAGCACACGTCCTTGATGAATTCCTGTGTACAATCATTGTGATAATCCAAGTCAGTTAAACCTCCGAAAGCGCCCCCGAATTGCCCAACGTAGGGACAATCGTCCTTTGTCTGATAGAAATGATAGTAAGGAAACTTATTTACATCATCTGCTGAATGGTTGTAAACCCCGTCCATAATGACATGAATCCCTTTCTTGTGGCATTCAGAAATCAATGTCTTCAGCAGAGAGAGTTTCTCTGAGGGCTTGCCAATGGCGTTAGTGTAGCGATACTCTACCGAAAAATATTGATACGGCGTATATCCCCAGCTATAACCATAGCCCGGCCACGCCGTCCACGGCATAAATAATATGGCGTTGACGCCGAGGTCAGCTACATGGGAAATCTTTTCTGTAACCGCTTCAATAGGCGCACTGCCACCGCGATACTCAGCCGTAAAGTCGTCTATATTCAGTTCATATACGACAAGGTCGCGATGCGGTTTTCTCGGAACACTAAGCGGTGCGACGCTAAGATAGCTGCCGCCAACTACAAATGCCGAATTCTGACACTCACTTCCGCCGTAACGCGCACACGGGTCGGTACACAAACGAAAGGGAACCGAGGAGTCTTGAAACGTTACATAGTACTTATACTCGTAAAATCCTTCCTGAAGTTCAACATCAGTGGTATAATGCCAAAGATAGCCCTTAGTGTGAGATTCAAGCTCCATGACAGGGGCACTGGTAGGGTCCCAATTTGCCTGTTTCTTTTGAAGTTGCTCCTGAAATGTCCCGATTACTTTGATTTCTCTGATCTTCGGGTCGCGTATGATGGGGATAAAAAGCTTAAACTCAACTTTTCCCTTGTCTGAATATTTTCCTACCTGCCTCGCTCCAAAGCCTTCGTACATAGATTCCTCCTCTTAATTTTTTTGATGAGACAAGACCATTAACCGCAATATCCATGCCAGATTAATATCGTTATATATCAATGTATTATATTTTAAGATGCCTCAAATATATGGAACTTACACCCAATATTGGCATTTCAATACCAACGTGATCGAGCTATGATTCCATCTACGATGATATGTCATTTCTTTGTCTGTCATTCCGGCCTCATTTTGTCATTCCGGCTTGTCCGGAATCTGTCCTTATACCTCAGAATAGGCAAAATCATCATAAAACAACCATTTAGGTGACGATTCCGGACAACA